>JBPCOE010000085.1:0-12166 GCA_051000605.1 Jatrophihabitans sp.
CCAACCCGCGCATATCAGTCTGACCGCGCGTCGCCAACGACACGCTCACCACCACAACGCAACGACGAAGCAGAGGCGCCCGCCCGGAGCAATCCGGACGGGCGCCTCGCCCTGCCACTTGACAAACATCGCCACATATCAGCTCAGCCCGGCGTAGGAATGCAGGCCGGACACAACCAGGTTCACGATCAGGAAGTTGAAGGTGATCGAGAAGAACCCGAGCAGGTTGATCCAGGCCGCGGAGCGGCCCTTCCAGCCGGCGGTCGCGCGCGCGTGCAGGTAGCAGGCGTACACGACCCAGACGATGAACGCCCAGGTCTCCTTCGGGTCCCAACCCCAGTAGCGTCCCCAGGCGGCCTCGGCCCAGATCGCACCGCAGATGATCGCGACGGTGTACAGCGGGAAGGAGAACGCGACGACGCGGTACGCGGCCTTGTCCAGCGTCTCGGCCGACGGCAGCCGTTCGGCGAGGTTGGCCAGCGCACCGCCGCGCCGCGCCGACGGCCCGGCGCCGGCGGACACCTTGTCGTAGCGCGCCTTGATCAAGTAGAGGACGGTCAGCACGGCGCTGGTCATCAGCGCGCCCTCGGCAATCGACACGAGGAACACGTGGATCGCCAGCCAGTACGACTGCAGCGCGGGCACGAGCGGTTGGGCGTCGGAGTACAGGACGGTCCCGGCCAGGAACATCAGCAGGATGACGGGGAGCAGGATGAACCCGCCGAGGTGCCGGATCTGCGGGGCTTTCGACATCACCCCCAGGAACGCGATCACGCCGACGGCGCCGGCCACGGAGGAGAACTCGTACATGTTCGACCACGGGACGGCGTCGACGGCCAGCGCCCGCACCGAGATCGACGCGATCTGGACGAGAAGGCCGACGAGCGTGATGCCGACCGACCACCGCCCGAGCCGATCGGCCATCGGACGCTTCGGACGGCTCACGGTCACCGGCGGCGCAGCGACGGACGGCCCGCCCGCGCCCACGAGCTCGCGGGTCGGGGCGGCGCCCCGCTCGGCGGCGGTGCGCCCGACCCGGCCGAAGGCGTACTCGGCGGTGAAGCCGACCATGCCCAGCGCGTAGACGGCGATCGCTGTGGTGAACAGCCCGTCCGAAAGGTGGGCCATCGAGCCGTCGATTCCGCTCATGCGCTCACTCCGCTCGGGCATGCGGAGACGCCATGCCGCCGGGTCGCTCCGCAAGCGTCGCTCATGCTCAGTCCTTCCCCGCAGTGATCGCACCGACCGTGTCGCCGAGTCGTTCCGGCGACGCGGACGACCCGGACGGCTCCGTGTTCGCCGACGCCTGCAGCCGAGCCAGGAGCGTCGAGAATTCCGAGGTGAAATTGCCCGAATCGCTGCGGGCGAGCCCGCCGACGGTGACTACGGTAGGCGAGTCCTCGCCGGCGCCACCGACCACCCCGGCCGATGCGGCGATGCGCAGCCACAGGCGCCGCCGCCGCACGCCGAGGGAGAACGCCAGCCCCACCACCATGGCCAGCGCCGCGAGCAGCAGCCAGCTCTGCGTGGGGTCGTGCGAGACCTGCAGGCCGACCCAGGGCAGCCAGCCGTCGAAGGTGACCGTGACCCCGTTCGGGAACGTCTTCGACTGCCCCTTCCGCAGGTCGGCCAACCCAACGCGCTTCATCTTCGAGACGTCGATCGTGTAGACGGAGCGCGGCTGCCCGTTCTGGTTCAGATCGCCGAGGAACACCTGCACCCCCAGCACCGGGTCCTTGGTGTCCGGTGAGGACGAGACGGTCAGACCGTTCGCGCCCCGCGCCGCCGTCGGGGCGAAGTAGCCGCGGATGCCGACGTCCTTCTTCGCGCCGTCCGGCCCGGGAGCGGAGAAGACGCCCTCGGAGTACAGCGTGGTCCCGTCGGTCGGCAGGAAGTTCGCGCTCTGGTGAATCGTCGTGCCGTCGGGTTTGCGGATCGTCACCTGCGGCGCGAAGCCGTGGTTGATCAGGTAGACGCGGTCGCCCTCGAGACGCAGCGGGTGGTTCACCGTAATCGTGGCCTTTTCGACCTTGGCATCGTCCGCGGCCGTCCGCGTGTAGTCGATCTTCGCGACGAACTGACGAGGTTCGCCCTTCGCGGTGAACTTCGCGGTGAACCTGCTCAGCTGATCGATGCAGAACGGCGCGGGACGCACCGCGCCCTGGGCGGCGAGACGACCCGGCTTCCACTGGTCGTACTGGGTGATCGTGTTGCAGACACCCTGCCCCTGCCGGACGATCACCGAGCCCTCGTAGCTGTAGAGGCGCCCGACCGCAACGAGCAGCAGGGCGGCAAGCAGGGCCATGTGGAAGATCAGGTTGCCGGTCTCGCGGGAGTAACCCTTCTCCGCGGAGAGGGTGATCGCGCCGGATTCCTCGCTCCGTTGCGTCACCCGCCAGCGCCGGCCGAGGACGCTGCGGGCGCTCGCCGCATACGTCACCGGGTCGTCCGTGGTG
Organism: Jatrophihabitans sp.; assembly: GCA_051000605.1. GTDB lineage: Bacteria > Actinomycetota > Actinomycetes > Mycobacteriales > Jatrophihabitantaceae > Jatrophihabitans. The sequence continues at coordinate 2,457 of JBPCOE010000085.1, forward strand.
CCGTACCAGCCGGATTCCGGGAGCCGGGCCAGGTTGCGCGGCGCGGGCAGCGGCTTGCGGGCGACCGCGCGGGCGTGCACCCTGATCCGCGGGATCAGGCAGCCCACGAGCGACACGAACAGCAGCAGGTAGATCGCGGCGAACCAGACCGACCCGAAGACGTCGAACGCCCCGACCGCGTCGAGCAAGCGGCCCCACACCCCGTGCTCGGCGATGTAGGTCTTCGCCTTGCCCGGGTTCAGCGGGGTCTGCGGCAGCAGCGAGCCGGGCACCGCGGCGACGGCGAGCAGGAACAGCAGGATCAGAGCCGTCCGCATGCTGGTGAGGCGGCGCCAGGCCTTGCGCAGCGCGGTGATGAGCGGCGTCATACGTCAAATCCGGTGCTGGGCGAGCTGGTCTGCAGGAACGTCGTGAAGTGGTCCCAGGCGCCGGTCACGAGCAGCACGCCGAGGACGATCAGCACGCCGCCACCGACCGAGCTGACCGCGCGCCGGTGGCGGCGCACGAAGCCGAGCGCGCTCGACACCCACCCGAACCCGAGGGCGACGAGGACGAACGGGACCCCCAGGCCCAGGCAGTAGAAGACGCTGAGGAACGCGCCGCGCCCGGCCGTCCCCTGCGAGAACGACAGGTTCTGGACGGCGGTGAGCGTCGGAGTGAGGCACGGCAGCCAGGCCGCGCCGAAACCGATGCCGAGTAGCGGCGCGCCGATCAGGCCCGCGCGCGGAAGCCGGTGCGTCTTGAATTCGCGCTGCAGGAAGGCGAAGCCGCCCAGGAAGACGACGCCCATCACGATGGTGACGACGCCGAAGATGCGCTCGATCAGCACCTTGTTCTCGCGGATCGACGCGCCCAGCTGGCCGAACAGCACGCCCTCGGCCACGAAGATCGCGGTGAAGCCGAGGACGAACAGCAGCGCGCCGAACACCATGCGGCGCTGGCTCGGCCGCTCGGCGTCGCCGGTCAGGCCCGCGACGTAGGACAGGTAGCCAGGCACGAGAGGCAGCACGCACGGCGACAGGAACCCGATCAGCCCGACGAGCGCCGCCACCGCCGCCGCGACGAGCAGCGGGCCGTCCTGGACGGTGTCGGTGAACCCGGCGGCGAGCATGCTCACTGCTCGGCGAGCAGCTTGTCGATGACCGGTTCGAGGTCCTTCGCCGACAGCGCGCCTAGGTACACCGCGGCGACCTTGCCCGACTTGTCGATCAGGTAGGAGAACGGCGGCGAGCCGGGCGGATTGCCGAGCTTGATGATCGTCTTGCCCGGGAAGTCGTAGATGACCGGGTAGGTGACCCCGACCTGCTTCAGGAACGATGTCGCGTTGTCCCTGTCGTCCTTGATGTCGATGCCGACCAGCTGGACGCCCTTGCTCTTCACCTGCGTGTAGAGCGCCTGCAGACCGGGCGTCTCGGCCTTGCAGGGGCCGCACCAGGAGCCGAAGAAGTTGACGACGACGACCTTGCCGGCGTCGTCGGACAGCTTCGTCTTGCCGCCGTCGATGAGGGTGCCGGTGAAGTCGTCGGCCTTCTTGCGGTCGGCGGCCTTGATCACGCTGCCCAGCTTCGTCGCCGAGCTGAAGACGAACTCGTTCTTACCCGGTCCGGACGACCCGTTGCTCGAACATGCCGGCAGCACCAGCGCAGCCGCGACTGCCAGCGCGGCGGCGAGTTGCTGGACCCTAGGGCTGGATTTCATCGCTGTCCAGTGTGCGTTACGAAGCTGCGCACGCCGACACCGGCTCAGCATTTGGTGAGCCGCCGGGACGGTTAGGCGCCGGCGCCCCGGCCGGCCGGCAGCCCGGCCGCCGGCTCGGCGTAGTCGACCCGCACGATGACGTCCTCGTCGAAGGTGAGGGACGTGACCGATGCCAAGCTGCACCGGCGCCGGCGCGGGTCGTGGGCCAGGTGCTGACCCCTGGCCTCCCGGGCGGCGCAGACGATCGGTAGCTGATGGCTGACGCACACCGCCTCGCGCTCATCCGCGCCCACCGCCGCGGCGCGTGCCGCCTCGAGCACGCGGCGGGCCACCTGCTCGTACGGTTCGCCCCACGAAGGCTTGAACGGGTTGACGTAGTACTTCCACAGCGACGGATCGCTGAACAGGCCCTTACCCCCGGCGACCGGACGACCCTGCAACCGGTTGTCGGCCTCGATCAGCCGCTCGTCGATCGTGACCTCGAGGCCGGTGGCCGCGGCGAGGGGCGCCGCTGTCTGCTGGGCGCGCTCGAGCGGCGAGGACGCCAGGTAGGCGATGTCGCGCCGCGCCAGCCAGTCGGCCGCAGCCTGGGCCTGCCGCTCGCCGAGCTCGCTGAGCTGGAAACCGGGCAACCGCCCGTAGAGCATGCCCGCGGGGTTGTGCACCTCGCCGTGGCGCAGCAGGTGGACGACGGCGGGGCTCATGGCGGTCATCGTTGCAGAACGGCCACGGGCGCGACGACGGCGTCCGGACGTTGTCGGAGGGCGGCGCTACGTTCCTGTCATGGCTCTCGATTTCCTCGCCTACGTTCGGTCCGAGTCGCAGCGGTTCGCGGCGGCACTACGCCATGTGGATCCTGCCGCTGCGGTGCCGTCGTGCCCCGACTGGACGGCTGCCGATCTGCTCTGGCACCTGGCCGGTGTTCACAGCATGTGGGCGATGATCGTGCGCGACCGCGTCCGCGAGCTCGACCCCGAGGCCGCGCCCCCGCCGCGCCCCGACGCGTACGACGCGTTGTTCGACTTCTACGAGCGCAGCACCGCCGAACTCGTCGACGCCCTCGCGAGTACCCCCGACGACACGCCGGTCTGGACGTGGGCGCCCGACCAGCATGTCGGGTTCGTTCGCCGGTTCCAGGCGCACGAGGCACTCATCCACCGCATCGACGCCGAACTCACCGCCGGCACGCTGCCCACTCCGCTTCCGCCCGACCTCGCGGCGGACGGCATCGACGTCGTCCTGCGCTACTCGATGAGCTGGCGGCCCGGCTGGGCGACGTGGACACCGACGGGCGGCGTCGGTCTCATCCAGGCCAGCGATACCGGCGATCGACACACCGTCCGGCTCGGGGGTTGGGGCGGTACGTCCCCGGACACCGGTAAGACCTTCGACGACGAGGCGGCAATCGAGCTGGCCGACGACGCAGCGCCGACCTTCTCCGTCACCGCGCCCGCGGCGAATCTCGACGCATGGCTGTGGAACCGTCCCGGCTTCGCGGAGGTGTCAGTCGACGGCTCGGCCGACGACGCCGAGCGCTTCCGTACGCAAGTGGTGGCGGGCGTGCAGTAGCGGCTCAGGTTGGTCGGGCCGACTGCCACACCGCGACGCGATACACCACGACGAACAGGGCCAGCGACGACGCCAGCCCTACCGCGCCCGCGCACAGCGCGGCCACGCCCCACGGCCCAGACGTGCGCGGGCGTCCTGACGTGGCAGCTGGACGGAGAGTCGAATGGCGGCGGGCCGCCCCCGATGCAATAGGTGGCGGCGCGCCGGGTGACCGGCACCAGCAGCCAGACGACCGCCCACACGGCGGTCGTCCCGATCGCGAGCATGGCCACGGACGTCCGCACCCGTGGGACGTCGCGGATCAGCCAGAGCGACGGGAGCACAGCGCCGGACCAACAGATCGCCACCCCGATCGCCTCTTCGCCCCAGAAGCTTGCCTGGTCCGAGCCGATCCCGACGACGGCGAGGACGACGATCGCCAAGCAGATCCGGCGGACGAGGCGGTTCTCCATGATCGTCGATTCTGCGTCACCTGAGAGGCTGCGCATAGTGGCAGCATCCCGCCTGCCGTGCTCGATTTCCCGCCCAGATTTCGACCATCGCGGGCGGGAAGCGCACCCTGACCCGTCGCTGGCTAGGCGGCAGTCGCCTCGCCCGCGGCGCGCGCCGCCGGCGGCAGCGCTGCCTCGATGATCGCGAGCACGTCGTCATCGATCGCCGCGTTGACGAACCAGGCTTCGAAGGCCGACGGCGGCAGGTACACCCCGGCGGCCAGCATCGCGTGGAAGAACGGCTTGTAGCGCCAGGTGGCTGCGGCCCGGGCATCGGCGAAGTCGAGCACGACGCTCGGCGCGAAGAAGACCGAGAAGAGGTTTCCCGCGTATTGCAACTGATGCTCCACCCCGGCCGTGGACAGCGCCGCCGAGACCATCGCCCCGATCGTGCGCGCGTTGTGGTCGAGGGCGGTGTACACGGCGGCGTCGGCCGAGCGCAGCGTGGCCAGCCCGGCCGCCACGGCCACCGGGTTCCCCGACAACGTGCCGGCCTGGTAGACCGGCCCGGCCGGCGCGAGTCGCCCCATCACGTCGGCGCGTCCGCCGAAGGCCGCCGCCGGCAGGCCGCCGCTCATGACCTTGCCGAACGTGAACAGGTCGGCGTCGACGGGGTCGAGCCCGTACCAACCCGCGGGCGACACCCGGAATCCGGTCATCACCTCGTCCATGATCAGCAGCGCGCCGTGTAGGGCGGCGATTTTGCGCAGTTCTGCGTTGAATCCAGGCAGCGGAGCGACCGCCCCCATGTTGCCGGCCGCGGCCTCGGTGATCAGGCAGGCGATGTCGCTGCCGAACTCATCAAAGCAGGCCCGCACGGCCGCTATGTCGTTGTAGGGCAGCACGATCGTCTCGGCCGTCTGGGCGCCCGTCACGCCGGGGGTGTCGGGCAGCCCGAGCGTCACCACGCCCGAACCGGCCGACGCGAGTAGCGCGTCGACGTGGCCGTGGTAGCACCCGGCGAACTTCACGACCCGGTGCCGTCCGGTGAACCCGCGGGCGAGTCGCACCGCCGACATCGTCGCCTCGGTACCGGAGTTGACCAAGCGCACCTGCTCGACGGGCGCGACCCGGCCGATCAGCTCCTCGGCCAGCTCGACCTCGCCGCGCGTCGGCGTGCCGAACGACAGGCCGTGGGCCGCCGCCTGCTGGACGGCCGACACCACCGCTGGGTGCGCGTGCCCGAGGATCATCGGCCCCCACGACGAGACGAGATCGACGTAACGGCGGCCGTCGGCGTCGACGAGGTAGGGCCCGGAACCGCTCACCATGAACCGGGGCGTCCCGCCCACCGCCCGGAATGCGCGAACCGGCGAATTCACCCCACCGGGGATGACGCGTTGCGCGCGCTCGAACAACTCTGCGGACACTGGCGCTTCGGACACGTGCTCCAGTCTGGCAAATCGTCGGCGACGGTCGGACCCGCGGCCACTGGCAGCACCGCGTCGCGAGCGCGTGCGATCATGTTCGTCATGGCATTACGCAGGTCGATCGCCATCACCGCACTCGCGGGTTGTTTTGTCGCCGCTGGGTGCTCCACATCGGGCACCGGCACCGTGGCGTCCCCTCCGTCGAAGACCGAGCTGCAGTCGGTCGTGCTCACGCATGGTGACCTGCCCAGCGGCTGGACGGGCAAGCACAGCACCGACACCGGCTCGGATCCGGACGTGCAAGCCCAGCTGCTGGACTGCATCGGCGCGAAGGGGATCGATCTTGGGACGAAGCTGGATCAGGTGTATTCCGACGACTTCTCGACCGATCAGGGTTTGGCCAGCGCATCGTCGAGCGCATCGTCGTTCAAGTCCCAGAAGCTGATCGACGCGCGCGTCAAGCTGCTCACGAACAGCAAGGCGGAGGCCTGCTTGAACCAGACGTTGCAGACCGCCCTGGCCAAGTCCGGCAGCGGCGCCGCGAAGTTCGGCACCCCGACAATCTCGCTGCACACCGGTCCGTCGGGCGGCCCGCGCAACGTCGCCGCCGTCGCGAACGGGACGGTGGACGTGACCGCGCAGGGGCAGCAGGCGAAGGTCTACCTGGATCTGTACTTCATCCGCGGCCCGCTGGTCACCGCGACCATGGAGTTCACCGGCGTCACGAAGCAGGTCGACCCGGCGCTGCAGAAGAAGCTGGTCGCGGCGGTCGCCATGCGGGCCGCCAAGGGCTGAGCACAGGTCCGCGTCGGTCATGGCGATGATGCAGCTGCGGGTGGTCTGCCCGGCACAGCTCGCCGACGGCGTGCTCGGGACGCTGCGCGACGAGCTCGGGGCCATCGCGATCACGAGCACCGACTCGTCGAGCGGCACAGTGATCACCGCGGACGTCGCCCGCGAGAGCGCGAACAACCTGCTCGATCGGCTGCACGAGCTGAACGTGTTCGACGAGGGCATGATCACCCTCGCGCCGCTCGACACGGCGCTCGGGCACCTGGCCACCAAGGCCGAGCAGGACGCGCCGGGCGAGGGCGCGGACGCCGTCATCTGGGACGACCTCGCCGAGCGGACGGGCGAGGACTCGCAGCTCACCTGGAATTTCCTGGCCTTCATCGTCCTGGCCACGCTGCTGGGCGCCATCGGCGTCGTCACCGACTCGACGGTGACGATCGTCGGCGCGATGGTCATCGGACCCGAATTCGGGCCGCTCGCCGGGCTGGCCCTCGGGCTGATGCGGCGCCGCGGGCAGATCGCGCGCCGGGCCGCGGTGGCCCTGCTCGTAGGATTCCCGGTCGCGATCGTGACCGTGAGCGGCCTGGCGCTGCTCGGACGGTTAGTCGGGCTGTTCAACGTGCAGGACGTGACCCGGCACAACCAGACCGAGTTCATCTACCACCCCGGCTGGTTCTCGCTGATCACCGCGCTCGTCGCGGGTGCGGCCGGGATGCTGTCGCTGACGTCGAGCAAGTCCGCTGCGCTCGTCGGGGTGTTCATCTCGGTGACCACGATCCCGGCGGCGGGCAACGCTGCGGTGGCCGCCGTTGTCGGCGCGTGGCACCAGAGCGGCGAGTCGCTGCTGCAGCTGACCATCAACCTGGTCGGCATTGTCACGGCTGGCGTCGTCACGCTCGCCGTGCTCGAACTCGCCCGACCGGGGCGCCCCGAGCGGCGGCGCGACGGGCGACGCGGTCGGCCTGGCGTCAGAGGTCGCGGCGCATGACGACGCGCCGGCCCACCGCGTCCAACCCGTTCTCGATCTCCCGTGCCCGGATGGCAGCCAGACCGGGCGGCACGTCGTCGACCTCGAGGAACCCGCACGCGGCGTAGAACGGCCCGTTCCACGGGACGTCGGCGTACGTGGCCAGGGCGACGGCGGGGTAGCCGGCGTCGCGCGCCCAGGCGCAGGCGTGCTCGAGCAGCGCCGTCCCGATGCCCCTGCGCATGGCACTCGGCAGGACAGAGATCTCCTCGACGTACGCTAGTTCGTCGACGTCGCGCAACCACACGAAGGCGACCGGCGGGTCGCCGACGACGAAGATCGCGGCCGCGTGCGGCAACTCGTCGACCGCGAACTCGATCTCGGGCAGGTCGTAGCCGGCGAGCCGGAAGACGATGCCGGCCCGGCGGTCGATGCCGGCGAGCAGCACGAGATCGGCGGCGTTCGCGCGGCGGATCGCGCCGACGCTTCTTGGCTCGGCGATAGCCACACCGAGCGCGTTCTCGAGGTCATGGATCTTCCGGGTGGGGATCACGACGTCCCGGTCGTCGGCGAGGCGGACGGTCATCCCACGCACCAGCCGGGGCATGCCGGTCGGCCAGCCGAGCACGGGCAGATCCTCGTCGCTGCGTGCGGCGATACCCGGCGTCGAGCCGACGATCTCGCGGCGGACGAGCATCTCGTCGCCGACCCAGAGCTCGTCGGTGGTCAGCACGAGCGACCGGGTCGCGCGCGCGGAGTAGATCAGCAACGCGTACACCCCGGTGATGAGGACGATGGCGATGATCCAGAAGCCGACCGGGATGCCGCTGCCGAATACCAAGGTATCCAGCAGGCAGAGGGCGACCAGAATCCCAAAGACCAGCCACACGGTCGTCCACGGACGCGCGGGCTCGCGGTAGACGACCGCCCCGAGCGGTGTCCGTTCGACGGCTTCCGGGCCGGTCACGCCCACACTCCGTTCGGGCCGCCCAGAGTGTCACATCTCAGCTCGCACCGCGTGCGTCGCTCATCCAAGGAGGGCAGCCGCCTCGGTCGCCCAGTACGTGAGGATGATCGACGCCCCCGCCCGCCGGATCGACGTCAGGGTTTCGAGCATGACCCGCTCACGGTCGAGCCAGCCGCGTTCGGCCGCCGCCTCGACCATCGCATACTCGCCACTGATCTGGTACGCCGCGACCGGCACGGGGCTGCTGTCGGCCACCGCCCGCAGCACGTCGAGGTAGGGCAGAGCGGGCTTGACCATGACGAGGTCGGCCCCTTCGGCGACGTCCAGAGCCACCTCGGCGAGTGCGTCGGCCACGGTCCGGCTCGCGTCCTGCTGGTAGCTCGCCCGATCACCGCGTAGCGACGAGTTGACCGCTTCCCGGAACGGCCCATAGAAACCGGACGCGTACTTCGGCGCGTACGCCAGGATGCCGGTGTCGACGTGGCCCGCAGCGTCGAGCGCCTGCCGTACCGCGCCGACCTGACCGTCCATCATTCCGCTGGTGCCGAGCAAATGTGCGCCGGCGGTGGCCTGGGCGAGGCCCATTGCGGCATAGCGGTGCAGGGTCGCGTCGTTGTCCACATCTCCGGCGGCGTCGAGCACGCCGCAGTGCCCGTGGTCGGTGAATTCGTCGAGGCAGAGGTCGGCCATGATCACCGTGTCGTCGCCGAGCTCGCGGCGCAGGTTGTCCAGGGCGACGTTCAGCACGCCGGCCGGGTCGTCGGCGCCCGAGCCGGTCGCGTCCTTGTGCTCGGGGATGCCGAAGATCATCACGCCGCCGACGCCGTTGTTCACGGCATCGACGGCAGCCTCGAGCAGCGATTCGTGGGAGTGCTGGACGACGCCGGGCATCGACGAGATCGGGTTCGGCTCCACAGCGTTCTCTCGCACGAACATGGGCAGGACGAGATCCTGCGGGCGGACGCTCACCTCGCTGACGAGCCGCCGCAGCGCCGGCGTGCGCCGCAGCCGGCGCGGGCGGGACGTGGGAAACGGCGGCAGCTCGGGCAACGGCACGCCGTCGAGCCTAGGCGCCCGCAGCTGTCGGGCGCTGAAGGTGGTTGTCCCGTGGACGCTGCGCTGAGTGCCGTCGCCCGCCGGGTGCAGGACCTGCTCATCGAGCGCGGCCGTGACCGAGGACGAGCGGTGCGTCGCGCTTGTCGCTCGTGGCCTCGGAAACGAGGAAGACGTCAAAGCCGAACTGGCCGACGTGTTGGACGAGTGCCGGTGCCGGTGCCGCTGCTCGACGGGTGAACTCCGCGCGAGGCTGTGGCCGACCCGACCCGCCGCCAGAACGTCGTCCAACTGCTCGACGCGTCCGCGCACAGCGCACCGGGGCCATGGACCACAAGCGGTTGCGGACCGCCCTCGGGCTGAACTGACCCACGGCGTCACGGCGGTTCGAACAGGTCCGCCTTGCTCGGGACGCCCGAGTAGCGTGCCGCCGATTCCCCAGTCGCACTAGGCCTCCCGGTATCGGTCCCGCCTCTCAGGGAGTGGCTGGAAGCCGGCTGACCTGTAGGTGGCGACGCCGCCGACATTGGCACTCGGGGTGCAGACGCCCGCGCTCGACGAGCCCAGCTCCTGGAGTGCGGCCGCCGCGGCGACGGTGATCGCCTTGCCGTAGCCGTGACCGCGATGTTCCCGGTGCACGCCCATCGGCTCGAGCAACCCGGGCTTTCCCGTACCGGCCGACCACACCGTCACCGCCGCCACCGCGTTGCCCTGATCGTCGTACGCGACCAGACACCGGGCGTCGGCGTACGGCGATCCGGCCGCCATTGCGTGCCAGCGCTCGTCGGTGAACGTCGACCTGT
>JBPCOE010000118.1:0-80855 GCA_051000605.1 Jatrophihabitans sp.
ATCACCCGTCAGGCCATCCGCCGCGGCACCTTCACCTCGGTCAAGGACCTCATCGCCGCGATCGAGACATACATCGACGCCTGGAACGAACGCTGCCAACCATTCATCTGGACCAAGACCGCCGACGCAATCCTCACCAAAGCGACCGGCGGTCAAAGATCATCGTTCACGCGACACTAGGAGGAAAAATGCGTCGGGTCCGCGGACGTCGTCTCCTATCTGCTGTATTCGCGCTCTCCGCAGCAGCTTCTTCGCTTGCTTTGGCGAGTGCTCCGCCCGCTAGTGCGATAGGCGGCTGCAGCTCGTACAACCCTGGTCATGACGAGTACTACTACAACCCGTAGAAGCACCCGGGGTACTCATTCGAGGGCGCATCGACCTACATCGTCGTCCGCCAAGGCACCAATTGCGGCGGGGTCAGCGGCGTTGGGAATTTCAACAATGGATACGTGATGCTGTCAGCGAATCCGAATGCAGGCTTTTACAACCGAGGCTGGGCGCAAGTTGGTTTTGAGCTGACGAGTGGTCACTCGCTCCGCTGGTTCTCTCAGGACTACCTTGCTAGCAAAAACATTATAGAGACGAAGTATAGTTCTTTCAGTATTACTTCGACGATCGGCTTGCGTCACACATTCCGTCCTCTCTATCTTTTTACCTGCGGATGCATGATAATGGAGATTGACAGCACGGTCTGGGACTCTTCGTCATTCAGCCCGAGCAGCGGTTGGTTGTCGCCCTACAGCCCGCAATACAGCGCCGAGGCCGGCTATCACGAAGCGAATGTGCCGGGCACAGCGTCATACCCAACGGCTTTTACGGGAATGGGTGTCTATTATCACAATGGCAGTAACGTGAGCGTTCCCTGCGTGCTATCTCTCGATCTTGCCACAAGCCGATGGAAACAAAGTGCCTCGAGTTGTACGGCCGTCAATTTCTGGACTGGGTGAAAAATGACGCTTGGGCACATCTGCGTAGCCATGACGCACTCTCGAGCGGGCCGGCGTGCCTGGTTCGGCGTAGTGCTGACCTTGGGAACCGTCGTTCTGGCCAGTTGTGCGAGCAACGGCGCACGGCAAGCTGCGCCGAACCCAGCGAGTGCTCACCAGGCTGCCGACCAGGGCGCATCGGCGCGGCCCAGTCGGGCGACGGTACACGCAGTCGCCGCCACGCCTGTGAACGCCGGCGCCACGGTCCAGTACGGACGTGGCCTCCTCTCGTCGCCACCACTAATTGATGCATCGCCCGTGTTCTCTCAGCAGCAAGCGCTAAACGCCGCAGCCGCGGCAGTGAGTGCCGAGACCACGTCGGCTCCACACGTGGCGTTGCGACTGGTGTCATACGACCCTTCGGGTGGCGCAACTTTGCCGGGTGATGTCACAAACGACTTCAAGGTCACGAGCGTTTTGGCCTGGGTGGTGGTCTATCCCGATAGCCCTGCGGTGGTCCGCGGGCCAGGAGGGCTCACAACAGTGGATCGTGCAAACATCGCCGCGCAGGAGAACTGTCAATGGATCGTCGTATTCAACGCCCTCACCGGGGCCGGCGTCGACAATGAGCAGCTATGCAGCGGCGTTCAAACGACTCCGTGACATTGAGGCGTGACGCGTTGAGCCACCGATTGCGGTCCGAACGACTTGCGTCGAGATTTGTGTGACACGGAACCTACGACCAATTGTCGCACCCTCGCGTGCGGGCATTTGAATCGGGCCGGCGCTTCAATCAAAGAGCGTGTCGTCGTCGTCATTGTCGGTGCGGGCGGCGAGTCTATTGCCGGTTTTCAACTACGTCGACCGCCAGGGCCGAGACCCTGTCAGGTGGCTGGGCACATGTGTCCTACCTGACCCGGTATTGTCGTGTGTTTGAAGTCTTTTTACGGTGAGTCTTGGTGAGTATTTCGTCGGCGGCTTGGTCCAAACGAAGGCCTGACACCGTACGTTCCAGCCGTCGATGAATGTCTCGATGGCGGCAATGAGGTCCTTGACACTGGCGAAGATGCCGCATCGGGTGAAGATGCCGAAGAAGATCTCGACCATATTCAGCGAGGAGCCCGAGGGCGGGGTGGAGAGCATCGTGACGCGGGGGTGCTGACGATCACGCGCGTCGTCACCGCGCACCATACGTCGACCGCGGCAGCAAGTATCGACAGCGTCGGCGACCCCCACTATCGCGTCGGCGAACGCGAAACCTTGAGCCTGGTCGGGGACGTCATCACAACGTCCTGGGGCACCCCTGTGCGACGCGACGCGACGCGACGCGACGGCCGACGCGAAAGGCGCCTACGGCGCGTAACGCGCGTCAGCCTGCGTTGAAATAGTTCGGGGCCTCGACCGTCATCTGGATGTCGTGCGGGTGTGACTCCTTGAGGCTCGCCTGCGTGATGCGCACGAACCGGCCGCGCTCGGCGAGCTCGGCGGTGGTGCAGGCGCCGACGTAGAACATCGACTGCCGCAGCCCCCCGATGAGCTGGTGGGTGACGGCCGCGAGCGGGCCGCGGTAGGCGACCCGGCCCTCGATGCCCTCGGGCACCAGCTGGTCGTCGCTGGTGACCTCCGCCTGGAAGTAGCGATCCTTCGAGTAGGACTTCTTGCCGCGCGAGCTCATCGCCCCGAGCGAGCCCATGCCGCGATACGACTTGTACTGCTTGCCGTTGACGAAGATCAGGTCACCGGGCGACTCGTCGCAGCCGGCGAGCAGCGACCCGAGCATCACGGTGTCGGCGCCGGCGACGATCGCCTTGGCGATGTCGCCGGAGTACTGCAGACCACCATCGGCGATCACCGGTACGCCGGCGGGCTTGCACGCCTTGGCCGCTTCGTACACCGCGGTCACCTGGGGCGCGCCGACCCCGGTGACTATGCGCGTGGTGCAGATCGAGCCGGGCCCGACCCCGACCTTCACCGCGTCGGCACCGGCGTCGACGAACGCCGCAGCGCCCGCCCGGGTGGCCACGTTGCCGCCGATGACCTGGACATGACTGGTCGCACTGTCGTTCTTCAGCCGACGCACCATGTCGAGCAGCAGGCGCACGTGACCGTGCGCGGTGTCGGCCACCAGGACGTCCACCCCCGCGTCGATGAGCGTCGTCGCACGCTGCCAGGAGTCGCCGAAGTACCCGATGGCGGCCCCGACCATCAGCCGGCCATGCGCGTCCTTGGAGGCGTTCGGGAACTGCTCAGACTTCACGAAGTCCTTGACGGTGATGAGCCCGGCCAACCGGCCGTCGCCGTCGACGAGCGGCAGCCGTTCGCGCTTGTGCTGGCGCAGCAGCGCCGTCGCGTCCTCGTGGGAGATGCCGACCGGCGCGGTGATGAGCGGCATCGGCGTCATGATCTCGTCGACCTTGGTCGTGCCCCACTCGGCGACCGGGACGAAGCGCAGGTCCCGGTTGGTGATGATGCCGAGCAGGCGCTCGCCGGCGTCGACCACAGGCAACCCGGATATCCGGTACTCGCCGCACACCTCGTCGAGCTGCTCGAGGGTGGCGTCGGGGGCGATGGTCACCGGGTTCGGGATCAAGCCGGTCTGCGTGCGCTTCACGAGATCGACCTGACGCGCCTGGTCCTCGAGCGACAGGTTTCGGTGCAGCACGCCTATGCCGCCCTGACGGGCCATGGCGATGGCCATCCTTGACTCGGTCACGGTGTCCATGGCCGCCGAGACCAGCGGCACGGCCAGATCGATCCGCCGGGTCAGGCGGGCTCTCGTGTCGACGTCGGCGGGGTTGACGTCCGTCGCGCCGGGCAGCAGGAGGACGTCGTCGAAAGTCAGGCCGAGGCTGGCGAACTTGGTCGGGAGGCCATCGGGGGAAAGCTCGTCGGGCAACGAAAACTCCTTGGGACGCCGAAATTCCATGCTACGCGTGACGTTTCAGTTGGCGAACATGACCACTTCGCAATTACCGTGGGGGCCGTGACGGAATCAGCGCGGATCCGATGAGTCTCGACGACGGTCCGGTGGACCCCTTCCTCGACGATCCGAACGATCCAGCCACCCTGCTCGAGGACGGCGAACCGCCCCAGCCACTCACGGACGACGAGCGCGAGGACGTCCTCGCCGACCTCACCGAACTCACGCTGTTCCGCGACGCGCTCGTTCCCCAGGGGGTCGACGGCATCACGGTTGACTGCGGCGACTGCGGCGAGCAGCACTACTTCGGCTGGGACCTGATGGCGGCCAATCTGCGCGCGCTGCTCGGCGAGGGCCGCACCCATGTGCACGAGCCTGCGTTCTCCCCTGACCCGGACGCGTACGTGAGCTGGGACTACGCACGGGGGTACACCGATGCGGTGCAGACGCTGACCAAGCGTCGCTGATGTTCCGGCGCTGATGTTCCCGCGCTGATGTTCCGGCGCGGATGAAATTTTTGGTGTGACAAATTGTAGTAGGCGTCACCTTTGACGTCGTCATTCTTTGGATAGGCAAGAGATCGCCCCCGAGAGGCGTCTTTTCCTGCTCCGGAGGAAAGTCCATGGCCGAGGTTCGACGGCTTCCCGCTCTTCGTGAGGGCGACTGGGACTGGCAGGTCGGTGCTGCGTGCCGCGGCTCGGACACCGCCGCCTTCTATCACCCCGAGAACGAGCGCGGGCCCTCCCGCGCCCGCCGCGAGCTGGCCGCCAAGGCGGTTTGCGCTCAGTGCCCCGTTATCGAGAGTTGCCTTCGCTGGGCGCTCGCGGCCCGCGAGCCCTACGGCGTCTGGGGCGGCCTCTCGGTCGAGGAGCGAGAAGCGCTCTTGACTCTGCAACCTGCCTAGGCTCACGCCGTTGGCTGGGCGACTTCCAGCGTTTCCCTGGCGGGTTCCAAAGTTGACTGGCGACTTCCAGAGTTGACTGGCGAACTAGCAGCTGACTGGCGATGTATAGGTCGCCAGTCAGCCAAGGGCTCGCCAGTCAACGAGGAAGTCGCCAGTCACCGAGGTGGGCTAGTAGCCGGGGCCGTGCGAATGGCCGTGCCCGTGGCCGCCGTGGGAATGACCGTCGTCGTGCTCTTCTTCTTCCTTCTTCTCGACGATCGCGCTCTGCGTGGACAGCACGAGTGAGGCCACCGAGGCTGCATTGGACAGCGCCGCCTTCGTCACCTTCACCGGGTCGACGACGCCGGCCGCCAGCAGGTCGCCGTACTCGCCGGTCGCGGCGTCGAGGCCGTGGTTGGCGGGCAGTTCACTGACCTTGGCCACGACGACGTAGCCTTCCTCGCCGGCGTTGCTGGCGATCCAGCGCAACGGTTCGGCCAGTCCCGAACGCACGACCCCGACACCGGTCGCTTCGTCACCGGTGAGGCCGAGGTCGCCGTCGAGGGCTGGGATGGCGTGGACGAGCGCCGCGCCACCACCGGCGATGATGCCCTCCTCGACGGCCGCGCGGGTAGCCGAGATGGCGTCCTCGATGCGGTGCTTGCGCTCCTTCAGCTCGACCTCCGTGGCCGCGCCGACCTTGATCACGCCGATGCCACCGGCCAGCTTGGCCAACCGCTCCTGCAGCTTCTCGCGATCCCAGTCGGAGTCGGTGTCCTCGATCTCCCGGCGGATCTGGGCGACCCGCGCGTCGATGTCGGACTGCGCCGCCGAACCGTGCGTCACGGTGGTGGTGTCCTTGGTGACGACGACGCGGCCCGCCGCGCCGAGCGAGTCGAGGTCGACCTGGTCGAGCTTCAGCCCGACCTCGGGGGCCACGACCTCGGCGCCCGTGACGACGGCGAGGTCCTGCAGGAATGCCTTGCGGCGGTCACCGAAGAACGGCGCCTTGACCGCGACTGCAGTGAAGGTCTTGCGGATCGAGTTGACGACCAGCGTCGACAGAGCCTCGCCGTCGATGTCCTCGGCGATGATCACGAGCGGCTTGCCGGCCTTCGCCACCTTCTCGAGCACCGGCAGCAGGTCGGCGACGGCCGATATCTTCTGCGTGGTGATGAGCAGGTACGGGTCGTCGAAGCTCGCCTCCCCCGCTTCGGGGTCGGTGACGAAGTAGGGGCTGATGTAGCCCTTGTCGAACTGCATGCCCTCGGTGAACTCGAGCTCGGTGGTGAGGGTCTGACTCTCTTCGACGGTGATGACACCGTCCTTGCCGACCTGCGTGAATGCCTCGGCGATGAGTTTGCCGATCGTCGCGTCCTGGGCCGAGATGGTCGCAACATGCGCGACCGCCTGCTCGCCGTCGACCGGGATGGCCGCGGCGTCGAGTGCTTCGTTCACCGTGGTGACGGCGGCGTCGATGCCCCGTTTGAGCGCCGCCGGGTTCGCGCCTGCCGCAACGTTCTTCAACCCGGCGTTGACGAGGGCCTGGGCCAGGACGGTGGCGGTGGTGGTGCCGTCCCCGGCAACGTCGTTGGTCTTCGTTGCGACGGACTTGGCCAGCTGCGCGCCGAGGTTCTCGTACGGGTCGTCCAGCTCGATCTCGCGGGCGATCGTGACGCCGTCGTTGGTGATCGTCGGGGCGCCGAAGGACTTCGACAACACGACGTTGCGGCCCTTCGGGCCGAGCGTGACCTTGACCGCGTTAGCGAGCTTGTCCACGCCGCGTTCGAGCGCGCGGCGGGCCTCCTCGTCGAAGGTAAGGGTCTTCGCCATGTGATTTCCTTTCCTGCTACGAGCGCATGTCTGCTATGGGCACAACGGAAACGCCCCGGCGCACGCGCTGCCCTGAGTGGACGTCGCGCGCGGCCGGGGCGGGTCGCGCGGTGCTACTTCTCGATGACCGCGAGGACGTCGCGCGCGGACAGGACGAGGTAGTCCTCGCCGGCGTACCGGACCTCGGTGCCGCCGTACTTGCTGTACAGGACGACGTCGCCGACGCTGACGTCGAGCGGGACGCGGTTGCCCTTGTCGTCGATGCGGCCCGGGCCGACGGCCAGGACGGTGCCTTCCTGGGGCTTCTCCTTGGCCGTCTCCGGGATGACGATGCCGGACGCGGTCGTGGTCTCGGCCTCGTTGGCCTGGACGACGATGCGGTCTTCAAGTGGCTTGATGTTGACCTTGGTGGTGGTGGTGGTCACTAGGTGACTCCCCTTCTCGGGTGTGCGCGTTGTTCTTCGCTGTGCGCAGTTCTTCGATGACGGTGTGGGTGAAGGTGGTTGCCGTCGCGGGGATCAACCGCCTCCACGGTGTTTCGGAGGTGCAATTGGCACTCTAACGCGGTGAGTGCCAGCTGTCGACGTCGGGGTCGGGCGGTGTGTCAGGTGAACTTGTGCGCAGTCCACGTCGCACCGGAGTCCCGAGTGGTCCAGAGCGTCCGGCGGTCGCTGGAGATGGCGTGACCGACAGTGGACGAGGCGAACCCGACGTAGTGCGGGTTGCCGGGCGAGCTGCCGCCGTTCGCGCCGAGACGGGCAAAGCGTCGGCCGTCGTCGGTGCTGCGGAAGGTATCCCCCAGTCCGACCAGGAGCACGCGCGACGACGCCGCGCCGAACGCGGTGACCGACTCCGCGCCGAGCGCCGTGCGGGATCCGGCGTGGAAGGTGCGGCCCCCGTCGGTCGTCGTCACGGTGAACTGGTGGCCCTGCTGGAGACGCGGGCGACACACCACGCTGGCCGACCCGTCCGGGGCGACGCTGAGGGTGTCGCTGTCGTACTCCTGGCCGCCGACCCGCGGGCACGGCTCGCCGCGGTTGCGCCAGGAGGTGCCGTTGTCGGTGGAGGTCCACAGGACCGCGGTCTCGGTCTGACCGCCGCCGGCCGGGTTGCCGTAGGCCTCCAGGTAGGCGACGCCGTTGGCGCGGCCCAGCTGGGCGCCGTCGCCGAGGGGGTACGGGCCGGGCAGGGTCACGGTGCGCCACGCGCTGCTGCCGACCGCGGCGGTCTGAACGCGATATGCGCAGCCGGGCGGGCAGCCACCCTGGTCGATCACCCGGATGACGTTGCCGCCGAGGGTTTCCAGCGCGGCCGCGCCGCCGGACTGGCGTTGCCAGCTGCGCCCGCCGTCGGTGGTCATGAACAAGGCCTCTGAGTTGTCCGACGAGAAGTTCCGGGCCCCGAAGAGATAGCCGACCTTCGCGGTGGCGAAGCGGACGTGCACGAGGCACGGGTCGGTGCAGTGGCCCTGCAGGTTGACCGAGGAGCGCGGGATGGACGCGGACTGCCAGGTGCGCCCGTTGTCACCGCTGTGCTCCATAGCGGCGCAGGTGCCGCTGCCGCCCAGGCAGTCGGCCGTCCCCAGCGCCCACGCCTCGCTGCCGGTGAAGGTCACGTCGGTCATCCGGAAGTGCGTGAGCTTCTGGTGGACCAGCGCGGGTGATCCGGGCGACCCGTCGCTCCCTGACCGGGAGGGTCGCGCCAAGGACGAGCCCGTCGAGGTCGCACTCGCCGACGCAGAGGCGGATCCGGAGTTGACGGGCGGCGTCGACTTCGTCGTGCCGCCGCTCGAGGAGCAGCCGGCGATGACGAGGGCAACCGCCAGCAGCAGCGTCATCCGAGCCACGCGAGCGTTCATGCGCTCCGCCGGGCCGCTCATCCGAACTGCACCGGGATCCAGGAGTTGCCGGCATCGTGCGTCGTCCATATCGTGCTCCCGTCCGAGGAGATGGCATGGCCGGTGTCGGCCGAGGCGAAACCGATGTACATGGGGTTTCCGGGCGTGGTGCCCCCGTTGAGACCGAGTAGCGCGAAGGCGTCGCCGCCGTTCGTCGTGCGGTACGTGTGGCCCCGCGCGACCAGGACGGTACTCGACGAGGCGGCGCCGAACCCCGTGGCCCCGGCCGAGTTGGCCCCGGTCGATCCAGGCAAGACGCCCCGCCCGGCGTGGAACGTCCGACCACCGTCGCTGCTCGTCGTCACGAACTGGTCGCCGGTCTGCCGCTCTCGGCACAACACCGTCGCCGAGCCGTCCGCGGCGGAGGTCAGGGCCGTCCCGTCGACCTCGCCGCCGCGCTGGGGACACGGCTCGCCCCGGTTCGTCCAGCTGCGTCCGTCGTCACCCGACGTCCACAGCACGGAGCGCGCCTGCGCCCCGCCCGCCGTGTTGCCGTAGCTCTGCAGGAACGCGGTCCTCCCGGTGCGGGCGAGCGTGACGTCGACACCGCGGCCCGGATTCCCGGGAAGCGGGACGGTGGTCCACTTCGTCTGGCCGATCCCGGACGTCCGCACGGTGTAGCGGCATCCGGGCGGGCAGCCGCCGTTGTCGCTGATCCTGACCACGTTGCCGTCCAGCGTCTCGAGGGCGTCTGCGCCGCCGGCCAGGCGCTGCCACGACGCTGCGCCGTCCGTGGTCAGGTAGAGGGCGGCAGGGCCGTACGCATAGCCGATGTCGGCGGTGGCGAAGCGGATGTTCTGGACGCACGGGGCGGCGCAGCCGTTCACGCCGGCGACGTTGAACGGCGTGTTCGGGTGGCTCGTCCAGACCGTGCCGTCGGTGGTACGCAGCAGGGCGGTGCAGCGCCCCTTGTGCAGCAGGCAGTCGGCCGAGGCGAGCGCCCAGCCGGAGTCCTGGCCGGTGAACGTCGCGTCGACGACGCGGACGTTCGTCAACGTCGAGGGCAGCACGGCGCGTGACGCGGAGCCGGTCGCGCGGGGGGCCGTCGTGATGTGCGTCGTCGGCGCCGTCGTGTGCGGCGCGTCCGACGTGACCGGCGACGGGACAGCGGTGCTCTGCGCGACCGTCTGGCGCCCCGGGTGCGGCCCGTAGGCGACGACCGCGACGACGATCCCGACCAGCGCGGCGATGACCGCGGCGGCAGCCAGCCAGGGCACTCCCGCGGATCGGCCGGAACCCGGCCGGTCCGGGCCGCGCGGGGAACCGAACTGCGCCGGGGACTGCTCAACGTCGGCGATGATCTGCTCGGTGAGGGCCTCGGCCGACGGCGCGTCGGCGGCGTTGTCGACGAGGCTGCGGCGCAGCGCGGCGGTGACGTCGTCGTCCGAACGGCGGCCGACCGGTTCACTGCCTGCGCGGGCGAACGGGTTCTTCATGAGGTCCTTCCCGCGGACGGGTCCATCCGGTCGCGGAGCGCGGTCAGCCCGCGGCTGACCAGGCTGCGGACGGTGCCGACCCGGCAGCCGAGCGCGTCGGCGGTGTCGGCGTCGTCGAGATCTTCGAAGAAGCGCAGCACCAGGGCCGCGCGTTGACGCTGAGGCAGTTCGGCAAGTCCGGCCCAGATCTCGTCCCGGTCGGCGAGCTGGACGGTGGCGTCGTATTGATCCATAGTCTCCGGCACATCCGCATAGGCGAACTCCCGGCGCGACGCACGTCGGTGCTGGTTGATGCAGGCGTTCGACAGCGAGCGCCGGACGTACGCGAGCGGCACATCCGCCTCGGCGACGCGGTCCCATTTCGGGTACAGCCGCACGAGGGTGTCCTGGACGAGTTCCTCGGCGCCGAGCGCGCTGCCGGTCAGCAGGTAGGCCGTCCGCAGCAGGGCCGAGGTGTGCTCGCGGACGAATTCCGTGAACCCGACCTCGCTTCTCACCAACACCTCCACAGCCAGTAGACAGCGAGGAGGACCGATTCGTTGCGCACGGTCCGGCGTTCTCCCTCGGCGAGTTGTCCACAGGGTTGCCTGGAGTGTCGGAACAGCGTCGCCGAAGCTGGCAGCTTCAGCGGAGTGGGGGTCACACTGGAGCAATGGCGGAGGTCGCGAACATGTCGGTACTGGCACAGCCGCACCACGTCTGGACGTTCGAGGACTTACTTGCGCTACCCGGGGACTTCGACCCCCGCAGCTACGAGATCGTCGACGGAGCGCTGGTCGTGAGCCCGTCCGCCGACGTGCGGCACGAGACGATCAGCGCTCGCCTGCGGCGACTGCTCGACCGCGCTGCTCTTCCTCACTTCGAGGTCATCGGCCCGATAGCGGTCGATCTTCATCCCTCGTACCGGATTCCGGATCTCGTCGTCGTGTCGGTCGAATTCACGAAAAGAAACGTCAATCCGGTACCGACCGCTGACGCACTGCTTGTGGTGGAGATCGTCTCGCCCAGCTCGATGACGACGGATCGCGTGACGAAGCCGGCGCAGTATGCGGCGTACGGCATCCCCGTCTATCTTCGCGTGGAGACCGAGCCGGTGGTCACCCTGACGGCGTACGAGGTGCGCGGCAACGAGGGTGTCTACACCGAGATCGGCACGTGGGGGCCACGCGAGACGGCGCATCTCACCGAGCCGTTTGCGGTCGACGTCCCGATCGACGCCATCACGCCGTAGCCGGCGACCTCAGCCGAGCTGTTCGTAATGGGCGTGGTCGTCACCCAGCCGCCAGACGCGCCGCGTGCGGCCCGGCTTCGGCACGCCCTTGGCCTGCAGCGCGCGCCACTGAGGACGGTTCCAGGTTGTCACCGGGATCGACTGGATGATCTGGACGTACGTCGGGCGCTGGCCTGCGGGCAGCTTCTCGAGCGCCTTGTCGATGTCCTTGGTGGTGACGTCCTTACCCTCGCGCAGGGTGGCGGCGGCGACGAGCATGTCCGAGTCCCCGTCGGTGACGCCGTAGGCCACCACGAGGTCGATGGCCGGGATCGAGCCGAGCGCGAAGCGGGCACCGGACGGGATCGCCGGGCCGCCGGTCGTGTCGACGACCTCGGCGACGGGGCCGGCGAGCCAGAGATCGCCGTGCTCGTCCCGCAGGAACAGATCGCCGGTCGAGCGCCAGGCGTCGCCGCTCTCGAACACGCCACGCAGGGGGACGCCGGCCATCGAGTCGGCGGGGTTGACCCTCGCGAGCAACAACCCGACCTCGTCCACCTCACACTCGCGGGCCAGCCCGTCGGCGTTCAGCGCGAGCTTGCGGTTGGCGAGGTCGAACGCGGCGACCTTGACCGGCGTCGTACCCGGAATCGGGCGGCCCATCGAGCCCGGGGTACGGCCGGAGATGTTGGCCAGGATCGCCTCCCCCTCGGCAGAGGCGTAGAACTCGAGCACCTTGGCGGTGGGGAACCGCTGGGTGACGCGGCGCCAGAGATTGCGCGGCATGCCCGAACCGATGAACATGCGGACAGGGTGATGCTGCTCGGCCGGATTGGGCGGTGCGTTGACCACGCCGCGTAGGGATGTCCAGGTGTAGCTGACGTGAGTGGCGCCGTAGCGGCGGACCTCGTCCCAGAAAGTGTCCGGATCGTCGCTGCTCGACATCGCGAAGCGGGACCCGCCGGCGACCGCGCCGCCGATGCTCATCAACAGCGCGGACGAGTGGTGGATCGGAGTGGTGCTGAAGATGGTGTCGCCCGGCTTGAGCGCGGCGGCACTCGCGGTCCCGAGGGCCGACAGGGCCCACCGCCGGTTGGTGATCTGCAGGGCCTTCGTGCCCGTCCCCTCACCGGTGAACAGCACGAACGCGACGTCGCCGGCGCGGTGCGGATTGGGTCGGTACCAGGCAGGCAGCTCGACGGTGTCGGGGTCTATGCGTTCCATGTCGATGGCTCCGGGGTGCATCTCGCGCCACTCCCCGCCACCGCCCAACACGGCCCACGTCACACCGTCGACCGTCCCGATCTGGTTCACGTGCTCGGGGTCGGAAACGACCCAGCTGACCCGGCCCAGCGTGGCTTCCCGGGCGACGTCGGCGTCCGGACGCAGCAGCACCGCCGTGGCCCCGAGTCGGCTGAGGGCGCCGACGAGGGTGAACGCCGACGGCCGGGTGTTCATCAGCACGCCGACGCGGTCCCCGTGCCGCACCCCGATGTCGACCAGGCCTCGGACGACGTTGTCGACGCGAGCCTTGACGTCCCACTGCCGGTGCGCGCGGTCGCCGAAGAGAAACGCGATGTCGTCGGGGGCCCGCCGCGCCTGTTCGTCGAGCAGCTGACCGAGCGAGATTCGGGTGGACGGGTCGAGCTGCTCCAGGCGCGCCAGTTTCGGAAGCTGTGCGGGGGCCTCGCGCACCACGCTGCGGGCGACGTTCGACGCGCGGCGAGCGTTGGTGAACAGGACCCGGCCGACGCCGATACCGAGTTCCGTCGCCTGCGCGACTGCAGTGGCTGCCGTGCTCGGCCGCAGCGTCTTGGACGTATCGACGGTGTCAGCCATCGCTATGTCGTCGGGCAGCGGCGCTCGGCCGTCGCGCCAGGCGATCCAGGCGCCGACCGTTGGCCAGGTGATCTTCGTGGCGTTCGAGCCGACGACGAGGCCGAAGTGCCCGGCCGGCAGCGTCACCTCGTACACGGCGGCGCGCGGTGCGGCGCGACGGATCGCGCGAACGGCATCGGGGTGACCGAGGGTGTCGCTGGAGCCGACGAAGGTGAGGACGGGCAGATCGATGTCGGCGAGCGTGACCAGCTCGTCGTCGATCACGAATCCGCCTTCGAGCATGCGGTTGTGGACGACGAACTGCTCGAGCAGTTCGGCGATGGCCGGTCCCGAATAGGCCGTCCACCCGCTGTTGTCGAGGAACTGGCGCTGGCGTTCGCGGGGCAGCAGCGCGTCGCGGTCGTGCAGGGCGAGCAGGAACTGCACCCGGCCCTGGACCGATTTCGCGGGGCTCAGTGCCTTGAAGCCGAGGCGCACCATCCAGCCCGGTAGCGCCATGCGGCGCAGCAGGCCGGAGTCGACCAGCTCGCCGGCCAGCCGGGCGACGACGTCGGGAGCGATCGGGATCGGCAGCGGCGCGGTCGTGTCGGCAGGCGAGCCGAAGGTGACGAGCGAGTCGATGTTCTTGCCGCGGCGGTAGGCCGCGGTCTGGTAGGCAAACATGCCGCCCTGCGAGTAGCCGGACAGCACGACCTTGCGGCCGGTGGCCGCGGCGACGCGGTCGACGGCGTCGCTGACGGCGAGCACGTGATCGGTCAGGTCGCGCTCGAGTCCGCCGGGCTCGTGATCGGGGCGGCCGAAGTCGACGACCCAGGGGTCGATGCCGGCTTCGTGCAGCGCCCGGACGGCAGAGGTCGCGGCCGACACGTCCCACACCTCGGTCGTCATCATCAGCGGCGGGATGAGCAGGATCGGCACGGCTCCGGAGGCGACCTCGTCGGAGAAGTAGTGCCGCAGCCGATAGGTCGACTGCTCGGCGGCGACGGTGTACGGCGATTCCTCGTCGTCGGTCTCCAGGCCGCCGAACCGCACGACCTCGGCGACGTTGCGGGCGGTGTGCGAGACACGGCGGGCGTAGCGGGCGGCCGCGGCCGGGACCCCGACGACGCCGAGCGAGGGCCTACGAGTCTGCGCTACCGGGCCGGCCGGCCGGGCGGGGCGTGGTCGTCGCGCGACCTCGGCGCTTGAGCCGTCTTCGAAGTTCGCCACGAGACGCAACTGTGCTGCTCTTCGTCGACGCGTGCAACCTCAGCGGGCCCGCTCCACCCGTTCGAAGGGCCACACATGCGGTGGACGGGCGATCAGCTCGCCCGGAACCTCGTCCAGTCCTCGGCCGGTCGGGTCGATCACCACGACCCGGTCGTCCACGCTGTGATAGACGTCCGCGGCCGGGTCGGCGGCCGCCAGCACGTGCGCGAGCAGATCGTCCGCGCGTCCCTCGGCGGCCTTGACCTCCCACATGAGGGTCGTATTCATGTCAGTTGCGCCTGCCTCAGCTCGACGGTGGGGATGGCGGAGAAGTCAGGCGCGGACGGCTGCGCGCCGTCGCGAACCAGCAGGTCGCCGATCGCGGCGATCATCGCGCCGTTGTCGGTGCACAGCCGCATCGGCGGGATCCGCAGCTCGACGCCGGCGCGCTCGCAGCGCTCGCCGGCGAGTGCCCGGATGCGGCTGTTCGCGGCGACCCCGCCGACGATGACCAGGGTCTCGACGTCCTGGTCACGGCACGCCCGCAGCGCCTTGGTGGTGACGACGTCGGCGACGGCCTCCTGGAAGCTGGCGGCCACGTCGTTGACGTCCGGGTGCGGATGCGCCTCGACGTAGCGCGCCACCGCGGTCTTCAGCCCGGAGAACGAGAACCCGAGCGGCGGATCGGCGGGGCCGGTCAACGGGCGCGGAAACCGGATGGCGGTCGGATCACCGTCTGCCGCCGCCGTGTCGATCGACGGGCCGCCCGGATAGGGCAGCCCGATCAGCCGGGCCACCTTGTCGAATGCCTCCCCCGCCGCGTCGTCGACGGTGTCGGACAGGTGGACGATCGGGGTGCGGACGAGATCGCGGACGAACAGCAGCGAGGTGTGGCCACCCGAGACGATCAGCGCGATGGACCGGTCGGGCAGCGGGCCGTGTTCGAGGGTGTCGGCCGCGGCGTGCCCGGCGAGGTGGTGTACGCCGTAGAGCGGGACGCCGAGTGCCAGCGAGTACGCCTTCGCCGCGGCGACGCCGACGTGCAGAGCGGTCGCGAGACCGGGTCCGGCAGTGACCGCGACGGCGCCGACGTCGTCGAACGCGAGCCCAGCGTCATCGAGCGCGGCGTGCACGGTGGGCACCATCGCCTGCAGGTGGGCGCGGGCCGCGATCTCGGGTACGACACCACCGAAGCGGGCGTGCTCGGCCATGCTGCTGGCCAACGCGTCACCGAGCAGCACCCCGTCGTGCACGAAGCCGACGCCGGTCTCGTCGCAGGACGTCTCGATGCCCATCACGATCGTCACGAGGAGTTGTCCTCCGCGAGGCGCCGACGCATCGTGACGGCGTCGATCCGGCCGGCGTCGTAGTAGCCGCGCCGCACACCGACGCGCTCGAACGCCTCGCTCGCGTAGAGGGCGATCGCGGCGGTGTTGTCGACGCGGACCTCGAGGAATGCCTCGGTCGCGGCGCGGCGCCGGGCCTCGACGAGCAGGTCCACGAGAAGGCGTCGGGCGATGCCGCGGCGGCGCGAGGCCGGGACGACGCCCACGGTCAGGATCTCCGCCGTCTCGCCGACCACCATGACCCCGGCCCAGCCGAGCAGCTCGCCGCCGGCCGACTCGGCGGCGACGTAGTGGCGCAGCCGGGTGTCGGCCAACTCGCTTCGGTAGGCGCTGACCGTCCACGCCTCGGTGCCGAACATCTCGCGCTCGAAGGGCATCAACGCGTCGATGTGCGTGCGAGTCATCGGGACGATCGCGGCCGCGTCGATCATTGCGACACCGTCTTGGGACGTCCCGGGACGGCGTCCGGGCGGCGCAGGTACAGCGGGGTCAGTGGGTCGCCCGGGGCGCCCGCCTCGATCCGTCCGAGCGCGCAGCGCACGAGCGCAACGGGGTCGGGGTATCGCTCGGGGCGGCGCGTGACGTCGGGCCAGGCATCCAGGTAGAGCTCACCGCCCGCGCCGGCCACGGCCGTGATGCCGTCGAGCGGGACGTCCGCAGGCCGGTTCACCGCCGGACCGGTACACCGTCGGCCGCGCTCGTAGTGCGCCCAGTAGACCTCGCGACGGCGGGCGTCGGCGGCAACCAGCAGGCACAACTCGTCGGCGCAGGACTCGGCGATCGCGTCCAGCGAGCACACGCCGTAGGCCGGGATGCCGACGACGTCGGCGAGGGCAGCCGCGGTGACGAGTCCGACTCGCAGCCCGGTGAACGGGCCGGGACCGGTGCCGACCACGACGGCGCCGAGATCCTCGGGCTCGATGCCGGCATCACGCAGGCAACCGGAGATGGACGGCGAGAGCAGTTCACCGTGCCCGCGGGCGGCCAGCGAGGCGCGTTCGGCTGCCAGCACAACCTGCTCACCGACCGAGACGACTCCTGCCGTCACCGCCGGCGACGAGGTGTCGATCGCCACTACGAACACGAGACCTCAGCCTAGTGACGGCGCGAGGAGCGCCAGCCGGTCGCGCCAGTCGCCGCCGTGCGGGCACAGCGTGACGGTGCGGATCTCGGAATCTCCCGCGCGGGCGAGGTCGATGGAAAGGCGGGCATCGGCGAGTTGCTCGGCCAGCCCGCCGCCCCACTCGACCGCGGTGACCACCGCGGCGGCATCGACGTCCAGGTCGAGCTCGTCGACCTCGTCGAGCGAGCCCAGCCGGTAGGCGTCGACGTGCACGAGCGCGATCTCGCCGTCCGGGCCCGCGGGGTGCACCCGCGCGATCACGAACGTCGGCGACACGACCGGGCCCTGCACCCGCAGCCCGGCGCCGATGCCCTGGACGAGAACGGTCTTACCCGCGCCGAGTGGTCCGGTGAGGATGAGCAGATCGCCGCGCCGCAGGACGGTGGCCAGCAGTGCGCCGAACCCCTTCGTGTCCTCGGCCGTCGGCAATGTGAGGGTCAGGTTGCTCATCGCGTCGCGGGACGCGTCGTCCAGATGCACCCGGGGACCGGCCGGTTGTCCGGGGCCGTGCATGGGATTCATGAGGCGCCCCCAACGTACGTCCGCTGGACCCGCGGCCCGATACGCGTGACGATCTCGTAGTGGATCGTCCCCACGACGTCGGCCCAGTCCTGGGCGGTCGGTTCGCCGCGATCGCCGGGTCCGAACAGGACGACCTCGTCCCCGGCGTCGACCGCGAGATCGCCGACGTCGACAATGACCTGGTCCATGCAGACCCGTCCGCTGATCGGGAACCGCTGCCCGTTGATCCACACCGGCCCGGCGCCGGACGCGTGACGGGGCACACCGTCGGCGTAGCCGAGCGGCACGAGCACCAGCGTGGTCTCCCGCGTGGTCGTGTACTCGTGGCCGTACGAGACGCCCTCCCCCGCCCGCACCCGCTTCACGCCCGCAGCGGCCGCCCGCAGCGTCATCGCCGGCGTCAGCCCGAAGTCGCCCGGCACCGGGGGCAGTCCGTACACCGCGATCCCGGGCCGGACGAGGTCGAGGTGCGCCTCGGGCAGCGTGAGGGTCGCCGCGGAGTTTGCCAGGTGCTTCAAGGGCGGCTCGACGCCCGCGCGGGCCGCGACCTCGACCGCGTCGTGGAACGCCGCGATCTGCTTGACGATGGTGGGGTGCCCGGGTTGGTCGGCGTAGACGAAGTGGCTCCAGACGCCGACGGCATCGACCTCGTCGGCGGCCTCGGCCTTCGCGACGGCGGCCACGAGATCGGGCCAGTCGGTGACGTAACTGCCGTTGCGTGACAGACCGGTGTCGATCTTTAGGTGGATCCGGGCCGCGAGGCCGGTGGCGCGCCCCGCGGCCAGCACGGCGTCGAGTTGCCAGGCGTTGCTGACCGACACGTCGACGTCGGCGATCAGGGCCCGCTCGATCGTCCCGGCCTCGTCCGGCGTCCACAGCCACGACAGCAGCGGGACGGTAACCCCGGCCGCGCGCAGCGCGATCGCCTCGTCGACGATCGCGGTGCCGAGCCAGGTGGCCCCGCCGGCCAGGGCACCCCGGGCGGCCGGCACGAGCCCGTGACCGTAGCCGTCGGCCTTCACCACGGCCATGACCTCGGCGGACGTACCGGCCTTCATCGTCGCGACGTTGGCTGAGATCGCGGACAGGTCGACGACGGCCTCGGTGCGCAACACCTCACCAGTATCCCGGAGCGTGATGAGGGGCGAGCGTCGCGGTGATCGACGGCTTGGACACTATCTCGCTTCCTCGGCCAGTGTGAACCACACCACCGATCCTGCCGAGACTTGCTCCGGGCCGTAGCCGCCTGTGGACAATCTCAGCCCCGTGCAATCGCGCGCAACGCCGGCCGGAGGGCGTGCAGCACGTCGACGGACGACGGCGGGCCGTCCGCAGCCGCGAGCTGACCGGCCACGCCGTGGACGTACGCACCGGCCGCCGCGGCGAGCGGCGCGTCGACGCCGGCGGCCAGCAGCGAGCCGATCAGCCCGCTGAGCACGTCGCCGCTGCCGGCGGTGCCGAGCCACGGCGTGCCGGTCGGGTTGACCCACACCCGTCCGTCCGGGGCCGCGACGATCGTGGCGTTGCCCTTGAGCAGGACGACGGCGTCCAGAACGGCCGCGGCGGCGCGCGCGGATCCGATGCGGTCAGCCGACGGACCCTTGGCGATACGCGCGAACTCGCCGTCGTGCGGCGTGAGGACCGTCGGCGCACTACGTCGGCGCACGAGTTCGGGTGACGAGCCGACCAGCGTGATCGCGTCGGCGTCGGCGATCACCGGCAGGTCGGTGGCGAGCACCTCGGCGAGCAGGTTCCGCGCGGCGTCATCGGTGCCGATGCCGGGCCCGACCGTCCACGCCTGGACGTGCAGGTCGCCGGGCCGGGCGCCGTCCTGCACCACGATCTCGGGGTAGCTCGCGCGGATCGCCTCGGCCGCCGTGCCTGCGTAGCGCACCATCCCGGCACCGCCGTTGATGGCGGCGCCGGTGGACAGCACGCCGGCGCCGGGGTAGGTGGCCGATCCGGTGACCAGCCCGACGACCCCGCGGGTGTACTTGTTGTCGGCCTCGCCCGGCGACGGCAGCAGCGCGGCGACGTCGGTCGCCTCGAGCACGTGGATCCGCGCCGGCGGCAGCGTCGCGTCGAGCCCGATGTCGACGAGCCGCACCACGCCTGCGCGCTCCGCGCCCGTCCCCACGATCAGCCCGGGCTTGAGCGCGCCGAAGGTGACGGTGACATCAGCGCGGATCGTGTCCTCGCCGGCCTCGCCGGTGTCGGCGTCGACGCCCGACGGGATGTCGACGGCAACCGTGCAAACCGAGCGCGCAGCGAGCGCGAGCGGGATCGCCGCCTCGCGCAGGCCGCCCTTGCCGCCGATGCCCACGATGCCGTCGACGACCAGGTCGGCGTCGAGCGCAAATCTGTCCGGCGCTGCCCGGCGCCCGCCCGCGCGCTCGAGTGCGGTCAGTCCCCCGGCGTGCGTCTTCTCCGGCGCGAGCAGCACGGCGGTGACCCGCGCACCGCGCCGGGCGAGCAACGCACCGGCGTAGAGGGTGTCGCCGCCGTTGTTGCCGGCGCCCACGAGCAGGACGACGCGGGCGCCGTAGACGCGCTCGAGCAGGCGCGCGCACTCGACGGCCAGACCCTGCGCCGCCCGATCCATCAGGGCGCCGTCGGGCAGCCGCGCCATCAGCGCGTCCTCGGCGGTTCGGATGTCGGCAACCGGGTGAACTCCACGCATGCGAGCTATCTACCCGCTCTCGGCGATCACGGTCGCCGAGGCGATGCCGCCGTCATGCGACAGCGAGACGTGCCAGCGGGTGACCCCCAGCGAGTCGGCGCGTGCGGCGACGGTGCCGCGCACCTCGACGGACGGGCGTCCCCGGTCGTCTACCAGCACCTCGGCGTCGGTCCACAGCATCCCGCCCCCCGCCCCGAGGGCCTTGGCGATGGCTTCCTTGGCTGCGAAGCGAGCAGCGAGGGACTCGGCCGAGCGGGCATCGCCGTGTGCGGTGACCTGCTCGGCCGGGGTGAACAGGCGGTTCGCCAGGGCCGGCGTGCGTTCCATCGCCCGGGCGAAGCGCGCGACGGGGACGACGTCGATCCCCACCCCGATGATCATCTACCGCGCGGCGGTCGGCGATCCGGCGGCGGCCGGCTCGCCCGGCTCCGGGGCGTAGTCGGACAGGTGCCCCGGGAAGGCCGACTTGCCGGGGTTGAGATAGGCGAACGCGTTGTTGACCGCCGTCGCGACCTCGCCGAAACCGGTGGCGATGAGCTTGACCTTGCCGTCGTAGTCGACGATGTCGCCCGCGGCGTAGATGCCCGGCACGGACGTCTGCCCGGTGGTCGACGTCATGATCTGCCGCTTCTGGATGTCGATGCCCCACTCCATCAGCGGGCCCAGGTTCGCGGTGAAGCCCAGCGCGGCGACAAGCTTGTCGCACGGCAGGAGAGTCGGGGCGTCCGCACCCTTGACGGTGACCTCGACCTCGGTGACGTCCGGATCGCCGCGTACCGCCGAGACCTGCGCGTCGGTGATGATCCGCACGCTCGACTTTGTGACCAGTTCGACCGAGTGCTGGTGGGCGCGGAACTCGGCGCGCCGGTGCACGACGGTGACGGACCGGCCGATCGGCTCGAGCATCAGCGCCCAGTCGAGCGCCGAGTCGCCGCCGCCGACGACGACGATGTCCTGACCCCGATAGACCGTGGGGTCCGGGACGAAGTGCACGAGGCCACGGTTGAGGTACTCGCTACCCGTAGGCAGCGGGCGGGGCGTGAACGTCCCGATGCCGCCGGTGATGACGATGGCCCGGCACTCGATGCGGTGCCCGGTGGCCGTCGTGATCCCGAAAGTTCCGTCGCCACGCTCGAGTCCGACGGCCTGATGGCCCAGCTGGTAGGAGGGGTTGAAGGGCTCGGCTTGCTTGAGCAACTGCTCGACCAACGCACGGCCCTTGATCGCCGGGAACCCCGCGACATCGAAGATCGCCTTCTCGGGGTACATGGCCGTGATCTGGCCGCCGGGCTCTTCGAGCGAGTCGAGTACCGCGGTCGTGAGCAGACGAACACCGGCGTAGTAGGCGCCGAACAGGCCCACCGGCCCGGCCCCGACGATGAGCAGATCGACCGACTTCGCAGGGGTGCTGGTCACGCATCCACCTTATCGGGGCTATTCGACCGTGACGGACTTCGCCAGGTTGCGCGGCTTGTCGATGTCGAACCCGCGGGCCTTCGCGATCTCAGCGGCCAGCACCTGCAGCGGCACCGTCGTGACGAACGGCGAGAGCAGCGTCGGCACGCGCGGCACCTCGATGTAGTCGTTCGCGAGCGCACGCGCGGCGGTGTCGTCGGGTTCGCTGATCACGATGGTGCGGGCGCCGCGGGCCTTCACCTCGGCCACGTTGGACAGCATCTTCTGGTGCAGCACCGGGCGTCCGGTCGGCGAGGGCATGACGACGACCACGGGCAGGCCGTCCTCGACCAATGCGATCGGGCCGTGCTTGAGCTCGCCGGCCGGGAAACCCTCGGCGTGCATGTACGCGAGTTCCTTGAGCTTCAGCGCGCCCTCGAGCGCGACCGGGTACCCGACGTGCCGCCCCAGGAACAGGATCGCCTTCGACTGCGCGATCTCCTGCGCCAGTGCTCGCACCGGGTCCATCGTCGCGAGCACCGTCTCGATGGCCTGCGGGACCGAGCACAGCGCGTCGTACTCGCGGGTGACCTCGTCGCCGTACTTCGTCCCGCGCGCCTGCGCGAGCGCGAGCCCGACCAGCTCGACGGCGGCCACTTGGGCCAGGAACGTCTTCGTCGCGGCAACCCCGATCTCCGGCCCTGCGTGGGTGTAGAGCACTGCGTCGGACTCACGGGGGATCTGCGCGCCGTTGGTGTTGCAGATGGCCAGCACCTTGGCGCGCTGCTCGACGGCGTGCCGGACGGCCTCGAGCGTGTCCGCGGTCTCGCCGGACTGGCTGATCGGGACGACCAGGGTCTGCCGGTCGAGCACCGGGTCGCGGTAGCGGAACTCCGAGGCCATCTCGACCTCGACCGGCACCCGCGTCCAGTGCTCGATGGCCTGCTTGCCGATCAGCCCGGAGTGGTAGGCGGTGCCACAGGCAACGATGAAGACCTTGTCGATGTCGCGCAGTTCCTGCTGGTCCATGCGCTGCTCGTCCAGAACGATCTGGCCGCCGACGAGATGCCCGAGCAGCGTGTCTCGAACCGCGGCGGGCTGCTCCTCCATCTCCTTGAGCATGAAGTACTCGTAGCCGCCCTTCTCGGCGGCGGTGAGATCCCACGAGATCGTGAACGGCGTGCCCTGCGCGGGTGCGCCGTCGAAGTCGGTGATCGTGTATCCGTCGCGGCTGATCTCCACGATCTGGTTCTGGCCGAGCTCGACGGCCTCGCGAGTGAACTCGATGAAGGCGGCGACATCGCTGCCGAGGAACGTCTCGCCGTCGCCCACGCCCACCACGAGCGGGGAGTTGCGTCGGGCGGCGACCACGACGCCGGGCTGTTCGGCGTCGACGACCACGAGCGTGAACGCGCCCTGCAGGCGCCGGCAGACTGCCCGCAACGCGTCGGCGAGCGAGCCGCCCGCAACAGTCAGGTGGGCGGCTACGAGATGCGCGACGGTCTCGCTGTCGGTCTCGCTGGTGAACTCGACGCCGGACGCTTCGAGCTCGCTGCGCAAGGCGGCGAAGTTCTCGATGATGCCGTTGTGGACGATCGCGATCCGGCCGGTGGAGTCGGTGTGCGGGTGGGCGTTGCGGTCGTTCGGGGCGCCGTGGGTGGCCCAACGGGTGTGACCAATCCCGGTGGTGCCGGTGAGCGGTCGTGTGGCGAGTTCGCCGGCGATGTCTTTGTCCAGGTTCTCGATGCGACCGGCCTTCTTGGCGACCTGCAGTCCGCCGTCCCCGATGATCGCGACGCCCGCTGAGTCGTACCCGCGGTACTCGAGGCGGCGCAGCCCGTCGACGACGACGTCCAGCGCAGGCCGCGACCCGACATATCCCACGATGCCGCACATGGCGAGAATCCTAGCCGCGTGGCGACGGGCTGCCCGATTGCGACGGCGCCGACGGGCTGGGTGTCCCGGTGTCCGACGGGGTGGTTGGCGGGGTCGTGGTCGGCGCGGCTGTCTGCGGCGCCGTCTTCGTGACCGCCGGCGCGGTCTGCGTCACGGTCGGGGTCGTGACGACGACCGACGGCGTGACCGTCGTCGTGACGGTCGGTACGGGAGGTGGCAGCTTGTCTTTCGAGGTGCCGACGCCGAACAGGGTGGTGCCCGAGCCGGAATCGCCGCGCACGAGGTCGGTGACCGGACGTCCGGCCAGCATTTCGACGCTCGTGACGACGGCGAGGACGGCCGCGAAGACGCCCGCGGCGACGAGGGCGACGCGTCGCCAGGCGAGGGCCGGCGTGGCCGCGGGCCGGCGGGGATCCGACCGCTCGGCACCACGTGCGCGCTGCCCCCCGGCCGCGGGCAACGTGGGCGGTCCGTCGCACGGCTCCGGGCTCGCTTCCCGCCGGCCCGGGCCGCACTGCGAGCTAATGATCGTGGGGGACGCCGGGTCGGTCCGGGTCCGCCGCGCGGGCACGACCACGCGGACGCGCTCGCGGGTCGAGCGCAACGACTGGCCGTAGACGGCGTTGCCGATCGCGGTGGCCACACTTGCGACGGCCGCGCCGATGATCGTCCCGCTGACGCCGAGGTAGGACGCGACGAACGTGGCTGTGATCGCAGCCAGCGCAGTGGCCGCGAGTTGGGTCGCGGACAGATCGAATCGCGGCACTCGCCGGCGCCGGCCGAGCGGGTGGACGGACGTCCGGTCCAAGTCCGGTTTGACGTTACTAGTAGTCATATCTACGTCAGCGTGCCAGTCCTGCAAGCGTTTACGGAACCCGGCTCACACCGCTCTAAGCCAAGGCGATACCTACTTCTGCAGTGACGAGTCCGAGACGCGACGACCACCCCCACGTCCGCCCGGGCGGACGTCCCAATGCAGGCGAACCGGACCGAACCAGTCGATCCTGTTGACACTCGCCGGCGTGACCGGTCTCAGAGGGTCACCGTGACCAGCAGCTTCCCGTGGTCGCCGTAGAGCGTGAGACGACGCAGTTCCGAACGCGGGACGTCCGTGGATTCGGTGACCTGCGCCCGTCCCTCGTAGCTGGCGTCCCAACTGCCGGCGTCGTGAGATGAGCCGTCCGCGGCCAGCGCGACGAGGCGGCAGTGCTCATGGCGCGGCAGGCCCGTCGACGTGAGCTCGAGCCGCGTACCCGACTTTGCGTCGGTGGCGGCGACCCGCAGGTGCACGTCACCGGCCGTTCCACCGGCGATGGTCGTTGCCGGCTGGGACCAGGACGAGGACACGGCGATGCCGATCGCCGTTCCGCCTCCGGCGAGGACGACACTCGCCGCAACCGCGACCAGCCAGCGCTTCGACCGGAGGCGTCGCTTCGCTGACAGGTCGGCCGGCTCGGACTCAGGCCCGGAGGATTCCGGTTCGGACACCTCGACGGCGCCGGCGATGCGGGCGAACAGAGCGGGCGACGGCGTGGGCGACGACACGTCGTCGACCGACAGGCTCGCCAGGGCGGGGACGACCGATTTCAGCTCGGTCAGCTCGGTGAGGCAGTCCGGGCAGGACGCCAGGTGTGCCTCGACCAGGTGCTGGTCGGCCCGCTCGAGGGCCCCGAGGGCGTAGGCGCCGAGCGAGAACCGGGCAGCGTCGCAGCGGTCGGTCATGTGATCACCCCGCGCTCGGTCAGCGCCAGCTTGAGTGCTTTCAAGGCGTAGAAGGTGCGGGATTTCACGGTCCCGGCGGGCACGCCGAGTTGCTGCGCCGCCTCGGCGACAGTCCGTTCGGCGTAGTAGGTCTGCATGATCACGTCCCGATGTTGGGCGGACAGTGCCGACAGCGCGTCGAGCACCACGATACGGTCGAGACCGGCCTCGACGTCGGCGGCGTCCGCGGCGGACATCAGCGCGATGTCCCCTGCGGCGCCCCCGATCTCGGTCGGACGAGCGGTCCGGCGTCGGTGATGGTCGATGGCGATGCGGCGGGCGACCGTGAACAGCCACGGCCGCATCGATCCTTGATTCGTGTCGAGCGCGTGCCGATTCTGCCAGGCCCGGACGAGCGTGTCCTGCACGATGTCCTCGGCCCGTCCTCGGTCCCCGGCGGTCAGGTGCAGGGCGAAGCCGAGCAGCGGGCCTGCGTGCTCGTCGTACAGCGCGCGCAGCTGCTGCTCGGCTGCACCCTCCACCTGTGTCACCACCACGAGGTCGTCGCACCGCCGCGCGCCTGCCGCCAGACGAGGCCGGCGAGCGCGGCCAGGATCACGGCGCCGGCGATCTCGGTGATCGCCGACTGCCAGTAGAGCGTGGCACGCGCGGATTCGACGAAGCCGAACAGGCCGTGCAGCGTGGTCAGGATCAGACCGCCCACGGTGCCGAGTTCGAGCAGGGCGCCCAGCGCGGCGAACACCGGCAGCCAGCGGCGGGGCACGCCCAGCACGGCGACGGTCAGCACCGACGCGGCGGTGGCGTTCAGCAGAAACAGCGTGCCGATGGTCGGGACAGAGCGGTAGCCGACATCCCAGAGATAGGCGTGGATCCCGGCATTGGTCGCGAGCAGACCGGCGCCGGCGATGCGCAGCGCGGTGACGGCGGCGGACGTGATGACGCGTCGACGCCGAAATGAGGACGGTCTCATGGCAAGGACGGACATCTCAGGCGACCTGCACCGTCTCGTCCATGCCCTCCATCTTGTGGTTCCCGACCGAGCAATAGATCTCATAGCTGCCGGCCTTCAGCGTCACGGTGACAGTGCCCGAGGACGCGGGGGAGACATCGCCCGTGCTCTTGTCCTTGACACCAGGCCCGTCGACCGTGAAGACATGGATGATCGACCCGGCGTTCTTCACGTGGAAGGTGTAAGTGCCCGGCTTTAGCCTCTTCGAGCTCAGCGCGATGTGGAACTCGGTCTCGGTCGCGGTCTCGGACGTGCCGTTACCGCCAACCTGTTGCTGGGTCGAGCCGGTCGCCGGCGGCGGTGCGGCGGCGGTGCTGTTCGCGCCGCCAAGGCTGCTCCCGGATGAGCTGCAGGCGGCGAGCGCGATGGCGGCGGCGCCGGTCGCGGCGATGACGGGGATCCGGATGCGGTTGGTGGTCATGAGAGCTCCTCGGGATAGATGCTGCAGGGATAGCGAGGCTGTGGTGAAGATCAGGTGGCGAGAAGGCGGTATCGCTCGGTCGAGGTCTCGACCTGCCTGCCGCGCAGGGCGGCGACGATGATCGCGAATCTGTTGCGGGACCGCATTTCAACTCCTCCGTGTCACGACCACTCACTACGGGCCTCGTCAGGACTGCACGCACGGCACGCCCTTCCGGTTCACCAAGCGTGAATGTCTCGAAATGCGACCCGCATGCCACACCGCCGGAGCGCCGGGAATCCTCGGTCCGGACTCGGGCGCTCGTGATCGGCCAAACGGTGGTGCTCGACACTTGTGACCGCGGGGCGACGGCAGGGCTGAGCGTCCCGGCTGTGAAGTCAGCCTGCGCCGTAACGGAGGAGGAACCTCCCAGCACGACACCGCTAGTCAACTGGCCCGATGATCGTGCTCATCTGACTTTCCGCGCATCGGTTGTTGACGCATTTCTGATGTTGGGCGTCGATGACGCGGGATGAGACTGTCGCGTCTGTCGCGTGTCGTGTTGCTGGTGGTCGTTGCCTTCGCTGTGGCTGGCTGCACGTCGAGCGGTAACGGCGTCGGCGCCATCGGCCCGGTCCAGCGTTTCCACGCCGAGACTGCGGTCACTGCGCCGCCGGTCGAGGGCAGTGGCGTAGGTGCCGGCGCCTGCGCCATGGCAGAGTCCGGTTCGTGAGTGACGCAGGTGACCGGCTTCTCCATCCCTTGCTGGCCACCCGGTGGAGCCCGACCACGTTTGACGTGGCGGCTCAGATCATCAGCGCCGCCGAGGTCGAATCCCTGTTGGAAGCTGCGCGGTGGGCTCCTTCGGCGGGGAACTCGCAGCCGTGGGCTTTCATCGTGGGCCGTCGTGGCGAGCCAGACCATGATCGACTCGCGCGTCATCTGGCCAAGAGTTCTGGGGCGTGGGCACCGACAGCGGGCCTGCTGGTCGCCAACCTGTCGCATCGATTCGTCATGGACACGGACTGGGACTACTCCGAGTTCTCGATCTACGACCTAGGGCAAGCCGTCGCGCACATGACCTTTCAAGCCCAGTCTCTGGGTCTGTCCGTACGCCAGTTCCGCGCTTTCGACCGCGAGGGTATCGCCGCCGAGTTCGACGTGCCACCACACTGGGAGGTGACCACCATGTCGGCGATCGGGCGGGCATCCGCTGAGGGCTCGCGAGACGCGGCGACCCCTCTCGACGGGGAACATCCCTCCCGCGACCGAAGACCAGTCACTGACGTCCGCTGGCCTCAGGCTGCTCGCGACCTCCGGTAACCGATCGCACCAGCCGCCGTGTGAGAGAGCGTCGGCGTGCGCTGAGGCTCATCGCATGGCTCGCAGTGCCGCGATGACGGCGGTGGTGATCAACTCAAGCGCATCAGGCGCATGGAGCGCCGCGGTCTGCTCACCCGAGCCGGCCATCAAGGCGGCGACGCCACCATCACCCTCTGGCCCTAGCCACCATCGCCGCCAGGGTGGTCGACCACTTCGCCGGCGAGAGCTGGTGACCAGATCGTTCCGCCGCCCGGCCTGATCAGGTCTGGTCGTGGACCGAACGAGGCTGCACGCTGGCGGTATGACCACTGCACTGCTTGTCATCGACGCGCAGGAGTCCTTCCGTCAGCGGGAGGACTGGGCGCAGATCTCCGCCCCAGACATCGCTGCCCGGATCGCACGGCTCGTCGAGCATGCCCGCGCCCGCGGGGACGACGTCGTCTGGGTGCTGCACACCGAACCCGGCACGGGTAGCTTCTTCGACCCTGAGCAGGGTCTGGTGCAGCTCCTGCCGGGCCTGAACCCCCGAGACGCCGAGCTGGTCATACGAAAGACGAGCCACAACGCGTTCACCACCACCAACCTTGCCCAGCACCTCACCAGCAAAGGGGTGAGCCAGGTGGTGATCACGGGTATCCGTACGGAGCAGTGCTGCGAGACGACGGCCCGGGTGGCCAGCGACCTCGGCTACGCGGTGCGCTTCGTCCTGGACGCCACCGCGACCCATCCGCTGCCCAGGTGGGACGGCACCGGCACGATCGACGCCGAGGAGGTCGCCCAGCGCACCGCCAGCGCGTTGCAGACGCGTTTCGCCGACGTGGTCACCGTCGCCGACGTCCTGGCATCGTGATCGACCATGACCGTCACGGAAGCTGTGAGTACGACCCCGTCCGGCCTGGGCCGAAACCGGACCGTGCTGTTCGTCGTCGCGCCCGGGGTGCACCTGCTCGATCTCGCCGGCCCGGCGCAGGTCTTCTCCACCGCCGACGACTTCGGCGCAGGGTACGAGGTGGCCTACGTCGGCGAGGCAGACGTCGTATCCAGCCATCAGGGGATCGCTCTGTACGCCGGGACCGCCTGGCCAGACCTCGGGCCCGACGACGTGGTCGTGGTGCCGGGTTGGCGGGTCGGTGACGGCCCTACGCCGATACCGCTGAGCCGGGAGACCCTCGCCCGGATCGTGGCGCACCACGGCGGCGGCGGTCGGGTGGCGAGCGTGTGCGCGGGAGCTTTCGCCCTGGCGACGGCGGGGTTGCTGAACGATCGGCGGGCTACCACGCACCACGACGTCCAGGACGAGCTCGCCCGGCGATTCCCCGCGGTGCACGTGGTCCGCGATGTGCTGTTCGTCGCGGAGGGTCGGGTGCTCACCTCCGCAGGCATCGCCAGCGGGATCGATCTGGCGCTGCACCTGGTCGCGAGCGACCACGGCCCGGGGCTGGCGGCCCGGACGGCGCGGTCGATGGTCGTGTACACCCGTCGCGACGGCTCGTCCCCACAAGCGAGTGCGATGTTGCGGCATCGCGACCACCTCGCCGACGTCGTGCACCGTGCGCAGGACATCATCGATGCCGAATTCACCGCACCGATACCCCTCGGCGCCCTCGCCGAGAGGGTGGCAGTGAGTCAACGGACGCTGACTCGACTGTTCCGTCAGGCGACCGGAACCACCCCGATGCGTTACCAGCAGGAACTGCGGATGGAACGCGCGGAGCGGCTGGCCTTTCAGGGCTGGTCGTTGGATGCCGCCGCCCGTGACGTCGGCTTCACAGACGCTCGGATGCTGCGCCGGCTCCGAGCCGCGCGCTGATCCATGTCGTGTCCCGAGGCCGCGGCCACCCACCAGCGCGGGGGCAGAATGAATTCGAGCCCACCGGCCGGCCCCCTGCACCCTCGAGACAGCACTGCTGCCCGTGCAAGTGACCGGGCGGTCACCGCCACGGAACCCGAGGAGGGTCATGCGCGTACTCGTCTCCGTCGACATGGAAGGCGTGGCCGGCGTCGTCGCGCCGGATGACATCAGCCCCGGCCACCCGGAGTACGAGCGCAATCGCGCCTATATGACCGACGAGGCCAGCGCCGCCGTCCGCGGCATACTCGCCTACGAGGCCGGGGCGTCGGTCGTCGTCTGTGACGCGCACGCTGGCTACCGCAACCTGCTGCCGGACCGCCTCGCCGGCCGCTGCACCCTGTTACGTGGTTCGCCACGGACCCACGGCATGCTGAGCGGGATCGACGGCGGCGTCGATGCCGTGTGTCTCATCGGCTACCACGGCAAAGCGGGCACCAGTCGCTCGGTGCTCGCCCACACCATCAGCGGCGGGTCTGTCGCGCGCGTGCGATGCAACGGCCAGGAACTCGGTGAGATAGGACTCAGCGCTGCCCTGGCCGCGCACTACGGCGCCGTGCCCGTGCTCGCAACGGGTGACGACACCCTCGCGCGCGAAGCCGAAGCCGTCGTGCCCGGCATCACGACCGTCGAGGTCAAGCGGGCCTTCGGCAACCGCGCGGCCGAAAGCTTGCACCCCGAAGAATCGTGCGCACGAATCGAGGCCGCGGCCGAAACCGCGCTGGCAAGGCGCGCCGACGTCCGCGGGCCGAGATTCGAGGGCGACGTCGATCTCGAGGTCGACATGCTGCGGCCGTTCATGACTGAGCGGGCGTGCCGAATTCCCGGCGTCGAATTGCGCGCACCGCTCACTCTGGGATTCCGCGCCGCCGACTTCCCCGCCGCGTACGACCTGATCGACGTCTTCACCGTCCTCGCCGCCTCCACTTGACCGTCACCGCAAGCGGATCCTTCGATCTTTCACCGCGACGCGAATGTTCCTAGTGAGCGGGTGCCCCACGGCCGTGCCCTGGAGGCGCTCGATCCTGCGAGGGACGAGGCGCCGACGCGCCAGGTCTGAGGCCGTGGTTGACGCGTCTTCGCTGGTCGACCTTCTGCTGGACAACGAGCTGGGACGTGCAGTTCGGCGTCGCATCGGCGGCCACTCGCTGCACGCTCCCGCGCACCTCGAATTGCCTGGCACCTGGGCGCGACGCCACCAACTGCGGCTGGTCGACGCGTTGTATGCCGAGCTGGCCATATCACGACGTGTGCGGCTGGTTACGACCGACATTCGACTGCGCACCGCATCGTCCGCGGACCTCATAGTCGTGTGACCAAGGCTGACCGCAATCCGCATACGAACGTCATACCAGCGTCGTTAGTCGTCACCGCGATACCTGCCATCGGGCCGCGGACGCCGTGCCCTAGCGTGCAGTAATGCCCGCCGCTGCCGAGACCGCTGCCGAGACCGCTGCCGATATCGCCCGCCACAGTTGGGAGAACCCCGGAGCCTTCGAGGTGTCACCGGGCGTCCACCGCATTCCGCTGCCGCTGCCCGGCGACGGGCTCAAGGCGGTCAACGTCTACGTCATCGACGACGGCGACGAGGTCGTGTTGATCGACGGCGGCTGGGCGCTGGACGAATCGGTCGACCTGCTCGCCACAGGGCTCGAGTCGATCGGGTACGGGCTCGAGCACATCCGTGAGTTCCTGTGCACCCACCTGCACCGCGACCACTACACGCAGGCGGTCGCCATCCGGCGCACGCACGGCGGCAAGGTCAGCGTGGGCGCGGGTGAGCAGGCCTGCCTGGACCTGATCCGCACGATCGACCACCACCCGGACGTCGTACGGATGCGGATCGCCGGTGCTACGGAAATCGCCCACGAGCTCGCCGCCGTCACCGGCGAACACGATCTCACGAACTGGGAAGACCCCGACCGCTGGCTGCCGAACGGACTCGACATCGAGCTGACGACGCGCACCCTGCGCGTGATCGAGACTCCCGGGCACACGCGCGGCCACGTCGTGTTCCACGACCCGAAGAACAACGCCCTGTTCGCCGGCGATCACGTCCTGCCCCACATCACGCCGTCCATCGGTGTCGAAATCAACCGGCCACCGTCCCCGTTGCGCGACTACCTCAGCTCGCTGGAACTCGTCCGCGCGATGCCCGACAGCCGTCTGTTCCCGGCGCACGGGCCGGTCGCGGACTCCGTTCACGACCGCATCGATGAATTGCTCGCGCACCACGGGGAGCGGCTCGCCGACACCGCGGCCGCGGTGGCGAAGGGAGCAGCGACCGGATTCGAGGCCGCCCGTGCTCTGAGTTGGACGCGTCGCAAGCGGCGCTACGACGACATGGACTTCTTCAACCGGATCCTCGCCGTGCACGAGACGATGGCCCACCTCGCCGTCCTCGTCGAGCGCGGCGTGCTCACGCGCTCCGACGTCGATGGGGTGGCACACTTCGCCGTTCGGTGATGTGCTGACCGCAAGCTCTTTTCACACCCTGACTGAGGAGTCCCAAACCGTGGCTGAGTTCGACTACATCATCGTCGGGGCCGGCTCGGCCGGTTGCGTGCTCGCCAACCGCCTGAGCGCGGACCCCGCAACGCGCGTCGCCATCGTCGAAGCCGGGCCGCGTGACCTCAAGCTCGAGATCAAGATGCCGGCAGCGTTCACCAAGCTTTTCCACACCAAGTACGACTGGGACCTGTTCACGACGTCCCAGCCCGAACTCAAGGCTCGCGAGTTGTACTGGCCACGCGGTAGGACGCTCGGCGGTTCGTCGTCGCTGAACGCGCAGATGTGGGTGCGAGGCGCGCGGGCCGACTACGACCGGTGGGCCGAATCGGCGCCGGGGTGGTCCTATGACGACGTGCTGCCCTACTTCCATCGCGCCGAGAACCGTGTCGGCAGCAACAACGGCGACGTCTATGGAGTCGGCGGCCCGCTGTGGATCGAGGAGCTGCGGGACCCGAACCCGCTGCGGGCCTCGTTCTTCGAGGCGTGCGCCGAGGCCGGCTTCAGCAGGTTGTCCGAACTCAACGAGCCCGAAATTGGCGGGTACGCCCCCACTCCGGTCACCCAGCACCGCGGGCGTCGCTGGTCGGCTGCGGACGGCTACCTGCGCGCCGCCCTCAAGCGCGACAACGTCACGCTGTTCGTCAACGCCCTCACCGAGCGGCTGGTGCTGCGCGGTGACCGCGTCACCGGGGTGGTGATCCGGCCTGCGAAGGGTTCCGCGCAGACGCTGACGGCGACGCGCGAGGTACTCGTCAGCGCCGGCGCAGTCCATTCCCCCCACCTGCTGCAGCTGTCCGGCATCGGCGACCCGGAGACGCTCAAGGCCGCCGCGGTGACGCCGACGGTGACCAACGAGGCCGTGGGCCGCGGCCTGCAGGACCACCTCTCGACGCCGACGGTCATGTTCACCCGCGACGCCACCACGCTCGTCGACGCCGAGAAACCGATCAACCTGGTCAAGTTCCTCACCCAGCGAAAGGGGATGCTCACCTCGAACGTCGGCGAGGGCGTGCTGTTCGGCCGCTCCGACCCCGGGCTGGAACATCCGGACCTGGAGTTCATCTTCGCTCCGGTGCCGTTCATCAAC
This sequence comes from Jatrophihabitans sp., assembly GCA_051000605.1. Classification (GTDB taxonomy): domain Bacteria; phylum Actinomycetota; class Actinomycetes; order Mycobacteriales; family Jatrophihabitantaceae; genus Jatrophihabitans. Next base: position 32,996 of record JBPCOE010000118.1, read on the forward strand.
CACGGTCAGAACGAGCCCGAAGGGCACGGCATCACGATCGGTGTCGTGCTGTTGCAGCCCGAGTCGACGGGCAGCGTGACGCTGCGCTCAGCGGATCCGAGCGCCCCGCCGGTCATCGAGGCCGGGTACCTCTCCGACAGCCGCGACCTTGAGCGGCTCGTCCGTGGCGTGGCCCAGGCCCAGGCGCTGTTCGCGACGACCGCGCTGCGCAATTCGGTCGCCGACCCGATGCTGCCGACCGGCGAGCAGACCGATCTCGTCGAGCACGTCCGCTCGTCGTCCGAGACTCTGTACCACCCGACGGGGACGTGCCGGATGGGGTGCGATGAAGCCTCGGTCGTGGACGAGCAACTGCGGGTTCGCGGCGTCGAGGGCTTGCGGGTGGTGGACGCGTCCGTGATGCCGCACATCATCCGCGGGCACACCCACGCGCCGACGGTGATGATCGCCGAGAAGGCGGCGGATCTGATCCGGGGGTAACGCGGGGCGCCTGCTTCGGTCGAGTCGGGTCAGACGGAGCCGACGACGCCTGCGAGACGGTTCGCGACGACGTCCGCGTGCTCCTGGGTGCCGGCCTCGACCATGACCCGGACGAGCTGTTCGGTGCCCGACGGCCGCAGCAGCACCCGCCCGGACTCCCCGAGCTCGGTCTCGGCCTCGGTGATCGCGGCGCAGACCAAGCCTGATGCCGCGACCGCGCCGCGATCGCCGACCCGGACGTTGATCAGCGTCTGCGGCAGGCGGTGCACGACGCCTGCGAGCTCGGCGAGCGGCGATCCGGTGGCCGCCATTCGCGCCATCACGTGCAGCGCGGTCAGCAGACCGTCGCCGGTGGTGGCGGCATCGGTGAACACGATGTGGCCGCTCTGCTCGCCGCCGAGGCTGAGATCCTTGGCCCGCAGGGCCTCCAGCACGTATCGGTCGCCGACGCCGGTGGTCAGGACCTCGATTCCCGCCGCGCGCATGGCGTGGTGGAAGCCGAGGTTGCTCATCACGGTCGCGACCACCGTCTCGGCGTTCAGCCGATGGCCGTCGCGCAACGCGAGAGCGCAGATCGCGAGCAGCTGGTCACCGTCGACGACGCCACCGCCGGCGTCGACGGCGAGGCACCGGTCTGCGTCGCCGTCATGGGCGATGCCGAGGTGCGCGCCGGATCGCCGGACGGCCTCGACCAGACCGTCCAGATGCGTCGAGCCGACGCCGTCGTTGATGTTGAGGCCGTCGGGGTCGGCCGCGATCGTCGTGACCTGCGCGCCCGCCCCGCGGTAGATGTCGGGCGCGACGAAGGACGCGGCACCGTTCGCGCAGTCGACGACGAGGTGCAGGCCGTCCAGCCGCGTGGGCTGCGCGTTGAGCAGGTGCGCGCCGTAGCGCTCGATCGCATCGTCTGCGCTGCGCAGCCGCCCGATCCGCGCCCCGGTGGGCCGCGCGCCCGGACCGGCGGCGACGGCGGACTCGATCTCGGCCTCGAGGTCGTCGGGCAGCTTGTGCCCGCCGGGCCCGAAGAGCTTGATGCCGTTGTCGGGCATGGGGTTGTGCGATGCCGACAGCACCACACCGACGTCCGCGCCGTAGGAGCCGGTGAGGAACGCGACTGCGGGCGTGGGCAGCACGCCCACGAGCAGGACGTCCGCGCCGGCCGAGGTCAGGCCGGCGACGACCGCGGCTTCCAGCATCTCGCCGCTGGCCCGGGGATCGCGCCCCACCACCGCCACCGGCCGGTGGGACGCGTCGTGGGCGACCAGGACTCGCGCCGCCGCGCCCGCGACTGCGAGCGCGAGTTCCGGGGTCAGGTCCGCGTTGGCCAGACCCCGAACCCCGTCCGTCCCGAACAATTTGATGCTCTTCGCGCGAGCGCTCATCGGTTGGCTCGCTCCGCTTCGCGCTCGCTGGCGCTCGCTGCGATGCTCACTCGCGATTCACAAACTCAACGCTTGCTGTACTGCGGAGCCTTACGGGCCTTCTTCAGGCCGTACTTCTTGCGTTCCTTGACCCGCGGGTCGCGGGTGAGGAAGCCGGCTTTCTTGAGCGCCGGGCGGTCGTCGGGCTCGAGGTTGATCAGCGCCCGCGAGATGGCAAGACGCAGCGCACCGGCCTGCCCGCTGATGCCGCCGCCGATGAGACTGGCGAGAATGTCGAACTGGTCGACCTTCTCGAGGGTCACGAACGGCTCGCGGATGAGCTGCTGGTGGACCTTGTTCGGGAAGTAGGCCTCGAGCGTGCGGCCGTTGAGGGTGAACTGGCCGGTGCCCGGGATCAACCGGACGCGGACGATGGCTTCCTTGCGACGGCCGACAACGGGCGCGGTGGGGCTGGATGCGGTCATTTGACAACCTCGTTCTTCGCGCAAGCGCTCATCGCTTCGATCCTCGCTCGCGGGCGCTCGCTTCGATTATCACTCACTGGGACACCTGCTTGATCTCGAACGGCTGCGGCTTCTGCGCCGCGTGCGGATGGGCGGGGCCGGCGTAGACCTTCAGCTTCTTGAGCTGGGCACGGCCGAGGGTGTTCTTGGGGAGCATGCCGCGCACGGCCAGTTCGATGACGCGTTCGGGCTTGGTCTCGAGAAGTTCACCCACGGTGCGCTTGGACAACCCGCCGGGGTAACCCGAGTGGCGGTAGCGGAACTCGTTGAGCTTCGCGCCGGTGAGCGCGACCTTCTCGGCGTTGACGACGATGACGAAGTCGCCGGTGTCGACGTGCAGGGCGAACTGCGGCTTGTGCTTGCCGCGCAACAGCGCGGCGGCCTGGCTGGCGAGCCGGCCCAGGACGATGTCGTTGGCGTCGATGACGTGCCAGTGCCGCTCGATCTCACCCGGCTTCGGGGTGTACGTGCCCTTGTTGAGGGTACTGCGGGGCATGGTTGGCTCTCTTCGATCGGTCTTCACGCGGATGCGCCCCCGCGGTCACCACCGACTGTGTCGGCGTGTACCCCGGGGCATGGCCGGGACGTGCGCATGAGTTCGCACGCCGATGCACGACACTACCGGCCCGTGAACGAGGGCTCCAAATCACGCACGCCGCGCGCGCACCCGGAACACGAACACACGCGGCTCGTTACCCTGATCGAAACGGCAACAGCCGGCGTCAAGCGACGCAAGCGGTACGAACAGAGGTGAGGCGTGCAAGGCGTGCACAGGAAGGTGACCCGGGGCGGCGCGAACCAGGACCGGCTGGACGCTTCCCCGGTCCTCGAGCGCATCGGCTGGGTCCCGTTGGCGTGCCTCATCGGTGCGATCGTCCTCGCCTCCGTCGCCGGCATCACCTGGAACACGTCGCCCTACTACGGCCGCAACGACAAGGTCCAGTCCGCCGCGAAGCCCCAGGCCGTCCCCGTCCAGGCCGGCAAATACCTCGTCACGCTCGCACCGAACCGCATCGACATCCCGACGCTGAGGGCCTCGGCCCCGATCGTCGACGTGGGCACGACGCCGGACCGCGAGCTCGAAATCCCCGTGAACCCACGGATCGCGGGTTGGTGGAGTCCCGGGGCGCAGCCGGGCGCGAAGGTCGGCACCGCCATCATCGCCGGGCACATCAACTATGCCGGTGTAACCGGCACGTTCGCGAACATCGGCAAGCTGCATCCGGGCGACATCGTGAACGTCTACGGCAAGCAGAACGCAACGAAGGCGATGGTCGAGTTCAAGGTCACAGGGGTCCGCAACTACAAGAAGACCGCGCTGCCGTACCAGCAGATCTTCGACCAGAAGAGCGTCGGCCGGCTGGCGCTCGTCACCTGCGGCGGCGCGTTCGACACATCCACGGGGAGCTACCTCGAGAACATCGTTGTCTTCGCCGTTCCCGTGACCAGCAAGACCCTCTGAGGTCGCCCTTCAGCGGCCGTCGCGCGCGACGCGAGTCTCGTCGAACACCGGCTCGGTCGACTCGTAGACTCGCCCGTCCGCTCCGAAGATCAGGAACCGGTCGAAGGACCGCGCGAACCAGCGGTCGTGCGTGACCGCCAGCACGGTACCGTCGAACGCCGCCAACGCCGCTTCGAGCGCCTCCGCGCTGAGCACGTCGAGGTTGTCCGTCGGCTCGTCGAGCAGCAGTAACGTGGCCCCGGAGAGTTCGAGCAGCAGGATCTGAAACCGCGCCTGCTGGCCGCCGGACAACGTCCCGAACAGCTGCTCGGCCTGCGACCCGAGCCCGAAGCGCCGCAGGATCGACATCGCGCGGCCGCGGTCGAGGCCGCGCCGGTCCTCGCCACCGTCCCAGAGCATCTCGATCAATGTCCGACCGATCCACGAGGCGTGTGCGTGCGTCTGGGCGAAGTGCCCGGGTACGACCCGAGCGCCGAGCCGGCACGATCCGGTGTGCGCGACGCCCTGCCCCCCGAGCAACCGCAGGAAGTGCGACTTGCCGGCGCCGTTCGCGCCCAGCACGCCGACGCGTTCGCCGTAGTAGATCTCGCTGTCGAACGGACGCATCAAGCCGCTCAGCTCCAGCTGCGCGCAGGTCACCGCGCGCACGCCGGTACGTCCGCCACGCAGGCGCATCGTCACCTTCTCGTCCGCGGGCTTGTCCGGCGGCGCCCCCGCCGCTTCGAACCGCTCGAGCCGACGCGCGGTCACGCGGTACTTCTGTGCCATCACCTCGCTGATCCGCGCCTGGATCTTCAGAGTCTGGACGAGATCCTTCAGCCGCGCGTGCTCCTCGTCCCACCGGCGACGCAGCTCGGCCATCCGATCGTGCCGTTTCGAACGCGCGTCGTGGTAGGACGCAAAGCCGCCGCCGTGCACCCAGGTCGTTCCGCCCTCCACGGTGATCACCCGGTCGGCGACGGTGGCCAGCAGCTCGCGGTCGTGGCTGACGAACAGCACCGTCTTGGCCGTGTCCTGCAGACGGTGTTCCAACCAGCGTTTGCCGGGGACGTCGAGGTAGTTGTCCGGCTCGTCGAGCAGCAGCACCTCGTCGCGTCCGCGCAGCAGCAGTTCGAGCGCGAGCCGCTTCTGCTCGCCGCCGGACAGCGTGGTCAGCTCGCGGTACTTGCAGCCCTCGTAGGGGATGCCGACGGCGGCGACGGTCACGGTGTCCCACAGCACCTCGGCGTCGTACCCGCCGGCGTCGCCCCACTCGGTGATCGCGTGGGCGTACGCGAGCTGGGTCGTCTCGTCGTCGTGCTCCATCATGGCCAGCTCGGCGGCCTGCAGGTCGTCCCACGCTTTCTGCACCGGAAGGGAACCGAGCCGCACCAGGAAGTCCTGGACGGTTGTGCTGTCCCGTACCGAACCGATGAACTGCCGCATGACGCCGACGCCGCCGACCCGCGTGATCGTGCCCGTCTGCGGCCGCTCGTCACCGGCGATCAGGCGCAGCAAGGTGGTCTTTCCGGCGCCGTTCGCACCGATCAGCGCTGCCTTGACGCCGTCACCGACGCGGAAGCTGGCACCGCCGAGCAGCATCCGCCCGTCGGGCAGGACGTGCCCGATGCCGGCCGTCTCGACGTATCCCATGCGTCCAGTGTCGACGAGCGGGCGCGATGCACCCCGGCGAGGGCAGAATCGAGGCATGCCGCCCGCCACAGTGCCTCTCGCCGAGCTGATCGATCTCCTTGCCGACGGGAGCGTGCTGACCGACCCCGACGTCGTCGCGACCTACCGGCAGGACTGGGCGCGTGACCCCGATGCCGGTACGCCGCTCGCCGTGGTCCGGGCCACGTCCACCGCCGACGTCCAGGCCACCATGCGCTGGGCGACGAAGCACAGGGTGCCGGTCGTGCCGCGGGGCGCCGGGTCGAGCCTGTCCGGCGGCTCCAGCGGCGTCGAAGGCGGCATCACGCTATCCATGGAGCGCATGCGCGACATCACGATCGACGCCGTCACCCGGGTGGCGGTCGCGCAGCCGGGGGCGCTGAACGCCGCGGTGAAAGCGGCGGCCGCACAGCACGGGTTCTGGTACCCGCCGGACCCGTCGTCGTTCGAGATCTGCTCCATCGGCGGCAACGCCGCGACGAACGCCGGCGGGTTGTGCTGCGTGAAGTACGGCGTCACCACCGACTACGTCCTCGGCCTGCTGGTCGTCCTGGCCGACGGCACCGCCGTGCGCCTCGGGGGCCCGCGGTTGAAGGACGTCGCAGGGCTGTCACTGACCAAGCTGTTCGTCGGCTCCGAGGGCACGCTGGGCGTGATCACCGAGGTGACGCTGCGTCTACTCCCCGCTCCCCCTCCGGCGTCCACCCTGGTGGCGACGTTCGCCTCCGTCGAGGCGGCCGCCGACGCCGTCGTGGCGATCACCGCGACGCTGCGGCCTTCGATGCTCGAACTGATGGACAACGGCAGCATCAACGCCGTCGAGGACCTGGTGAGGATGGGCCTGGACCGCACGGCGGGAGCATTGCTCCTCGCGCGCTCGGACGCACCCGGCGCGGCCGCGGCAGCTGAGATCGCGCTCATCGATCAGGCGTGCTCGGCGAACGGCTCTGTCGAAGTCTTCTCGACCGACGACGCCGACGAGGGCGAGGCGTTCGCGGCGGCCCGGCGGGCTGCGTTCCCGGCCATGGAGAAGTTCGGGACGCTCCTGCTCGAGGACGTCGGCGTGGCCGTGCCGGAACTGCCCGCGCTGGTGCACGGCATCCGCGAGATCGCTGACCGACTCGACACGCACATCGTCGTTGTCGCGCACGCCGGCGACGGCAACACGCACCCGATCATCGCCTACCCGCCGACCGACACCGACGCCGAAAAGCGCGCGCGGGTGGCGTTCGGCGACGTCATGGATCTCGCGCTGTCCCTCGGCGGGACGATCACCGGCGAGCACGGGGTCGGCCGGCTCAAGACCGCCTGGCTGCCGGAGCAGCTGGGCCCGGACGTCATGGCGCTCACCCGCCGGATCAAGGACGCGCTCGACCCGGACGGCATCCTCAACCCCGGCGTCGTCCTCGGCGCCTGACGTAGCGCCTGCGAAACTGACCGGCACGTTCGGCATACTTCGCAACCGTGACCACGTCGGTGTTGCTCTTCGTGCTCGCCGGCGTCGTCGCGGTGGCGGACTGGATCGCGGTCGACGGCCGGCTGTTCCGACTCGAGTACGTGTTCAAACCGGCGACCATCGCGCTGCTGCTCGCCGCGACCGTAACCGCGCACCTCGGCGCGGCCGAACCGTGGGTGGTCGCCGCCCTCGCCCTCGGACTGATCGGCGACGTCGGCCTGATGCTCGCAGGCGACGGTGCGCCCGACCTGCCGTTCGTCGCCGGTCTGGGCGCGTTCCTGCTCGGGCATCTCTGCTACCTTGTGGCGTTCGTCCGGTTCGGGATCCAGGCCGTCCCGGTCTTCGCCGGCCTCCTGGTCGTCGGCGGCATCGCTGGGCTGTCGCTGCCGCAGGTGCTGCGCGGCGCCGCACGCGTAGCCGGGCGCAACTTCGCCGTGGTCGTCGGGGTCTACGCCGGCGTCCTCGGGCTGATGGCCGTGTTCGCCGTCGGCACCCAGCTCGTCGCGACCGCGCTCGGTGGCCTGCTGTTCCTGATCTCGGACACCCTCATCGCGCGCGGGCGGTTCGTCGCGCCCGTGCCGCGCGGTCCGCTGCCGATCATCGTGACGTACCACCTCGCGCAGTTCCTGATCGTCCTCGGCCTCGTCCGCACGTTCTGAACGCGGCTCTCTACGCTCGGGACCATGCCTCGCCGCCCGTCGCGCACCGCCCCTGTCCTCGTGCTGCACGGCATGGCCGGCCCGCGTCCGGACGCCTGGTACTCCCTCGTCGCCGACGAGCTGCGTGGGAGCGATCGGGAGGTCCGCATCCCGGTGCTGCCGGACTCCGCAGCGCCGGTCCTGGCCGACTGGCTGGCGGCGCTGGACACCGCCCTCGCCGGACTGCCGGATGTCGGCTTCGACGTCGTCGCGCACTCGACCGGCGCGCTGCTGTGGCTGCACCACGCCGTGCGCGACATCGGCCTGCCCCGCCCCGACCGGGTGGCTCTCGTGGCACCGGCGAGCGGCAAGCACATCGCGCCGCCGACATTCCAGCGCGTCCCACTGGACACCAGCGCCGTACGGCGGGCCGCAGAGGGCACGGTACTGGTCGGCGGTGACGACGACCCGCTGTGCCCCGAGGGCATCGCCACGGCCTACGGCGTGCCGCTGAAGATGGCGACGACGGTGATCGAGGGCGGTGGTCACCTCAATCCCGAATCGGGCTACGGGCCCTGGCCGGCGATGCTCGACTGGCTACGTCGCGACAAGCTCGCGTTCTTCTGACCGCGCCGCCGGTGTCCAGCCGGGCGGTCCGAACAGGTAGCCGAACCGCTCGGGCCACGTCGCGCTACGGCGTACATCGCGGGCGATTGCGGCGTACTCGTGGTACTGCAGCCGGAACGGGTTGTAGCTGTCGACGTTCTTGGTGAGCCCGTACGTCGGTCGGTGCTGCTCCTGCGCGTACGAGCCGAACATCCGGTCCCAGAGAATCAGGATCCCGGCGTAGTTCTTGTCGAGGTATTCCTTGTCGCTGGCGTGGTGGACGCGGTGGTGCGACGGGGTGTTGAACACGAACTCGACCGGGCGCCACATGCGGTCGATGCGCTCGGTGTGCACGAAGAACTGGAAGATCAAGTTCACCGAGAAGGACGTGAAGACGAGCCACGGCGGCAGTCCGAGCAGCGGCAACGGCACCCAGACGATCAGCTCCCACCACGGGTTCCACTTCTGCCTGACGGCGGTCGAGAGGTTGAACCGCTGGCTGTTGTGGTGGGCCTGGTGCGCGGCCCACAGGATCCGCACCCGGTGCGCGGCACGGTGCTCGGCGTAGAACAGCAGGTCCACGACGAGCAGCGCGAACACCCAGGTGTACCAGCGGTGTGCGTCCAACTTGAGCGGGGTCAGCACGTACAGCGCGGCATACCCCACCAGCGCGGCAACGCGGGCCGCGCCGTTCACGATCAGCGAGCCCAAGCCCATGATCATGTTTGTGCGGGTGTCGCGGTACTCGTAGGCGCCGTCGCCTGGCTCCGCGCCGTCGTCGAGAAACTTCAGCGATGCGATCTCGAGTGCGATGAACGCGGCGAATACCGGGATCGCGAAGATCACCGGATCGCGCAGGCTTTGCGTGAACGACACCGTCCGGACCTCCCGTTCTGACTAACTTACTCTTGAGTCACTTACCGTAGGGTAAGATCGTGTCTGTGTCCAGCCCGGCGGTCATCGGCACCAAAGGGGTGCCCCGCCGCGAGCGCGAGGAACAGATCGTCACGGTGGCCGTCGCCGAGTTCGCCCGGCGCGGCTACGCGCGGGCCTCGGTGCTCGACATCGCCCGCCAGGCGGGTATCTCGAAGCCGTTGATCTACCAGTACTTCGGGTCCAAGGACGGGCTGTACCTCGCCTGCCTGCATCACGTCGCCGGCGGCCTGCTCGCCCGGCTCGACGAGGCCGAACTCGCCGTCGACGACAGCGTCGCCTCGCGGATCTACCCGCTGCGCGCCGTCTTCGAAGCCCTGGAACCGCAGCGCGACGCCTGGCGGCTCCTCTTCGACACATCCATGCCCGCCTCCGGGCCCATTCCGGCGGCGGCAGGCGACTATCAGGCCCGCACCACCGAGCTGGCCGCGAGCGGGTCGGAGCGCTTCCTGCGCGCGCGGGGCATCCGCAACGCCGCTGACGCCGCTGCCCTCACCACGATCTGGATGGGCCTGGTCAACTCGCTGGTCAGCTGGTGGCTGGAGCATCCGGAGGAATCCGCCGACGACATGACCGCCCGCTGCGCCCGGCTCCTCAGTGCGATCCTGGGCTGACGTCGCGCCTGCCGCCACTGCCCAGGTGGGACAATCGTGAAGACGAAGACGGCGGCGCTATGGCTGCACCGCCACTACAGGCACCGCTTCCCCAGCCCTCGATGATCTTGGCCAAACCTGACGAATCTGCACGGTACCGAGATCATCGCGGGGTGAGGGTTAGCGGCGGGCGCGGGTTCGTTCGGCGCGGGTGGCCAGCTCGTCGTCCGGCGGATAGCCGACCTCGACCAGCGTCAGTCCGTGGGGCGGCGCCACGGTCACCTCGTTCGCGCGCTGAGCGAGCGTGAGCAGGGACGCGGGCCAGCCGACCGGTCGCCGTCCGTCGCCGACAGCCAGCAGGGCCCCGACCAGCGAGCGCACCATCGAGTGGCAGAAGGCGTCGGCGACGAGGGTGCAGACGATTTCGTCACCGGTGCGCCGGACCGCGAAGTGCTGCAGCGTACGGACGGTCGTCGCGCCTTCCCGACGCTTGCAAAAGGCCGCGAAATCATTCAGTCCGACCAGCCGGCGCGCGGCTGCGTCCATCGCCAGGTCATCCAGCGGACGCCGCCAGGCGAGTACATACCACCGCCGCAACGGGTTCGCGCCGACCGGCGCGTCAGTGATGACGTACTCGTAGCGTCGCCACAGTGCACCGAAGCGCGCGTCGAAGGCGGCGGGGACGGAGGTGATCGCAGTGATCCGGACGTCCCGCGCCAGCATCCTGTTCACCCGGCGCAGCAGCCCGGGCGCCGGTTCGGTGGGCAGGTCGAGATGCGCCACCTGACCGGTGGCGTGCACGCCGGCGTCGGTGCGTCCGGCGACGGTCAAGGTGACGCCGGGCAGGCGCAGGACGGTCGAGAGCACCGTTTCGAGTTCGCCCTGCACCGTGCGCCGGCCGGGCTGGACGGCCCAACCGGAGAAGTCCGTCCCGTCGTAGGAAACGTCGAGGCGGACCCGCGGCAGCGGGCCCGCCTCGATCGTGCGGTCGTGCAGGGTTACTTCTCGTCGGCCGGCTTGGCGGCGTCCTGGGCGCCGGCCTCGGGATCGCCGATGGTCTCGGCCTCCGCGTCGGCGGCGTCCTCGGCCTCGTCGTCGGACAGCCCGATCGCGGCCAGGCCGCCTTCGTCCTCGCCGCCCTCATACGACTCCTCGGCGGCAGAGATCTCGGACGGCTGTTCGGTGACGTCGTCGGCGACGGCCGCCGCGGTGGCCGACTCGGCCGCTGCGTCCTCGGCGATCTCCCTGGTGCGTCCGGTAGGCGCCTTCGACGCGGCGAACCTGGTGCCGCGGGCCTTCTCCGCCTCGGAGGTGGCCGACCTCAGCTCCTCGACGATCTCGATAACCGCCATCGGCGCGTTGTCGCCCTTCCGCGGGTTGGTCTTGATGATCCGCGTGTAGCCGCCGGGACGGTTCGCCATCTTCGGGCCGATCTCGGCGAACAGCTTGTGCACGACGTCCTTGTCGCGGATCACGGTCATCACCTGACGGCGGGCGTGCAGGTCACCGCGCTTCGCGAAGGTGATCAGGCGCTCGGCCAGCGGACGCAGCCGCTTGGCCTTGGCCTCGGTCGTGGTGATGCGATCGTGCTCGAACAGCGAGGTCGCCAGGTTCGCCAGCATCAGCCGCTCGTGTGCGGGGCTGCCGCCGAGGCGCGTCCCCTTGGTGGGCGTAGGCATCTTGTCGTGCTCCTATGGGTGGGTTGCGAGCCGGCTCTAGAGCTGCTCGGTCTCGGCGTAGTCGGTGTCGTCGGGGAAGTCGTCGTCACCGTAGGACTCGACCGAGGACGGCGGGGTGAACCCGGGCGGGCTGTCCTTGAGCCCCAGACCCAGCCCGTGCAGCTTGACCTTCACCTCGTCGATCGACTTGGAGCCGAAGTTGCGGATGTCGAGCAGGTCGGCCTCGCTGCGGCCCACGAGCTCACCCACGGTGTGGATGCCCTCGCGCTTGAGGCAGTTGTACGAGCGGACCGTCAGGTCGAGGTCCTCGATCGGCATCGAGAACGCGGCCAGGTCGGCGACCTCGGTCGGCGACGGGCCGACGTCGATGCCCTCGGCCTCCTCGTTCAGCTCACGGAACAGGCCGAACAGCTCGACCAGGGTGTGACCGGCCGACGCGACCGCGTCGCGCGGCGTCATCGAGGACTTGGTCTCGATGTCGACCACGAGCCGGTCGAAGTCGGTGCGTTGCTCGACCCGCGTCGCCTCGACGGCGTAGGTGACCTTGAGCACGGGCGAGTAGATGGAGTCCACCGGGATGCGGCCGATCTCCTGGCCGGCCTGCTTGTTCTGCGTTGCAGTGACGTAGCCACGGCCCCGCTCGACGACCAGCTCGATCTCCAGGCGGCCCTTCTTGTTGATCGTGGCGATGTGCAGATCCGGGTTGTGGACGGTGACACCGGCGGGCGGTGCGATGTCGGCGGCGGTGACGTCGCCGGGGCCCTGCTTTCGCAGGTACATCACGACCGGTTCGTCGCTCTCGGAGCTGACGACGAGTTCCTTCAGGTTCAAGATGACGTCGGTGACGTCCTCCTTGACGCCTTCGACGGTGGTGAACTCGTGCAGGACGCCGTCGATGCGGATGCTGGTGACCGCCGCCCCCGGGATGGACGAGAGCAGCGTGCGACGCAGCGAGTTGCCGAGCGTGTAGCCGAAGCCGGGCTCGAGGGGTTCGATGATGAACTTCGACCGGCTGTCGTTGATCGTTTCCTCGGCGAGCGAGGGGCGCTGAGAGATCAGCACAGGTGTTTCTCCTTAGATCGTGGATCCCCGCTATATGAGATCCGACGGTTTTCCTCCCGAGTTGCCGCTCTCGGCTGCGCTGCGGCGCCGCGAAGAGTGGACACCTCGGGAGGCAAGCAGCTACTTGGAGTAGAGCTCGACGATCAGCTGTTCCTGGACCGGGATGTCGATCTGGGCGCGGACCGGCAGCTGGTGCACGAGCACCCGGAGCCGGTTCGGCACGACCTGCAGCCAGGCGGGGACGGGGCGATCGCCCTGGGTCTCCTTGGCGATCAGGAACGGCGTGGTCTCGAGCGACTTCGGCTTCACGTCGATGATGTCGTACGGCGTGACGCGGTAGCTCGGAATGTCGACCTTGTGGCCGTTGACCTGGAAGTGGCCGTGGTTGACCAGCTGCCGGGCCTGACGACGCGTGCGGGCGATGCCGGCGCGATAGACGACGTTGTCCAGACGCGACTCGAGGATCTGCAGCAGGTTGTCACCCGTCTTGCCCTGACCACGGGTCGCTTCCTCGTAGTAGCGACGGAACTGCTTCTCGAGCACGCCGTAGCTGTACTTCGCCTTCTGCTTCTCCTGCAGCTGCAGGAGGTACTCACTTTGCTTGATGCGGGCACGGCCGTGCTGGCCGGGCGGGTACGGACGCCGCTCGAAGGATGCGTCACCACCCACGAGGTCGACGTTGAGGCGACGCGAGATCCGCGTCGCGGGACCGGTGTAACGAGCCATGACTAAATACCCCTGTTCATTCCGCAAGCTGCATTCATCAGACCCTCCGACGCTTCGGCGGACGGCAGCCGTTGTGCGGCTGCGGGGTGACGTCTGCGATGTTGCCGACCTCGAGGCCGGCGGCGGTCAGGGAACGAATCGCCGTCTCGCGGCCCGAGCCCGGGCCCTTGACGAAGACGTCGACCTTCTTGACGCCGTGCTCCTGTGCCTTGCGCGCGGCGCTCTCGGCCGCCATCTGCGCCGCGAACGGCGTCGACTTGCGTGAACCCTTGAACCCGACGTGCCCGGCCGATGCCCAGCTCAGGACGTTGCCCTGAGGGTCGGTGATCGAGACGATCGTGTTGTTGAACGTGGACTTGATGTGCGCCTGGCCGAAGGTGACGTTCTTCTTCTCCTTGCGGCGGACCTTCTTGGCCCCGGCCTTTCTAGCCTGACCCGGCATTACTTCTTACCTGCCTTCTTCTTGCCCGCAATGGTCTTCTTCGCACCCTTGCGCGTACGGGCGTTCGTCTTGGTGCGCTGACCGTGGACCGGCAGGCCGCGACGGTGGCGAACGCCCTCGTAACAGCCGATCTCGATCTTGCGACGGATGTCGGCGGCGACCTCACGGCGAAGGTCGCCCTCGACGCGGTAGTTCGCATCGATGTGATCGCGCAGCCTGACGACGTCGTCGTCGGAGAGGTCACGGACGCGAAGGTCCGGGCTGACGCCGGTAGCCTCGAGGGTCTGCTTGGCTCGGGTACGGCCCATACCGTAGATGTAGGTGAGTGCGATCTCCAGCCGCTTCTCGCGGGGGAGGTCGACACCGGAAAGACGTGCCATCCGGGCGGTTCTCCTGATTCTGTGCACGCGATGGTGTGGTGCGCACCCGTTCCCGCTACCCGCCCGGGTAGGGGCTCCGGCCAACGCGTCCGGAGGTGGCTTCACCGCAGACGGCGAAGGTGGTGTGCGCTTTAGATTCGCGAGGATTGCCCCGCGATCGTCATCAGCCCTGACGTTGCTTGTGGCGCAGGTTCTCGCAGATGACCATGACCCGACCGTGGCGACGGATGACCTTGCACTTGTCGCAGATCGGCTTGACGCTCGGCTTGACCTTCACGGCCGTGCCCTACTTTCTTGTGGCGCTTTCAGGTGGTGTGGAGGCAGTTACTTGTAGCGGTAGACGATGCGACCGCGGGTGAGGTCGTAGGGCGAGAGCTCGACGACGACCCGGTCCTCGGGAAGGATGCGGATGTAGTGCTGCCGCATCTTGCCGCTGATGTGGGCGAGCACCTTGTGCCCGTTGCTGAGTTCCACCCGGAACATCGCGTTGGGCAGCGGCTCGACCACTCGGCCTTCGACCTCGATGGCGCCGTCTTTCTTTGCCATGTCCTCCGCTTTTCAGCACTGACCGGCGTGCGCCGGACGTGCAGGTAACTACGCTTCTGACTCAATCGGTGCATCGACGCGATCGTGAGGGATCCGGTCTTCGTCCGCGGCCACAGCGGAGCATATGAAGGACGGCGTGCGCCAACGAGCCAGTCTACCTAGCTACGTCCTCAGTCGCCAAAACGGGGTTCTAGAGCCGCCGACCAACTGCCCTGATGGGGCGGCGGAACGGACCGTACGGTGCAATAGTGGATACTGACGCAGCTCGTCCGTCGCTCGATGGCGCCGCCGCGAGACTGTGGCTGCAGAAATGGCGGTGGCATCACCGTCCGCGCCGGCCGTGGAACATCGTTCGTCTGCACGTGGAACTGGCGAAGCGACAGGCGTTCGCCCGCGGTGCGCTGCACGGCAACCCGTTGCAGATGCTGCGCGAGGGACGGCTCGACATCGGCCCGCAGGTCTACTTGGAGCCGGGCGTGTGGATCACCTCTGATTCCGGTCGGATCTCGATCGGCGGCGGCAGCCTGCTGAATCTGAACGTCATGGTCGCGGCGGTGGAGCGGGTCGATATCGGCGAGCACTGCATGCTCGCGAGCGGATGCGTTGTCACCGATGCCAACCACCGCTCCGACGACCTCGTCACCCCGGTGCCCTGGCAGGGGTTCACCAGCAAGGGCCCGGTCGTCATCGGTGACAACGTCTGGCTCGGTGCGAACGTCGTCGTCACCAGCGGGGTGACGATCGGCCGTCGCGCGGTGATCGGTGCGAACTCGGTGGTGACCACCGACGTCCCGGCGTTTGCGGTGGCTGCTGGCGCCCCGGCACGCGTCATCGCAACCATCCGGACCAACCCCGGCAGGTAGCACCGCGACGACCTCACGAAGGCAACCGGGGCCCGTTCGAGCCCGACAATGACTGCCGTCAGCGCGGCACTACGCATCGCGCCAAGACCGGCGTCGCTCCCGCATGATCCGATCGCTACTTGCGCACGGGCCGCTTGCGGGCCTCCTCGATACGGAGCCAGGGTAGGTAGAGGTCGCGCTGGAAGCTGTCGGGCCAGCGCTTCGCCAAGAACTCGAACTCGAAGGGACTCACATTGGGGGTGCGCGACTGCGATTCGAAGTGGTACAGCTCGCAGTCGGCGACCCACAGCACGCGCAGCCCCGCATGCCGCACCTTGAGGGAGAGATCGACGTCGTTGTAGTTGCCCGGCAGACTCTCGCTCAGACCGCCGACCTGCTCGTACACCTCACGGCGCAGCGCCGCGCACGCCGCCGTGACTCCCGAACACTCACGGGTGAGGACCAAGCTGGCGAACTCGCCCGGCGCTTCGTCGGACCATCGGTAGGCATGCCAAGGAAATGGTCTACGCCCAACGGAGGCATACAGGTGCCCACCGTGCTGGATGGTGCCGTCTGCGTAGTACAGCTTGGCGCCGGTCATGCCGACGTCGGGCTCGGCCAGCGGCGCGACCAGCGCCTCCAGCCAGTTGTCGGAAATCACCTCGGTGTCGTCGTTGAGCAGTACGACTACGTCACCGCTCGCGCGCAGGAAGCCCAGATTGCACTTCTCGGAGAAGTTGAACGGCTCGCCGTAGGGCAGCAGGACAAGCCGGTCGCCGGCGATCTCGCGCAGCTGCGCCAGCGCGCCGGGCGGGGTGGGCTCGTCGTACACGACGACCACTTCGACGTCGCGGTGCTCGGTTTTGGCCAACGCGGTGCGGACGGCCTCCACCACGAAATATCGGGTCTCACCTGCTACCTCGCCGGTCTGCCCTCGCGTGGGCACGATCACGCTGACTCGGACGTCGGGGTCCAGCGTGCGAGTCACGCGGTGGTAACCCGGCAGCGGCCCGGGCGACACCGTGCCCGCGATGCCCCGCCGGTCGAGCTGGTCTTGCACCGCGGCGCGTGCGCCTTTGTCGGCCACTAACGCCGGGCGACGCGCCCGGTGGCACAGCACGCCCGGCAGGTGCGCGACGTCGCGCGCCCGCTCGGTTACCCGCAGCGTCAGGTCGTACTCCATCGTCGTCCCGCCGCGGTAACCACCGACTTCTCTGACCAGCGCCGTACGCATGGCGCGGAACGCACCGATGTAGTCGCCGTGCCGGAGCCGTTCGGGCGACCAGGCGGGCTTGCGGATGACCTCACGACCCGCGGCACCATCCGCGGCGGAAACATCGACATCGGCGTAGAGCACATCGACGTCGGGCGCAGCGTCGAGGGCTCGGGCAAGCCGGGCCAGCGCGTCCTTGGGCAGGGTGTCGCCGGGCTCGAAAACGACCAGGAAGGTTCCGAGTGCCGCCGTTATGGCCTGGTTGCGCAGCGTCGCCGCGTCAGCTCCGCAGGCTCCGTCGAGCACCCGAAGCCGCCGATCGGTCTGCTCAGCTATCCGAACGCCGCAGACAATCAGTTCCCAGTCCGTGAAGGACTGCGCGGACACCGAGGCGATGCTCGCCGATGTGAGATCAGGCTCGATCGAGTCCGCGTCCGCTGCCAGCAGCACCGAGAATTGTGGGGAAGCCAGGCTCACTGTCTACCTCGACGGCGGCGCAGCCGCGCCGCAGGACGTACCAGCAGCCGACCTGCCCGCCACGTCGTCGACGCGCGCATGGCTGCAATGTCCTTGCGCAGCCGGTCGCGTTCGGCCGTCAGCTTGCGGGCGCGAGAAACTTCCCGATCGACGTCCGCCGTCAGCTGGACGTTCAAGCGACGCAGGTAATCCAGCTCCGCCTCAGCGCCGACAGCCCGGTCGGTAGCTCGCAGCAGGTCGTGGCGCAAGCCGACGATGGCGACCAGGGTCTGGTCATGATCGAACGGAACGACAGCGGCGCCCGGCTGCGGCTCGGCTAGCGGGTCGGTCACGGCCGTCCACTCGGGTGCGTCCAGCGACGTGCCCGCCGAGCCGCGCGCGCGGCGAGTTGGCGGCTCGGAGCGCTGTTCGGGGCAGGTGTCGACGGGCCCTTGGCCAGCTCGGCCACCCGAGTGGCGAGTGCGCTCTCGCGGGCGCGCAGTTCGCGTACCAATCGTCGCTGCTCGTCAAGCTGAGTGGTCAACGCGTCGACCAGGATCGCCTGCTGCGAACTGACCTGCACCGCGTCGTCCGGCACTACCCGTACGACGAACTGATAGGTCGTGGCCTCCGGGTCGGTGCGGAGCGCGTCCACCACGCGGGGATCGAAGTCCGCCTCGCGAACACCGACCTCGGTCTTGAACAACTCCGCTCTGGTGCGCCGCAGCTCGATCATCGTGAAACCGGCGTCGTGGACGAAGTCGACGAGGGAGGCCTTCGTGAAAAACCGCGTGTGCGTGTCGTCAAGCAAGCCGGTTTTGGTGTACCGGAACTGACCGTGCAGCAGGGCCAGCCGCACGTCCCCGTGAGCGATGTTCGGCACCGAGATCAGCACACAGCCACCGGGAGCGACCAAGCCGCGCGCCTGACGTAGCACCGGCAGCGGATCGCGCAGGTGCTCCAGAACGTCCCCGAACACGACGACGTCGAAGCTCGCGTGACCGAAGGCGACGGCCAGGTCGACCGTCTCGAGGTCGCCGACCTCGACGCGGTTGTAGCGGGTCCGGGCGACGTCCGCGGCGCTGTGATTGGACTCGAATCCGGAGGTGACGTTACCGAATGCTGCGAGTTGCTCGCCGAGGTAGCCGGTGTCACAGCCGATGTCCAGCACCCGCTTGTTGGCACCGACCATCGTCACCAGAAAGGCGTGGCTCGTGCCCGGCTGCTTGGCAAGGTCGAGCTCAATGTCGTACTTGGATACGGCCAAGGCACTCCTCCGTCCGCTTCGCCGAGACGCTAGCAGCCGAAAGGCCGGACACCTGAAAAAGGTGTCCGGCCTCCCGGTAGTGCCGGAGGTGCTACTGCGCGTTACGCACCTGGCTCCCAGCTGGTGCCTGTACATCTGCCGGGATGTAGCCCACGACGTCCACCGCCGCGTTCATCGACGACCCCTCGGTGGCCAGCGTGATGGCCCCACCGTCGCCGAGTGGCACGATCGCCAGGTTGGCGACGTCGGTGTTCGGGCCGATGTAGTTGATGTTGCTGACCACCGGCTTGATCGGACCGGGGTAGGCCCGCAGGTTTCCGACGCCCTTGCCACCCGTGACATGGATCGCGGTGAGGCTGACGACGACCGCCTTCGCGTCGGTCGGGACACCGCTGGTGGTCCCTGTGGTGACGGGGACGACCCGCGGCGTGCCGGCGACGATTGGGCCGCCCGTGTTACGGCTGTCGTACACCCGAACCGGAGGCTGGGTGATGGCCTGCGACGACACCGGCAGGTAGCCGAAGACGTCGATCGCCACGTTCGTCGAGGAGTGGTCGGAGTACAGCGTGACCTTGCCGTCCGAGGACAGCTTTGTGATCACGAACGCTGCCTTGTCGACGCCCGGGACGTAGTTGACGTTGCTGCTCGTCGGCACCGGGTTATCGGCCGGGTACACCCGGAGGTTGCCGACACCGCTGGGCTGGCTTGCGGTGACGTTGATCGCCACAGACGTCGTACCGCTCGGGATGTTCCCCGCGCCGGTGACCTGGAAGGTCTTCGACGTGTTGGCGGGGATGGCGCCGGCGTCACCGCCGGTGCCGGTGCGCGTGTCCACGATGCGGGCCGGTGACACACCGGCGAAGCCGGTTGTCGAGCTGAAATACCCCTGCAGATCGATCACCACGTTCGCCGAGGCGGTGTCGCTGTAGACGGTGAACTTGTTGCAGAGCTGCCCGGCGGAGCCGAGGTTGGAAACGACCAGGTCGTTGGCGACGTCCTTCTGGGGCTGGTAGTTCACGATCGACGTGGTCGGCGGGCTCGGGTTACCGCACGCCGCGCTGATCCGCAGGTTGCCCGTTCGGGACGGCTGAACGCCGGTCACGTTGAACACGTAGGCGGCCTCGTTCAGCGGCACGTCGGTCTTCGTGAGGTCGAGCACGTAGCTCGTGTTGTTCCCCACCAAAGGGCCGGGGTTCAACGGGTTCGCGACTCGGGTGTCGACGATCCGGGTCGGAGTGACCGCAACGTACTGCGACTCGACGCGCACGGTGTCCGTGTCACTGGCCAGGGCCACGGTCCCCGAACCGACTACCTGATCGAGGGTGACGGTGCTGGTGAGCGTGCCGGTGGGTGCACCGCCACGCACCGAGATCCGGAAGTTGCTGGTCAGCGTCGTGTTGGCGGGGAAGGTGAACCCGGCCGCGGGGCCGAAGGAGCCGGTGATCGCACCACCGGTGGCGGTCGTCGAACCGGTGAGGGGCACGGGGGCGAACGTGCCGGTCGGGTTGCCCATCGCGTCGGGGAGCGCGTACTCCAAGGTGATGTCGCTTGCACTCAAGCCCGGGTCACCGGTGAGGCTGATGTCGTAGCGTGCGTTGTTGATGGCCTGGGTGCTGTTGTTCATAGCAGTCCCGCTGAACGAGGTCGCCGGGTCACCGGTCGTGATCTTTGTCGGGGTCGCCACTGCGATCGTCTGGGCGGGGGTCACCGCGTCCGCGGTCGTGCTCAGCGCCAACGCGCCGGCTGAGACCAGAGCGGCCGCGGTCAGCGTGCCCGCTGCCCGTCGAAGCCAGTGTTGGGTTCCGTGCACCTGTAACGGCCGTAGCCGGCTAGGCCTTGTCATGAATTTCCCTTCGAAGTGGTGTGCTGACCAGTCAGCCAGCGGGTGCGGAGCGTGATGCCGAGTCGAAAGCTCGAGCGGATCCGACTCAAGATCGCAGATAGGATCTCGGCGGGTCGGAGTATCCCTCCATTTCAGCCCGAGCGGGCAACGCCTCCAGCCGAGCGCAGCTGGGAGATCAATAAGCGGCGGACGTAGACTAACCCAACTTGTCAATGTTCATACCGCGAACCACCGATGTCACGAGATGTGAGATTTGGCCGCGAGGGCGGACAGCTCGATGCCACGCTCGGCGAGCCCGGCGCGTCCCCCATCCAGGGCAGTGAGCACCCAGGGGCCGTCGTCGAGGATCGCGACCGTGTGTTCCCAGTGCGCAGCCCACGAGCCGTCGGTGGTGGTCACCGTCCAGCCGTCGTCACGCTCCTGCGTCGTCCGCGAGCCGAGGGTGACCATGGGTTCGATGGCCACCGTCATGCCCGCCCGCAGCTGCGGGCCCTTGCCCGGACGCCCGTAGTTGAGGATGTGCGGCGCCATGTGCATCTCGGTGCCGATGCCATGCCCGCCATAGCCGGCGACGATGCCGTAGCGGCCCGAGCCGCGGACCGACTTCTCGACCGCATGCGATATGTCGGTGAGCCGCCGGCCCACCTGCGCCATCGCCAGGCCGTCCCACAGCGAACGTTCGCAGGCGGAGTTGAGGCGAGCGACGTCCTCGCCGACCGCCCCGACCGGCACCGAAACCGCGGCGTCGCCGTGCCACCCGTCGACGATTGCGCCGAAGTCGATCGAGATGAGATCGCCCTCCCGCAGCTTCTCGGCGTCAGAGGGGATGCCGTGCACCACGCGGTCGTTGACGGACGCGCAGATCACGCCGGGGTAGGGGCCCGAGCCGATGTCATAGCCGAGAAATGACGACGTGGCGCCCGCCTTCGCCAGGATCTCGCGAGCCAAGCTGTCGAGCTCGCCGGTCGAGACGCCCGGCGCCACGGCCTCGCGCATCGACTCGAGCGCGTGGGCTACGACGAGCCCGGCCTCGCGCATCACCGCGATCTGTTCGGGCGACTTGAGTTGAATCCGTTCCGGGCCGCGCATCGTCAGTCCGCGAACGGAACCAGCGCTGCGATCGCGCGCTCTGTGACGTCCTCGACCGCCCCGAGCGCGTCGATCGCGACCAGCTTGTCGAGCGCGCGGTAGAAGTCGATCAGCGGCGCTGTCTGGTGGGCGTAGACGTCCAGGCGATGCCGGACGGTGTCGGGCAGATCGTCGTCGCGCTGGTACAGCTCGCCGCCGCACCGGTCACAGAGCTGGGCCCGCGACGGCGCGTCGAAATCGATGTGCCACACGTGCCCGCATTTCTTGCAGGTCCGCCGGCCGGACAGACGCTTCACGACCTTTTCGTGCTCGACCTCGAGGTCGAGCACGACGGACAGCGACGAACCGATGTCGTCCAGGATGCCGCCGAGAACCTCGGCCTGCGCGGTGTTGCGCGGGAACCCGTCAAGCAGAAAGCCGTCAATCGCGTCGGCCTCGGCCAACCTGTCACGCACCATCGCGTTCGTGACCTCGTCGGGGACGAGATCGCCGGCGTCCATGTACTTCTTGGCCTGCTGTCCGAGCTCGGTACCGCCGGAGACATTGGCGCGGAAAATGTCACCGGTCGAAACCTTGGGGATGCCGAACCGCTCGGCGATGAACTCAGCCTGGGTCCCCTTGCCCGCCCCGGGCGGGCCTACGAGTACCAATCTCACGTCGAGCTGCCTTCCGTTGTCAGGGTGATCAGCGAAGGAAGCCCTCGTAATTGCGCTGCATCAACTGGCTCTCGATCTGCTTCACGGTGTCCAGTCCGACGCCGACCATGATCAGCACGGCGACGCCGCCGAACGGAAAGTTCTGATTGTTGCCACTCGTAAGGGTGAAGAAGAACGTCGGCAGGATCGCCACGATACCGAGATACAGCGAGCCCGGGAACGTGATGCGGGACAGGACGAACTGCAGGTATTCGGCCGTTGGACGCCCCGGGCGGATGCCTGGGATGAACCCGCCGTACTTCTTCATGTCGTCGGCCCGCTCGACCGGGTCGAAGGTGATGCCGACGTAGAAGTACGCGAAGAAGATGATCAGCAGGAAGTAGGTGATCAGGTAGGACGGTGCGGTCTGGTCCAGCAGGTACGTGTTAACCCACTTGGCGAAGCCGCTGGTGTTGTTCTTGCTGACCAACTGGCTGATCAGTTGCGGTATGTAGAGCAACGACGACGCGAAGATCACCGGGATCACGCCGGCCTGATTGACCTTCAACGGCAGATAGGTCGATGTCCCGCCGTACTGCCGTCGGCCGACCATTCGCTTGGCGTACTGCACAGGGATGCGGCGCTGCGCCTGCTCCACGAACACCACCGCCACGATGATCGCGAGGCTCAGCAACATGATCAGGACGAAGACGAATGCGCCGCCGTTCTGCAGCAGGACCCGACCCTCGGCCGGGATTCGGGCCGCGATCGAGGTGAACATCAGCACGCTCATGCCGTTGCCGACCCCGCGGTCGGTGATGAGCTCGCCGAGCCACATGATCACACCGGTACCGGCCGTCATCGTCAGGACCATGACGGTCAGGGTGGTGACGTCCGTGCGGTAGAGAATGTGGCTCGAACAACCCTGGAAGAGCTGCCCGGACCGCGCGAGGGCGATGAACCCGGTGGACTGCAAGATGCCCAGGCCGATGGTGAGGTACCGGCTGTACTGGGTCAGCTTGTTCTGGCCGGACTGGCCTTCCTTCTTCAACTGCTCGAAGCGCGGGATGACCACGACGAGCAGCTGGATGATGATGCTCGCGGTGATGTAGGGCATGATGCCGAGCGCGAACACCGACAGCTTGAGCAGCGCGCCGCCGGAGAACAGGTTGATCAGGGAGTAGACGTTCTTGCTGTCCTGCGACGCCGACGACAGGCAGCTGTTGATCGCAGAGGTGTTGGTGTTCGGGGTTGGGACGGACGCGCCGAGACGATAGAGCGCGATCATCGCCAGCGTGAAGAGGAGTTTCTTCCGCAGATCAGGCGTGCGAAAC
Source organism: Jatrophihabitans sp. (assembly GCA_051000605.1). Classification (GTDB taxonomy): domain Bacteria; phylum Actinomycetota; class Actinomycetes; order Mycobacteriales; family Jatrophihabitantaceae; genus Jatrophihabitans. Next base: position 56,213 of record JBPCOE010000118.1, read on the forward strand.
GCCGAGGTGAACGCCCTGAGCACGGGTCCTCCTGAGATACTGCCGAAAATCGACACGAACCGGTCAGCTTGCCGACGCGGGTCTGGTGATGGTCAGGCCGCCGTGAGTGTCGACTGGTGTTCGACCAGGCTAACAGTCGTCGGTTTGCCGGCCGCTCCGTGCGACTGCGTCAACCAGTGGTGGCCGTTCCGCCGGCCGCCGCGATCTTCTCGCGCGCGGTGTCGGAGAATGCGTCGGCGGTGACGTCGAGCTTGACCCCGAGGTCGCCGTTGCCGAGCACCTTGACCGGCTCGCCCTTGCGCACGGCGCCGGACCCGACCAGCTCGGCGACGCCGATCGTGCCGCCCTCGGGGAACAGCGACGCGAGCTGCGCGACGTTGACCACCTGGAAGGCGACCTTGTTGCGGTTTTTGAAACCTCGCAGCTTCGGCAGCCGCATGTGGATCGGAGTGGCGCCACCCTCGAACCCGACCGGAACCTGGTATCGGGCGCCGGTGCCCTTGGTGCCGCGACCGGCGGTCTTGCCCTTGGAACCCTCACCACGGCCGACGCGGGTCTTCTTGGTGTGCGATCCCGACGCGGGTTTGAGGTGATGAACCTTCAGATTGGTGCCCATGATTTAGTCGACCTCCTCGACCGTCACGAGGTGCGTGACGGTGTGGACCATGCCGCGGATCTCCGGGCGGTCCTCCTTGACCACGGTGTCGTGCATGCGCTTGAGCCCGAGGCTGCGCAGCGTGTCCCGCTGGTTCTGCCTGTAACCGATGCCAGACTTCGTCTGGGTGATCTTGAGACGGCTCATGATCAGGCGCCCTGTCCGGCCCGCGCCCGCAGCATGCCGGCGGGGGCGACGTCCTCGAGCGGCAGGCCGCGACGGGCCGCCACTTCTTCGGGACGCACGAGACCCTTCAGAGCCGCGATCGTGGCGTGCACGATGTTGATCGGATTGTCCGAGCCGAGCGACTTCGACAGGACGTCGTGGATGCCGGCGCACTCGAGGACGGCACGCACCGGGCCACCGGCGATGACGCCGGTACCGGGGCTGGCCGGCTTCAGCAGCACGACGCCGGCCGCGGCCTCACCCTGGATCGGGTGCGGGATCGTCTGCTGGATCCGCGGAACCTTGAAGAAGTTCTTCTTCGCCTCCTCGACGCCCTTGGCGATCGCGGCCGGGACCTCTTTGGCCTTGCCGTAGCCGACGCCGACCGTGCCGTCGCCGTCACCGACGATCACCAGGGCGGTGAAGCTGAAGCGCCGACCACCCTTGACGACCTTGGCGACGCGGTTGATGGTGACGACGCGCTCGAGATGCGAATTCTTCTCCGCGGCGTTGCCGCCCCGGCCGCCGTCGCGACGGTCCCGGCGATCGCCACGACCCGCTGGGCCGCCGGGTCCACCGCTGCCCGGGGCGCCGCTGCCCTGGCCGCCGCCCTGATCGTTGCCGCCCGTTCGGCCTCCCCGTTGCGGTCCCGGCATCAGATCGTCCCTTCGGTTGCGGTGCACTTCGGAAATGCGATGAACATCAGAATTCCAACCCTGCTTCGCGGGCCGCCTGCGCGAACGCCGCGATCCGACCGGTGTAGGTGTTGCCGCCCCGGTCGAAGACAACCTTGGTGACGCCTGCCGACTTTGCCGCCTCGGCGAGCTGCGTGCCGACCTGCTTGGCCTGCGCTGTCTTGTCATGGCCGTCGTTCAATTTAGCCATTTTGAACGTCGACGCCGACGCGAGCGTTGCGCCTCGACCGTCGTCGACAACCTGAGCGAACAGGTGCCGCGCCGACCGAGTGACGACCAGGCGAGGACGCTCGGCGTTGCCGACGACCTTCTTGCGCAACCGGAAGTGGCGCCGGGCCTTCGACGCCCGGCGGATGGCCGAGGTCCCCGCAGACCGGCGTGCCTGGCGTGCGATCGTGGATGCGCCCATTCAGATCACCTGCTCCTCGCCCGAGCCCGAAACACTTGCTCCGCGCTGTACTTCCAGTGCTCGCTGACGCTCGCTACGATGCTCACTCATTTCTTCCCTGCCTTACCGGCCTTGCGGCGGATGACCTCACCTTGGTAGCGCACGCCCTTGCCCTTGTACGGGTCGGGCTTGCGCAGCTTGCGGATCTTGGCGGCGACTTCGCCGACCTGTTGCTTGTCGATGCCCTCGACCACGAAACGGGTGGGAGCCTCGACGCGGAACGTGATGCCCGCAGGCGCCGGCACGAACACCGGGTGCGAGTATCCGAGCGCAAACTCGAGGTCGCTGCCCCTGGCCGTGACGCGGTAACCGGTGCCCACGATCTCCAGACGCTTGCTGTAGCCGTCCGTGACGCCGACGACCATGTTGGCGATCAGCGTGCGCGACAAGCCGTGCAGGGACTTGGACTCGCGCTCGTCGTCCGGCCGCGAGACGGCGATGAGGCCGTCCTCGGCCTTCGCGACCGTGATGGGCGGCGCGACAGCGTGCGACAGCGTGCCCTTCGGCCCCTTGACCGTGACCGTCTGACCGTCGATGGCGACGTCGACGTCCGATGGGACGGCCACCGGAAGCCTTCCGATGCGACTCATGATGTTTTCACCTTGCTCTTCGCGCGATGCTCACTCATAGCTTCGCCTCACCAGACGTAGGCGAGAACTTCTCCGCCTACCCCACGCTTGGCTGCCTGCCGGTCGGTCAGCAGTCCGTTGGACGTCGAGATGATCGCGACGCCGAGGCCACCCAGCACGCGGGGTAGACCGGTCGACTTGGCGTACACACGCAGGCCCGGCTTGGACACGCGCCGCACACCCGCGATCGAACGCTCGCGATTCGGGCCGAATTTCAGGTCGATGGTCAGCACCTTGCCGACCTGTCCCTCGGGAGCATCGGCGATCTTGAAGCCGGCAATGTAGCCCTCCTGCTTCAGGATCTGCGCGATGTGCCCCTTGAGCTTGGAGTGCGGCATCACCACGGTGTCGTGAAAAGCCGTGTTGCCGTTGCGCAGACGCGTCAACATGTCCGCGATCGGGTCGGTCATCATAGGACTTCTTCTCTTCTCTCGCGCCGGTTCCGGTAAAGGCCTGCCGCGAAGCAGTAATGAAACGAACAGATAATCAGTGGTTGTTCTCTTTAGTTAGGTCGTGCTTCCCAGTTACGAAACCGGGACTTGAGCAACGGCGTTCCCCAAGCAGTGGCGGGAAGGAGGGCTGGGTTCCGATGCGATGTACGGCCGCGTAAAGGCGCGAAGCGCAGCGGCCGAACATCGACGTCGGAATCAAGCCCGAACCCACAGCTACCAAGAAGACTTAGTAACGCCCGGAAGCTCCCCGGCGTGCGCCATTTCCCGGAAGCAGATCCGGCACAGTCCGAACTTGCGATAGACGGCCTGCGAGCGTCCGCAGCGCTGGCAGCGGGTGTAACCGCGCACCGCGAACTTCGGCTTGCCGGCGGCCTTCTGCTTCAGAGCGGTCTTGGCCATGTCAGCTGTTCTCCTTGAACGGGAAGCCGAGTGCGCGTAGCAGCGCCCGGCCCTCGTCGTCGTTGGTCGCGGTGGTGACCACGGTGGTGTCCATGCCACGCGGACGGTCGATCGAGTCGGGGTCGATCTCGTGGAACATCGACTGCTCGGTCAGGCCGAAGGTGTAGTTGCCGTTGCCGTCGAACTGCCGGTCGGACAGCCCGCGGAAGTCCCGGATGCGCGGCAACGCCAGGGAAAGCAGCCGGTCGAGGAACTCCCACATCCGGTCGCCGCGCAGGGTGACCTTCGCGCCGATCGGCATGCCCTCGCGCAACTTGAACTGCGCGATCGACTTGCGGGCCTTTTGCACCAGCGGCTTCTGGCCGGTGATGAGGGTGAGGTCGCGCACGGCGCCGTCCATGAGCTTGCTGTCCTTGGCCGCCTGGCCGACGCCCATGTTGACGACGATCTTCGTCAGGCCGGGGACCTGCATCGGGTTGGCGAAGGAGAACTCCTTCGTCAGCGCCGGGGCGATCTCGTCCCGGTAGCGGGTCTTGAGCCGCGGGGCCGGGGTTTCGGTGGCGGCCGTGGTCTCGGTTGACGCTGTCATGACAGATCCTTTCCGGAGCGGCGCGAGATACGCACGTTGCGCCCGGACTGCTCGTCGCGCCGGTAACCGACGCGGGTGGCCTTGCCGTCGGCGCCGATCACCATGACGTTGCTGGCGCTGATCGCGGCTTCGATGTGCTCGATGCCGCCGGCCTTCGCGCCGCGATTGTCCTGCGAGATCGACGTGTGCTTGGTGACTCGGTTCACGCCTTCGACGACGACCTTGTTCGTGTCGGGGTTGGCCGCGATGACCTTGCCCTTGACGCCGCGATCCTTGCCGGCGATGACGACGACCTCGTCGCCCTTTTTGACCTTCATCGGACTTCCTCGTTCCGCTCGTCAGCCCTGTTCAGGCCGACTACCACCTTGCTGTGCCTATAGATCCGCTCGCTGCGCTCACTCATCAGAGCACCTCGGGTGCAAGAGAAATGATCTTCATGAACCGCTTGTCGCGCAGCTCCCGGCCCACGGGGCCGAAGATGCGAGTCCCGCGGGGCTCGCCGTCGGTCTTGATCAGCACGGCCGCGTTCTCGTCGAAGCGGATGTAACTGCCGTCCGGACGGCGGCGTTCCTTGACGGTGCGCACGATGACCGCTTTGACGACGTCGCCTTTCTTGACGCCGGCGCCGGGCAGCGCGTCCTTGACCGTGGCGACGATGATGTCGCCGATCCCGGCGTAGCGACGCCCCGAGCCGCCCATCACCCGGATGCACAAGATTTCCTTGGCGCCGGTGTTGTCGGCGACCCGAAGTCGCGACTCCTGCTGAATCACTGCTTACTCCTGAGAACTAGGACGCTGGTGGACCTGGTCCCACGCGATGGGGACGGGTTTCGCTCGTGCGGGTGTTACTTGCCTTACTTACTTCGCCTTCTCTACGACCTCGACCACACGCCAGCGCTTCGTAGCCGACTGCGGGCGGGTCTCCATGATCTGCACGCGGTCACCGACGCCGACCTGGTCGGTCTCGTCGTGCGCTTTGAGCTTCGTGGTGCGGCGGATGATCTTGCCGTAGCGCGGGTGCTTGACGCGGTCCTCGACCTCGACCACGACCGTCTTCTGCATCTTGTCGCTGACGACGAGACCCTGCCGGACCTTGCGGTCCGACGTGCGCTCGGTCGTCGCTTCGGTTGTCTCGCTCATGCGGTAACACCCTCACTGGCTTGTTCCGGGGCCACTGACAGTCCGAGCTCACGCTCACGCAGGATCGTGTAGATCCGTGCGATGTCGTGCTTCACGGTGCGCAGGCGCCTGTTGTTGTCCAGCTGCCCGGTCGCCATCTGGAAGCGCAGGTTGCACAGCTCTTCCTTCGACTCGCGCAGCCGGGTGGCGAGCTCGTCATCGTGCAGCTCGCGCAGTTCAGCGGTCGTGGTGCTGGTCATCAGAAATCACTCGCTTCCCGCGTGACGATGCGGCACTTCATCGGCAGCTTGTGGATCGCTCGGGTCAGGGCCTCACGGGCCACGACCTCGTTCGGGAACGAGAGCTCGAACAGCACCCGGCCCGGCTTGACGTTGGCGATCCACCACTCCGGCGAACCCTTACCGGAACCCATGCGGGTCTCAGCCGGCTTCTTGGTGAGCGGGCGGTCGGGATAGATGTTGATCCAGACCTTGCCGCCGCGGCGGATGCGGCGGTTGATCGCGATACGCGCCGACTCGATCTGGCGGTTCGTGACGTACGCCGGCTCCAGAGCCTGGATGCCGTACTCACCGAAGGACACCTGGGTACCGCCGCTGGCCATGCCGCGGCGGGTCGGGTGGTGCTGCTTGCGGTGCTTCACTCGGCGTGGAATGAGCATGTCAGCTCTCCGTGCTCTCGGTCGACGTCTCACCGTCGGTCGACGCCTGCGCATCGGTCGGCGCATGGGCGTCGCGGTCGGCCGCGGCCTCGATCGTGGCCTGAACCGGCTCGGCCGATTCGGTGATAGCCGGCTCGGCGTTGACCTGCTCGGTGATCTGGGCCTCGGTCTCGGTCACCATGTCCGGCGCCCCGGACGCGATGTCGGCGCCGGCAGCGGCCGGCGTGGCGACGACAGCCTCCTGATCCGGCTCCGTCGTGACGGCAGCGACCGATCCCTCGCCGGACGCAGCGCGACCGGCGTCGGTGCTGACGCCCGTCGTGCCCTGCGAGCCGGAACGACGCGGACGAGCACCACCGGCGGGGCGCTCGCGGCGCTGGCGCAGAACCTCGGCGGCGGCCGCGGCCTCGCGCTCACTGCGCGAACCGGTGGGCACCTCGCCCTTGTAGATCCAGACCTTGACGCCGATACGGCCGAACGTCGTGCGGGCCTCGTAGAAGCCGTAGTCGATGTCGGCGCGCAGCGTGTGCAGCGGAACGCGACCCTCGCGGTAGAACTCCGAGCGCGACATCTCGGCCCCACCGAGGCGGCCACCGCACTGAACCCGGATGCCCTTGACGCCCGGACTCTTCAACGTCGACTGCATGCTCTTGCGCATCGCCCGGCGGAAGCTGACCCGGTTGGACAACTGCTCGGCCACACCCTGCGCGACGAGTTGCGCGTTTCCCTCGGGGTTCTTGACCTCGAGGATGTTGAGCTGGACCTGCTTGCCGCTCAGCTTCTCGAGCTCGCCGCGGATGCGGTCGGCCTCGGCCCCGCGGCGGCCGATGACGATGCCCGGACGCGCGGTGTGGATGTCGACGCGGACGCGGTCCCGCGTGCGCTCGATCTCGACCTTGGCGATGCCGGCGCGCTCCATGCCCTTGCTCATGAGCTTGCGGATCGCGACATCTTCCTTCACATATGCGGCGTACTCCTTGTCGGCGAACCACCGGCTCTTCCAGTCCGTCGTGATGCCGAGACGGAACCCGTTCGGGTTTACCTTCTGGCCCATTAGCGGCCCCGTCCCTTCTTGCTCGTCGGCCGGTCGATGCTCTCGACCTCGATGGTGATGTGGCTCGTGCGCTTGCGGATCCGGTACGCCCGGCCCTGCGCCCGCGGCCGGAACCGCTTCAGGGTGGGGCCCTCGTCGACGAATGCCCGCGAGATGATCAACGTCTCGGGATCGAGGTCGAAGTTGTGCTCGGCATTGGCGATCGCACTGGCGAGGACCTTCGCCACCGGCTCGGCGGCGGCCTGCGGCTGGAACTTCAGCTGCGCGAGAGCCTCTTGCGCGGGACGGTTGCGGATCAGGTCGACGACACGACGTGCCTTCATCGGCGTGACGCGGACGTGCGTCGCCTTCGCGAAGGCACCCCGTACCTGGGTATCTGGCTCAGTCATTTGTCTCTCCTGCCCTCAACCGCTCAGGCTCTCCGCGCCCGGCGGTCGTCCCGAATGTGACCCCGGAAGGTCCGCGTCGGGGCGAACTCGCCCAGCTTGTGACCGACCATGCCCTCGGTCACGAAGACCGGGACGTGCTTACGGCCGTCGTGCACGGCGATCGTGTGCCCGAGCATGTCGGGGATGATCGTCGAGCGACGCGACCAGGTCTTGATCACGTTCTTGGTGTTCTTGTCGTTCTGCGCGTCCACCTTCTTGAGCAGGTGGTCGTCGACGAACGGGCCCTTCTTCAAACTGCGTGGCATCGCTAGTTACCTCAGCGCTTCTTGTTCGTACGACGACGACGGACGATCAGCTGGTCGCTCGCCTTGCGGTGACGGGTGCGGCCCTCGGGCTTGCCGTTCGGGTTCACCGGGTGGCGACCGCCGGACGTCTTGCCCTCACCGCCACCGTGCGGGTGGTCGACCGGGTTCATGGCGACACCACGGACGGTCGGGCGCTTGCCCTTCCAGCGCATGCGGCCGGCCTTGCCCCAGTTGATGTTGCTCTGCTCGGCGTTGCCGACCTCGCCGACGGTCGCTCGGCAGCGGACGTCGACGTTGCGGATCTCGCCGGACGGCATCCGCAGTTGGGCGAAGGCGCCCTCCTTGGCCACGAGCTGGACGCTCGCGCCGGCCGACCGGGCGATCTTCGCGCCGCCTCCGGGACGGAGCTCGATCGCGTGGATCACGGTGCCGACCGGGATGTTGCGCATCGGCAGCGAGTTGCCCGGCTTGATGTCGGCGCCGGGGCCGTTCTCGATCCGGTCGCCCTGCTTGAGCAGCCGCGGCGCGAGGATGTAGCGCTTCTCGCCGTCGGCGTAGTGCAGCAGCGCGATGCGCGCGGTGCGGTTCGGGTCGTACTCGATGTGCGCGACCTTGGCCGGCACACCGTCCTTGTCGTGGCGCCGGAAGTCGATCACCCGGTAGGCGCGCTTGTGGCCGCCGCCCTGGTGGCGGGTCGTGATCCGGCCCGAGTTGTTGCGCCCGCCCTTGTTGTGTAGCGGCTTGACGAGCGCCTTCTCCGGGTGGTCACGGGTGACCTCGGCGAAGTCGGCGACGGACGACCCACGCCGTCCCGGCGTAGTCGGCTTGTATTTGCGAATAGCCATGAGTCAGGTCAGCCAATCTGTCCGAACACGTCGATGCGGTCGCCCGCACGCAGCGTCACGATCGCGCGCTTGACGCTCTTGCGCGCGCCGAAGCCCGCCCGGGTGCGCTTGCGCTTGCCCTGCCGGTTGAGCGTGTTCACGTCGGTGACCTTGACGCTGAACACCTTCTCCACCGCGATCTTGATCTGGGTCTTGTTGGCCTGCGGGTGAACCTCGAAGGTGTACTTGTTCTCGTCCAGCAGGCCGTAGCTCTTCTCCGAGATGACCGGAGCGAGCAGGACGTCACGGGGGTCGTCGAACATCAGGCGTCCTTCCCTTCGGCATCGGCCGTGGCCGACTTCCCCTTGACTGGGCCGGCGAGGAACTCCTCGAGCGCAGCTTGGGTGAACACGATGTCGTCACTGATCAGCACGTCGTAGGTGTTGAGCTGTGTCGGCTCGAGCAGGTGGACGGCCTGGTGGTTGCGCAGGCTCCTCCAGGTGAGTTCGTCCGTGCGCTGAGCGACGACGAGAACGTTCTTCGCCGTGCTCACCTTGGCGAGCGCAACCGCTGCGCCCTTCGTCGAAGGCGCATCACCGGTGACCAGCGCCGACACGACGAAGACGCGATCGTTGCGAGCTCGGTCCGAGAGCGCACCACGCAGAGCGGCGGCCTTCATCTTCTTGGGCGTGCGCTGGTCGTACTTGCGCGGCGTCGGGCCGTGGACGATGCCACCGCCGACGAATTGCGGGGCGCGCGTCGAACCCTGGCGGGCCCGGCCGGTGCCCTTCTGGCGGTACGGCTTCCTTCCGCCGCCGCGGACCTCGGCACGCGTCTTGGTCGACGCAGTGCCCTGGCGGGCCGCGGCGAGCTGCGCGACGACGACCTGGTGGATCAGCGAGATGTTGGTCTTCGCGTCGAAGATCTCCGCGGGAAGCTCGACGGTGCCCGTCTGGGCGTCGTCCGACGCAGGGTTGCGGATCTCGAGGGACAGCGTCATGGTCAGACCCCCTTCGACTTGTTGGCGGACCGGACGAACAGCAGCGAGCCCTTCGGCCCGGGGACGGCGCCCTTGATCAGCAGAAGGCCGTTCTCGACGTCCACCTTGTGGATCACGAGCCCGGTAGTCGTCGCCTTGACGTGGCCCATGCGCCCGGCCATCCGCAGCCCCTTGAACACGCGACCCGGCGTGGCGCAGGCGCCGATCGAGCCGGGTTTGCGGTGGTTGCGGTGCGAGCCGTGCGAGGACGAGACGCCGTGGAAGCCGTGGCGCTTCATAACCCCCGCGGTGCCCTTGCCCTTGGTGGTGCCGCTCACGTCGACGCGCGCACCGTCTTGAAAGGTGCTGTCGACGGTGATCTCCGCGCCGAGGGCGTAGTCCGCGATCGCGTCGGTGCGCAGCTCGACCAGGTGCCGGCGAGGCGTGACGTCCGCAGCCTTGAAGTGACCGGCGACGGGCTTGGTCACCTTGCGCGGGTCGATCTGGCCGTACGCGAGTTGGACGGCGGTGTAGCCGTCCTTCTCTTGGGTTCGGATCTGGGTCACGACGCACGGCCCGGCCTTGACGACGGTCACCGGAACCATCCGGTTGTTCTCGTCGAAGACCTGGGTCATGCCGAGCTTCTCGCCGAGAATGCCCTGGCGCCCAGTTCGAGTTTCGTCTGCCATGTCTGTCTGCCCTACTGAATGTTGACGTCGACCGACGCCGGCAGGTCGATACGCATCAGCGCGTCCACCGTCTTCGGGGTCGGGTCGAGGATGTCGATGAGCCGCTTGTGGGTGCGCATCTCGAAGTGCTCGCGGCTGTCCTTGTACTTGTGCGGCGAGCGGATGACGCAGTAGATGTTCTTCTCCGTCGGCAACGGGACGGGCCCGACGACGCGAGCGCCGGTCCGGGTGACCGTCTCGACGATCTTGCGTGCACTGGCGTCGATGGCCTCGTGGTCATAGGCCTTGAGCCGGATGCGGATCTTCTGTCCCGCCATGGTGGCTGACTCACCTTCACTGTTCTGAGGTCTACTGCAGGTTCGAGCCCGCCCGCCGGGCGCCGCGGGAGCGGCTGATGTTTCGGTGGCGAAGGGCACCCGTTCCGGGTGGAAACCGGCCTGCGTCCAGATGACGGCCGGTCCACCCGCAACGGGGTGGAGCAGGTACTACTCGACGATCTTGGTGACGCGACCCGCACCCACGGTGCGGCCACCCTCACGGATGGCGAAGCGCAGGCCGTCCTCCATTGCGATCGGCTGGATAAGCTCGACCGACATCTCTGTGTTGTCGCCCGGCATGACCATCTCGGTGCCCTCTGGGAGGGTGACGACACCGGTCACGTCGGTGGTGCGGAAGTAGAACTGCGGGCGGTAGTTGTTGAAGAACGGCGTGTGCCGGCCACCCTCGTCCTTGGACAGGATGTAGACGTTCGCCTCGAACTTGGTGTGCGGAGTCGTCGTGCCCGGCTTGATGACGACCTGGCCGCGCTCGACGTCCTCACGCTTGATGCCACGAAGCAGCAGCCCGACGTTCTCCCCGGCCTGACCCTCGTCGAGCAGCTTGCGGAACATCTCGATGCCGGTGACCGTGGTCGTCTGCTTGGCCTCGTGGATGCCGATGATGTCGACGGTCTCGTTGACCTTCAGGATGCCCCGCTCGATACGGCCGGTGACGACCGTGCCGCGACCGGTGATCGTGAAGACGTCCTCGACGGGCATCAGGAACGGCTTCTCGGTCTCGCGCTCGGGCTGCGGGATCGACTCGTCGATGGCGCTCATGAGCTCCATGATCTTCTCGCCCCACTCGGCGTCGCCCTCGAGCGCCTTGAGTGCGGAGACCTTGACGATCGGAGCGTCGTCGCCGTCGAACTCGTACTGGGTCAGCAGCTCGCGGACCTCGAGCTCGACCAGCTCCAGGATCTCGTCGTCGACATCCGTGCCGTCGCACGTGTTCAGCGCAACCACGATGTACGGGACGCCGACCTGGCGGGCCAGGAGCACGTGCTCCTTGGTCTGCGGCATCGGGCCGTCGGTGCCGGACACGACCAGGATCGCGCCGTCCATCTGGGCCGCACCGGTGATCATGTTCTTGATGTAGTCGGCGTGCCCGGGGCAGTCGACGTGCGCATAGTGGCGCTTCTCGGTCTGGTACTCGATGTGCGCGATCGAAATGGTGATACCGCGCTGGCGCTCCTCGGGAGCCTTGTCGATCTGATCGAACGCCGAGGTATCCGGGTTCAGCGCCGGGTACTTGTCATGCAGCACGCGCGAGATCGCCGCCGTCAGCGTCGTCTTGCCATGGTCGATGTGACCGATCGTGCCGATGTTGACGTGCGGCTTGGTCCGCTCGAACTTCGCCTTCGCCACTGTGGATCCCTTTCCCTCTTTGGGTAGTACCGGTCTTCTAGGTCCGGCTGTGTTGACTGTTGTCTTGAAACTCTTGGTTACTCGCCGTTCACCTTCGCGATGATCTCCTTGGCCACGTTCCCCGGGACCTCGGCGTACTTCTCGAACTGCATCGAGTAGCTGGCGCGGCCCTGCGTCTTGCTGCGCAGGTCCCCGACATAGCCGAACATCTCCGACAGCGGCACCAGCGCCTTGACGACGCGGTTGCCACCCCGCTCCTCCATGGCCTGGATCTGGCCACGGCGCGAGTTGAGGTCGCCGATGACGTCGCCCATGTTCTCCTCGGGCGTGGTCACCTCGACTGCCATCATCGGCTCCAGCAGAGCCGGGTCGGCCTTCCGCGCGGCGTTCTTGAACACGATCGAACCCGCGATCTTGAACGCCATTTCGGAGGAGTCGACATCGTGGTAGCCACCGTCGAGCAGTGTCATCCGAATGCCGACCAGCGGGTAGCCGGCGAGGATGCCGTACTGCATGGCCTCCTGCGCACCGGCGTCCACCGAAGGGATGAACTCCCTGGGGATACGCCCACCGGAGACGGCGTTGACGAACTCGTAGCTCGGTCCGTCCGACGTCATCTCCATCGGCTCCAGCTTGATCTGCACCTTCGCGTACTGGCCGGACCCACCCGTCTGCTTCTTGTGGGTGTAGTCCTCCTTCTCCACGACGCGACGGATCGTCTCGCGGTAGGCCACCTGCGGCTTGCCCACGTTGGCCTCGACCTCGAACTCGCGACGCATCCGGTCGACGAGGATCTCCAGGTGGAGCTCGCCCATCCCCTTGATGATGGTCTGGCCGGTCTCCTCGTCCTGCTGGACCTGGAAGGTCGGGTCTTCCTCGGCGAGCTTCTGGATCGCGACGCCCAGCTTCTCCTGGTCGCCCTTCGTCTTCGGCTCGATCGCGACGTTGATGACCGGGTCCGGGAAGGTCATGGACTCCAGCACGATCGGCTTCTGCGGGTCCGACAGCGTGTCACCGGTGGTGGTCTGCTTCAGCCCCGCAACGGCGATGATGTCGCCGGCGCCGGCCCGCGGCAGCTCCTCACGCTTGTTCGCGTGCATCTGGTAGATCTTGCCGATCCGCTCCTTGCGGTCCTTCGTCGAGTTGAGAACCTGCGCACCGTTCTCGACGACGCCGGAGTAGATCCGCACGTAGGTGAGCTTGCCGAGGAACTTGTCGGTGGCGATCTTGAAGGCCAGCGCGGCCAGCGGCTCCGACTCGTCGGGGTGCCGCTCAGCGGGTGTCTCGCCGTCCTGCAGAAGACCGGTCACCTCGCCGACATCCAGCGGCGACGGCAGGTAGTCCACGACCGCATCGAGCAGCGGCTGCACGCCCTTGTTCTTGAATGCGGAGCCGGTGAGCACCGGGTTGATCAGGTCGGCCAGGGTGGCCCGGCGGATCGCGGCCTTGAGCGTCTCGACCGACAGCTCCTCGCCGTCCAGGTACGCCTCGGCGATCGCATCGTCCACGTCTGCCAGCGTCTCGATCAGCTTCTCGCGCCACTCCGCGGCCTGATCGGCAAGCTCCGCCGGGATCTCCTCGATGGTGTAGTCCTCACCCATCTCGGTCTCTCCGCGCCAGACCAGCGCGCGCATCCCGAGCAGGTCGACGACGCCGATGAAGCTGGACTCGTTGCCGATCGGGATCTGCAGCACCAGCGGGGTGGCGTTGAGGCGGTCGATCATCATCTGCACACAGCGGAAGAAGTCCGCGCCGGTGCGGTCCAGCTTGTTGACGAAGCACATCCGCGGGACGGAATACTTGTCTGCCTGCCGCCACACCGTCTCGGTCTGCGGCTCGACACCGGCGACACCGTCATAGACGGCAACCGCACCGTCGAGCACGCGCAGGTTGCGCTCCACCTCGACGGTGAAGTCGACGTGCCCAGGAGTGTCGATCAGGTTGATGGTGTGGTCTTTCCACTCACACTTGGTGGCAGCCGACGTGATCGTGATGCCACGTTCCTGCTCCTGCTCCATCCAGTCCATGACGGCAGCACCGTCGTGCACCTCACCGATCTTGTACGTGATGCCGGTGTAGAAGAGGATGCGCTCGGTGGTCGTGGTTTTACCCGCGTCGATATGCGCCATGATCCCGATGTTCCGGGTCTTGGACAGGCGTGCGGTTACAGACATCTTCGCTTCCGTCTCGGGTTCTAGTTCTGTCTTTGTCTGGTGGGTATCTACCAGCGGTAGTGGGCGAAGGCCTTGTTCGACTCCGCCATCTTGTGCATGTCCTCGCGACGCTTGACCGCGGCGCCCAGACCATTGCTGGCATCCAGCAGCTCGTTCATCAGCCGCTCTGTCATCGTCTTCTCACGACGCTGCCTGGAGAAGCCGACCAGCCAGCGCAGCGCCAGCGTGGTGCTGCGGCTCGGGCGCACGTCGACCGGCACCTGGTAGGTGGCGCCACCGACGCGACGGCTCTTCACCTCGATGGCAGGCTTGACGTTCTCCAGCGCGCGCTTCAGCGTGATCACCGGGTCGGCGCCGGACTTCTCGCGGCAACCTTCGAGGGCGCCGTAGACGATGCGCTCGGCTACCGAACGCTTACCGGCCATCAGCACCTTGTTGACCAGCTGGGTCACCAGCGGTGAGGCATAGACCGGGTCGATGACTAGCGGACGACGCGGGGGCGGTCCCTTGCGGGGCATTAGCGCTTCTCCTTCTTCGCGCCGTACAGGCTGCGAGCCTGCTTGCGGCCGCGGACGCCCTGGGTGTCCAAGGTGCCGCGGATGATCTTGTAGCGGACGCCGGGGAGGTCCTTCACCCGACCACCACGCACGAGCACGATCGAGTGCTCCTGAAGGTTGTGACCGACGCCCGGGATGTAGGCGGTGACCTCGATACCGCCGGTCAGCTTCACTCGGGCCACCTTGCGCAGCGCGGAGTTCGGCTTCTTCGGGGTCGTCGTGTAGACGCGAGTGCAGACTCCGCGGCGCTGGGGCGAACCCTTCAGCGCAGGGGTCTTCGTCTTCGCGATCTTGTCCTGCCGGCCCTTGCGGACCAGCTGCTGGATCGTAGGCATGCGGCCTGCAATCTCCCTTGCTGTCTCGTACCTGTCTCGCCGACCGGTCCCGGCTGGGATCGGCCTGTTCCTGCGTCGCTCTGTACGTGTGCGGTGCCGTAGTGCTGCGTTCAATTCCCACGTACTTGCTGCACTCCGTGCCCGTCTCCGGTCCACGCGGTCGGGTGTGTCGCACCCATTTCGCAGGGCAGGCAGGAGGCCAACCCCCTGGTCTGCACGGTGTTCTCGTCCACCGCTGCGGTACGTAGCACCTGAGCCGAAATCGGCCTTCTGGCTCCACGCCACCCGCGAGCACGAGTCGATACCCAGGTTTCCCCAGGCACAGGTGACCACAGTACCCGCGCAGCGCGGCCGGGGCAAAACTGTGCTGTGCTCATGATCGCCTCATCGATTCCTCGCGGAACCCTCGCTCCGCATCGGGGCCCACTCTCGATCGATACCTCGCTTCGCTCGGCCGCAAGCTCGCTGCGCTCGCGCGGGCGATCTGCTCTTCGCGCGAGCGCTCATCGCGTGGGGGTCACCCGACCGCCGTCACCCTGACCTGTCCGCGCGAGCGCTCATCGCGTGGGGGTCACCCGACCGCGGCTAGTTGGTGGTTTCTCGGGCCCGCCCCTTGTGCCGAGAGGGAGCTTTCCGTCGCGACACGCCGAGGATTCTGACTGGAAGCTCCCGCTCGGCCGCGAAAACCTCCCGCTCGACCGGTGGGATCGCCGAACGTGCCCGTTACTCGCCTCGACTGTGCCCGGTTGGGTCGGGGTGTTGCGCAGGCCACACCTCAGGGTCATGGTCGCTCATGTGCGCACCTGTGAAGTTCCTGTCTCCCGAAGCCGGCCCGGTTCGGGCAGGCAGCCGCTGGACTCCCGGGGGATTGGCCGATGATCGTCACGATCACCGCGAATCCCTCGCTGGATCGGACATATCAGGTCGACAGTCTTCAGCCCGGTGCGGTGAACCGGGCCTCCCTCGACACCGTCGAGGCCAGCGGCAAGGGAGTCAACGTGTCCCGGGTGCTGACGGCGGCCGGGGTGGACACCCTCGCGGTGACGATGGCCGGTGGGGCGGAAGGCGAGCAGCTGGTGCGGCTGTTGGTCGCCGGCGCGGTGCCACACCGCGCGCACCGGGCGACTGCGACAACCCGCACCAACGTCACCGTGCTCGGCCCCACCGGCGTCACCACGAAGGTGAACGCAGCCGGCGAACCCCCGAGCGCCGCTGATCTGGATGCCCTTCTCGACCTGACCGCCGGGTGCGTCGCACCTGGCGACTGGCTGGTGATCGCCGGGACCGAGCCGCCCGGGCCGTACCGACTGACCGAGCGAGCCATTGCAGTCGCGCACGCCGCCGGCGCCAGGGTCGCAGTCGACACCTCCGGCTCCCCGCTGGCGGCGGCGCACACTGCCGGCGCGGATCTGCTCGCCCCCAACAACGGCGAGCTCGCCGATCTTCTCGGCGAGCGCGCCTCGGCCTTGCCGGATCCGGTCGACCGGGCGATCGCCGACGCTCGCACCCTCATCGAGGGTGCTGCGCTGCCTGCGCTGTTGGTCAGCCTGGGTGAGCACGGTGCGATCTACGCTGCCGGCCAGGCCGCATGGCATGCCGTTGCGCCGTCGGTCGTGCCGGTCAACACGGCCGGAGCCGGCGACGCGCTCCTGGCCGGCTTTCTCGGCACCGGCGGCGACATCCCCGCGCGGCTGGCCCGTGCCGTCGCGTGGGGCACCGCGGCCTGTCAACGTCCCGAAACGGCCGGCGACGTCTCGTCGGCTGACCCCACCACAGTCAGGGTGCGCACCGTGACCGACCCGGGCAAGACCGATCTCGACCCGTCCAGCGACCAACAGGAGGCTTCGTGAAGCGGCTACGCAAGACATCCAGGGCCGTCGTCCTCACCGTCTGCGCCGGGCTGGCAGCCGCCAGTCTGAGCGCCTGCGGTGGCTTCGGTGGCACCGGCGGCGGCAAGGATTCCATCAACGTGCTGATGGTGAACAACCCGCAGATGATCGACATCCAGAAGCTCACCAGCCAGTACTTCACCAAGAAGACCGGCATCAAGGTGAACTACACGGTGCTGCCGGAGAACGACGTCCGGGACAAGATCAGCCAGGAGCTGTCCAGCCAGGCCGGCATCTACGACGTCTCGACGATCTCGAACTACGAGGTGCCGTTCTATGCCAAGGCCGGCTGGCTCACCCCGCTCGACTCGTACACGAAGAACGCCTCGCGGGGATTCGACCCGAGCCAGCCGTTCGACCAGAGCGACATCTTCCCAGGCATGACCAAATCACTGTCAGCCGCGGACGGCAAGCTCTACGCCGAGCCGTTCTACGGGGAGTCGTCCTTCCTGATGTACCGCAAGGACGTATTCGCCGCTAAGGGTCTGACGATGCCGTCACACCCCACCTGGCAGCAGGTCGCCGACCTTGCCGCAAAGGTCGACAACGCGCAGCCCGGTATGCGCGGCATCTGTCTGCGTGGACAGGTCGGCTGGGGCCAGGTCTTCGCACCGCTGACCACCGTCGTGAACACCTTCGGCGGTACGTGGTACGACAAGAACTGGAACGCCCAGGTCGACGCGCAGCCGTTCAAGGACGCGGTGAACTTCTACGTCGACCTGGTCCGCAAGCATGGCGAGGCAGGCGCACCCCAAGCCGGCTTCACCGAGTGCTTGACCGCACTGGAGACCGGCAAGACCGCGATGTGGTACGACGCCACCTCCGCGGCCGGCTCCCTGGAGAGCGACGCCTCCCCCAACAAGGGCAAGTTCGGTTACGTTGCTGCGCCGGTGGTCAAGACCAAGACGTCCGGCTGGTTGTACGCCTGGTCGTGGGCGATCGAGCACGCCAGCAAGAAGAAGGACGACGCCTGGAAGTTCATCTCGTGGGCGTCAAGCAAGCAGTACGAGCAGTTGGTTGGCGAGAAGCTCGGCTGGGCCAGCGTCCCGGCCGGCAAGCGGCAGTCCACCTACGACAACCCGGACTACCTGAAGGCGTCTGCGGCCTTCGCCGAGCCGACCAAGGAAGCGATCCTCGCAGCTGACCCGGCCAATCCGGGCGTGCAGGCCCGACCGGTGCCGGGCATCCAGTTCATGGACTTCCCCGAATTCGCCGCGATGGCAACAACCGTCTCGCAATACATCAGCACCGCGATAGCCGGCCAGATGAGTGTCGATACGGCATTGAAGAAAGGCCAGAAAGTCGCGGCCCGGATAGGAAAGGACTACAAGAAATGACCGCCACTCTTGATAGGCCGCCGTCCGCTGCTGCCAAGCCGGGGCCGGGATCGCAGTCGGCTGCGCTGCGGCGATCGACCAACTGGGCGCGCCGCGCACCCTTGATGCCGGCGCTGATCTTCATGATCATCGTGACTCAGTTGCCGTTCATCGCCACCCTGGTCATCTCGTTCCTGCGGTGGAACGCGCTGCGCCCCGAGCTGGGCAAGAAGTTCACCGGGTTCGGCAACTACTCCAGCGTGCTGAGCGACCCGGACTTCCGCGCGTCGATCGTCTTCACCGTGGTACTCACCGTCACGGTGGTATTGGTGAGTCTGTTCCTCGGCCTGCTCCTGGCGCTGCTTCTCGACCGGCAGTTCCGCGGTCGCGGTCTGGTGCGGACGATGCTCATCGCACCGTTCCTGGTCGTGCCGATCGCCAGCGCATTGCTCTGGAAGCACGCGCTGTTGAACCCGCTTTACGGCGCGTTCAACGGGACGCTCTCGGTGATCTGGAAATGGTTCGGCTCGAGCAACCCGCCGCAGCCGGACTGGTTGACCGACCACCCGAAGCTGGCCGTGGAGATGTCGCTGATCTGGCAGTGGACGCCGTTCATGATGCTGATCCTGCTGGCCGGGCTGCAGAGCCGGCCGGCGGATGCAGTGGAGGCAGCCAACATGGACGGCGCCTCGACCTGGCAGGTCTTCCGGTTCCTCACCTTGCCGCACCTGCGGCAGTACCTGGAACTCGGTGGACTGCTCGGCTCGATCTACGTGGTGCAGAACTTCGACGCGGTCTTCACCATCACATCCGGCTCGCAGGGCACGTCCAACCTGCCGTACAGCATCTACAACATCTTCTTCACCGCGCACGACTACGGCCGTGCTTCAGCAGCCGGCGTCATCGTGGTGATCGGATCGATCGTCATCGCCACCTTCGCGTTGCGCGTGGTGTCCTCGCTGTTCGAGGAGGGCAACAAGTGATCATTTCACCCCAGCCCTCCGCCATCGTTGGGAGTTCACGATGACCGCCACCACCGCTGCTGCACACCAGTCCGAGGTCGCCCTCGATTCGACGCTCGGCCGGGACGTGCCGGGCAAACGCCGGCGCGAAGGAAACCTCTGGGGGCTACTGGCCTGGATCATCGGCCTGCTGTTCGTCTCGCCGGTGCTCTGGATGATCTGGCTGTCCTTCCACTCCGAGGCAGACGCGTCGGCGAACCCGCCGAAATTCACCGCACCATTGACCGTCGAGGGCTACCGCGACTTCTTCGGTGGCGGACAGAGCCCCTGGCCGTCGCTGCTGAACTCGCTCACCGCGAGCGTGGTGTCGACGTTGGTGGTGCTGCTGCTGGCGATCCCAGCCGCGTATGCGCTGTCGATCCGGCCGGTCAAGAGGTGGACCGACGTGATGTTCTTCTTCCTGTCCACGAAGATGTTGCCGATCGTCGCCGGCCTGCTGCCGGTGTACCTGATCTCGCAGAAGCTGCACATGCTCGACAACATCTTCCTGCTGGTCATCCTCTACGCGTCGATGAACCTGCCGATCGCGGTCTGGATGATGCGCTCGTTCCTGTCCGAGGTGCCGGTCGAGATGCTCGAGGCCGCCGCGATCGACGGAGCCAGGTTGCCGACGATCCTGCGTTCGATCATCGCACCGGTCGCCATGCCGGGTATCGCGGCGACGTCGCTGATCTGCTTCATCTTCAGTTGGAACGAGTTGCTCTTCGCGAAAGTGCTCACCGCCGTGGTCGCGCAGACGTCGCCGGTGTTCCTGACCGGATTCATCACCAGTCAGGGGCTGTTCCTGGCCAAGGTGTGCGCAGCTGCAACGATCATCTCGCTGCCCGTACTCGCCGCCGGGTTCGCGGCGCAGGACAAACTGGTGCAGGGCCTGTCGCTCGGCGCCGTCAAATAACGCAAGATGATCGCGCTACTGGAATCGGTGGGGTGCTCAACCGTCGCGCGGCCGCGGACCGTCGCGGGTCACTCTGGCCCGGTCACCCAACACTGTACCTAACGGGACGTCGCCCAGCCGGGCGCGGAGGGACTGACTCATGAAAGCTGCCATCATCACGGGTGTCGGCCAGGCCGAGGTCACCACGGTCGACGACCCGAAGCCGGGGCCGCGGGATGTGATCGTGGATGTCGCCGCGTGCGGCATCTGCGGTACCGACCTGCACATCCTGCAGGGCGAGTTCGCGCCATCCCTGCCGATCGTGCCGGGCCACGAGTTCGCCGGCACCATCGTGGAATTGGGCAAGGAGGTGGACACGCTGTCCGTGGGCGACCGCGTCGCCGTGGACCCGTCCCTGTTCTGCTTCGAGTGTTACTACTGCCGGCTGGGCAAGAACAACCTTTGCGAGAACTGGAACGCGATCGGCGTCACCCAACCCGGCGGCAGCGCGGAGTTCGCCAAGGCGCCAGCGGCGAACTGTGTGCGGCTACCCGAGCACGTCCGGCTCGAGGACGCGGCGCTGATCGAGCCGTTGTCCTGCGCGGTGCGCGGCTACGACGTGCTCAAGTCGCAGCTGGCCAACAGCGTGCTCATCTATGGCTCCGGGACGATGGGCCTGATGATGCTGCAGTTGGCCAAGCGGGTCGGCGCGACGAGTGTCGACGTGGTCGACCTGAACACCGATCGGCTGGAGACCGCAAAGCAGCTCGGGGTCACCGCCGCCGCGCAGTCCGCCGACGAGCTGGACCGGCCTCGGCTCTGGGATCTGGTGGTGGACGCGACCGGTAACGCAAAGGCGATTCAGGACGGGCTCAGTCGGGTCGGGAAGGGCGGCACATTCCTGCAGTTCGGCGTCTCTGACTACGCCGCCCGCGCCGAGATCGAGCCGTACAAGATCTACAACCAGGAGATCACCATCACCGGATCGATGGCGGTGCTGAACAGTTACGAACGGGCCGCGGCGCTGTTTGCCGACGGCGTCATCGACCCCGACGTGTTCATCTCCGATCGGCTGCCTTTGGACCAGTACACCGATGCTCTCGACCGGTTCGCGAAGGGCATCGGCCGCAAGATCCAAGTACTGCCTTGATCTCGCCGGAACGGCACCCGCTGCGCACGGTATTCGTTGGCGACCAGTTCATCCCGGCGAGCACTTACGCCGACGCGCTCGGTGAATCGGGCGGCAGCGAGCTGGTCGACGGCCGCTCGATCAGCTGGGAGGGCAGCAAGTCCGATCAGCATGCGGCGCAGCACTCGATGGAATTGCACGGTTCGGACGCCGTCCCGCCATCTCCCGCCATCCTCGCCGCGGTCGCGGATGCCGAAGCGATCTGTGTGCACTTCGCCCCGGTGAGCTCCGCGGTGTTCGACGCCGCACCGCGGCTGCGGCTGATCGCGGTGGCCCGGACCGGCCTGCAGAACGTGGACGTGGAGGCGGCCTCGGTGCGTGGGGTGGCGGTGACCGCCGCCTTCGGCCGGAATGCCGGCGCCGTCGCAGAGCTGCAGCTCGGGCTGATGCTGGCCGAGGCACGGAACATCGCGCGAGCCGACGCCAGCATCAAGTCCGGCGGGTGGCGCAAGGAGTTCCCCGGCGCGCGCATCGAGCTCGCCGGGCGCACGGTAGCGATGATCGGCTTCGGTCACGTGGGCCGCACCTTCGCCCGGCGCTTGCGTGGATTCGAACCCGATCTGCTCGTCTTCGATCCCTACGCGGACGACGCAGCTCTGGCTGATGTCAGCGCCCGTCGCGCGCCGACGCTCGGCGCGGCGTTCGCCGAGGGCGACTTCGTCGTCGTGCAGGTGCCGGTCACCAAGGAGACCACTGGATTCATCGGCGCGATGCAGTTCGCCGCGATGAAGCCGACCGCCTATTTCGTCAATGTCGCGCGCAGCAGGGTTGTCGATTACGACGCGCTCTACGCGACGCTGGCCGCGGGGCGGATCGCCGGGGCCGGCCTGGATGTCTTCGATGACGAACCGCTGCCTGACGACAGCAGGTGGCGCGCGCTGGACAATGTCACGATGACGACCCACTTCGGCGGTGACACCGCGGAGACGAACACCGCGTCAGCACGGATCGTGATCGACAACGTGCTCGAGTTCGCCCGGACCGGGAGGGCGAGCAACGCGGTGAACATCGCCGTCCCGAGCAGCCGGTGACGCCGGACCTGCTACTGGGCCTCGACGCCGGCCAGACGGTCATCAAGGCGGCGGTCTTCGACCGCGACGGCGCCCAACTCGCGGTCAGCACCGCCCACACACCGACGGCGTCGCGGCACGCCCGCTGGCAGGAGCGCGACATGGACGTGCTCTGGACTGCTGCCGCGACCGCGATCGGCGAGGTTGTCGGCCTGGTCGGAGCGCAGCGCATCGCCGCAGTGGGCATCTGCGGGCACGGGGACGGTTTGCACCTCGTCGACGAGCGCGGTGAGCCCGTGCGGGCGGCGGTCCTGGCCACGGACAGTCGTGCCCATAACTACGCCGAGCGGCTCGCCACCAGCGCCGGTGCGGCCGAGCTGATGACGCTCACCGGTCAGCAGGTGTCCGCGTTCTCGGCCGGCCCGTTGTTGTCCTGGTTACGCGATCACGAACCCGACGTGCTGCGCCGAGCTCGCTGGATGCTGTTCGCCAAGGACTGGATCCGGTACCGGCTCACCGGCGAGATCGGCACCGACTTCACTGATGCGAGTTCGACGGTCTTCGACATCCGCGCCCGAGGCTGGTCACCGCGGGCCCTGCAGCTCGAGGGCCTGGCCGAACTGTCCCACCTGCTCCCACCGGTCGGCGCCAGCACCGAGGTGATCGGAGCAGTTCTGCCCGGCGCCGCAGCGGCGACCGGGTTACCGACCGGCACCCCCGTCGTCCGCGGAGCTCACGACGTCGACGCGGCCGCGGCGGGCATGGGCGCAATCGCAGACGGTGCGACCAGCGTGGTGATGGGCACCTTCAGCATCAACCAGATCGTTGCCGGGCAACCAGCCGTCGACCCGAGATGGCAGGCGCGGTGCTTCCTCACCGACGACCAGTGGCTGCACATGTCGACCTCGCCGTCGTCCGCGTCCAATCTCGACTGGGTGCTGCGCGAGTTTGGACCGCTCGATGCTGCCGGTGAGCCCGACCCGGTTGCCGCGGGCCGGCTGGCGTTCGGGACTTCCGCGCGACACGCACCACCGGTGTTCGTCCCACTGCTCTTCGGTGGGCCGTTCGGCGATCAGGTCGAGGCCGGTTTCACCGGACTGCGCGGATGGCACACCCGGGCCGATGTGCTGCGTGCCGTGTTCGAGGGCATCGTGTTCACCCACCGGTGGCATCTCGACGCGCTCGCCGAGCAGTTGCCGGTGCGGGCCCGCCCGCTGCGGCTAGGCGGTGGCGGCAGCAACAGTCCTGCGTGGAGCCAATTGCTCGCCGACGCGACCGGCCTGGTTGTCGAGGTCACCGACTCGACGCAGTCCGGCGCTCGAGGCGCTGCCTTGCTGGCCGGCGTGGGCGTTGGCAGCTATCGCGATCTTGCTGACGCGACCGATGCCGGCACCCGGGTGTTGCGTACCCATCTACCCGACTCGGACCGGCACGGCGAGCTGTCCGAGCGCTACCAGCGCTACCTTGCAGCGGTGACCGCATTGCGCTCTCTGGCGCCGTCCTGATCGACGGGGTTGGCAGCGGCCTGGTTTCTGCTACCGTTGTCCCTGGTTGCAAGTTGCAGTATTCCTCGATCGTCATGACGTCCGCGGATTCTCGCAGCGGGCGTCATCGTCGTATTCGGGCTTCCCGATGCGATATCGACGTCCACAACCCGGCACCCGCACAGTGCGGATGCCGACGAGTGGGGCGCGCAACGTGCACCACAGATGTAGGGAGAAACAGTATGGCTCAGGGAACCGTCAAGTGGTTCAACAGCGAGAAGGGCTTCGGCTTCATCGCTCCTGACGGCAATGGCCCGGACGTGTTCGTCCACTACTCGGCCATTCAGGCCGACGGCTACCGCTCGCTGGACGAGAACCAGCGCGTGGAGTTCGACATCACGCAGGGTCAGAAGGGCCCGCAGGCGGAGAACGTCCGCCCAGTCTGATCGCGGGTATGCCGTCGGCCTGAGGCTGACTGCAACCAACGAGACGCCACGAAGCCCGGTCCCCAGGTGGGGCCGGGCTTCGTTGCGTCCGGGCCCAATCGGTCGAGTAGCCCGGCGCAAAAGTGGATTGCCCGGCCGAGCGGGAGGTTTCTGCCGCCGAGCGGGAGCTTTCATTCACGATGATCGGCGTGTCGCGACGGAATCCTCCCTCTCAACACGAGGACGAACCCGCGATGGGTAGCCCTGCGTCAAGCTGCTGGCTATTGATCTTGGCGGCGCGGTCTCGTTGCGGGCAGGTTCCCACCCGGTGCACTGGGCTGTGCCGGTGGGTTGCGTCGGAATATTGCCGCAGTCGCGCGTTGCGGTGCCAAATCCGGCCCGGATCGGCCGGTCGCGGCGATATTCCGACACCCGACCAACGTGACGGAATCAGACCCGAACGCGATGAGCGTTCGCGCGACGAACCGATCAGGCGATCATGGACGAAGCGATCGTCGAACACAGCACTGGAGCGCCCAACGGCGGGGGAAGGGAAGGGAGGGAATGTTCTCACACCCCACGGAGTCGGCGTTGGCATAGGCGTTCCGCGGAA
>JBPCOE010000037.1:0-5893 GCA_051000605.1 Jatrophihabitans sp.
CTAGTGGTGTGTCTCGTCATTGGTTGACTGCTTGAAGTGCGACGCGGCCGCGGGCGACTTTGGCGAGGATGTCGTCGGCGGTCGCGGTCCAGATGAAGGGTTTGGGGTTGTTGTTGTGTGCGTCGAGGTATTCCTCGATTTTGGTGATGAGGTCGGGCACGGAGTGGAACACGCCGCGGCGTAGTGCCTTGTCGGTCAGCTCTCGGAACCAGCGTTCGACGAGGTTGAGCCAGGAGGACGAGGTCGGGGTGAAGTGCATCTGGAACCGGGGGTGCTTGGCCAGCCATGCCTGCACGTTGGCGTGTTTGTGGGTGGCGTAGTTGTCGCAGATCAAGTGCACCTGCAGACCTTTCGGGACTTCTTTCTCGATCTTGCGGAGGAACTTCAGGAACTCGGTGTGCCGATGCCGGGGTAGGCAGTCGCCGATCACCTTGCCGGTGAGCACGTCCAACGCCGCGAACAGTGTCGTGGTGCCGTTGCGTTTGTAGTCATGCGTCATCGTCGCCGCCCGACCCTTAATCATCGGCAGCGAGGGTTGGGTGCGATCCAGCGCCTGGACGGAGGATTTCTCGTCCAGACACAGCACGATCGCGTTGTCCGGCGGGTTCAAATACAACCCGACCACGTCGATCAACTTCTCCTCGAAACGTGGGTCGTGGGACAGCTTGAACGTCGTGACGAGATGCGGTTTCAGCCCGCGCGCGGCCCAGACCCGCTGCACCGTCGCCGGCGACACCCCGACCCGAGCGGCCATCGTGCGACACGACCAATGTGTCTGCCCGGCCGGTGTGCTGTTGCGGGTCAACTCGACGATCTCGTCGATCGTGTCCTGCGGGATCGCCGGTTTACGCCCCCGCCCTGCACGCACCTTGCCCAGCTTCGCCAGACCCTCCTGCTCGAAACGCGAACGCCACGCCCGCACCGTCGTCCCAGTTACGCCGACCTGCCCGGCGATACGCACGTTGGCGATGCCCTCAGCGGCCAGCAATACAACCCGCGCCCGCTGCACCTGGCGATACGGTGCGGTCTGCGACTTCGCGATCACCTCCAGCGCCTCACGCTGGCCATCGGAAATCAACAAAGCGGCAGCAGGCGTCATCACTCATAGAGCTTATCCCAAAGTCTCTAGCTATTTAGGAGACACACCACTAGTTGTGACCGCCCGGAGCCGACGAGATCGCGCAGCGAGCGCTCATGGGCGTTGTCCCTCGCCGGGCGCCGGCGCGGCCCGGCTGCGTCCGTCCCGGCGGAGTCCATGACCTGATCTTCGCGCATTTCCGGGTCGGTCGCGCGACGGGGGCGAAGGTCAGCTCGGGATGTAGTCGAACTTGTCCGGGTCCGGGCCGGTGCGCTCGTTCCTGTTGACCGAACTGATGGTCTCGACGTCGTCGCCGTCGAGTTCGAAGTCGAAGATCGAGAAGTTCTCGATGATCCGCTCGGGCGTCGTCGACTTCGGGAAGACGATGTCGCCGCGCTCGATGTGCCACCGCAGGACGACCTGCGCGACGGTCTTGCCGTACTTCTCGGCGATAGAGGTGATCACGGGGTCGTCGAGTACCTTGCCCTGTGCGATCGGCGACCACGCCTCCACGGCGATCTGGTGCTCGGCGCAGAAGGCCCGCACGTCGTCCTGCGTCAGGTAGGGATGCAGCTCGATCTGGTCGACCGCGGGCGGCACTTCGCACTCCGCGTGCAGGCGCCGGATGTGGTGCGGCTGGAAGTTGGACACGCCGATCGAGCGCGCCCGGCCGTCGCGGTAGAACTCCTCGAGCGTGTTCCACGTCGAGACGAAATCACCGTCGTAGCGCGCCGGCAACGGCCAGTGGATAAGGAAGAGGTCGACGTAGTCCGAACCGAGCTTCTCGAGCGTGTCGTCGAAGGCCGTGCGGGCATCGTCCGGCCGGTGAAAACCGTTGTTCAGCTTGCTGGTCAGGAAGACCTCGCTGCGCTCGAGCTCGAACTTGGCCACGGCCTCGCCGACCTCGCGCTCGTTGCCGTACATCTGCGCGGTGTCGATGTGGCGGTAGCCGGCCTCGAGCGCGCGGGTCGTGGCCTCGACGGTGTCCTCGGGCTTGATTTGGAACACCCCGAAACCGAACTGGGGGATGGTCTTGCCGTTGTTCAACAGAACGTCGGGTACTGCAGACACGATGCGGTCGTCTCCTTCGTCGGACGTCGATGGGTTCTCCGCAAGGCCTACCCATGCTCGGCAGGACAGCACCAGTGCCGACGGTATATACGCCGAGAACGCGGCTTCTTGGAGGTTCCGGGGTCACAGGACGTGTGGCGTTGGCGCTCGTATCGGCAACGGTGCTGGTGGCCGCGGGGACGGCGCTGGTGCCGCCGGTGGCCGCGACGCCCGCACCGTCGCACGGCTACCGGGCCAGTGACACGCCGACGGCGCGCGATGAGCATCCTGCCGCCGGGAGGGAACGGCCTGGTCAACACCATCGACGCTCTCAAGTTCGAACCACGAAGGACCGTCCGAAGGCCAGCGACGACCAACTCGGCAAGTACGCGAACCTGCTCTACGGCTACCCCTCGCTCATGGACAGCCGTCTCGGTGACCACTACCTCGAACGAGTCGTTCGGCGTGCGCCCGGCCGACATCACCCGCACGGAACAACCCAGCAACGACGTCGCGATCTGCCGCGACACTCACGCGGAGTGCCGACACTGCTGCTCGGGATGCTGCTCGTGATCGGCCTTTCCGGTGTGGGAATCGCACGCTGCCGCCGACTCGGGGAAAGGAAGGCCTGAACAATTCGGGACGGCCTCAGCTCAGCGCGAGCAGTTCGATGAACGTGCGCGCGGCCTGGCCGCCGTCTGCGAGCGCGATCTCGAGCGCGCGCGGGACATCGAGGTCGTCGAGCAGGGCTCCGGGGATCGCCGCTGCGCCGGAGACGACGTCGGCTCGGGCTGCGGCCGCGTACAGCTGTTCCAGGGTGGCCTCGGCGGCGTCGAGATGTTCCGGCGAGTAGGCCCACGGCTGCGACCACGGGCGGTTGAGCAGCAGCAGCCTGATTGCCCCGGGGGAGTGCTCGCGCAGCAGATCCTCGACCAGGACGAGGTTGCCCGTCGACTTCGCCATCTTCGCGCCGTCGACAGAGACGATGCCCGCCCGCAGCCAGCTTCGCGCGAACGGGGTGACGCCAGTGGCGGCCTCGGCGAGCGCGGCCTCGCAGGCATGGTGCGGGAACGCAAGATCGCCGCCGCCGCAGTGGATGTCGACGGTCGGACCGAACAGGGCCAGGACCATGGCGGCGCATTCGGCGTGCCAGCCCGGGCGCCCTTCGCCCCACGGGCTCGGCCAGCTGACGTCGTCGTCCGAACCGGCCGCCTGCCACACGACGATGTCCAGCGGATCGTCCTTGTCGGCGTTGCCGGGGTCGTCGTGGAACTCGGCGGCCCGCTCGAGCGCGGTCTCGCGGTCGTACCCGACGTGCGCATACGCATCGGACGTCCGCGCGTAGACCGTCCCGCCGCGCTCGTAGGCCGCGTCACGGTCGAGCAAGGCCGCGGCCAGCTGGATCACGTGCCCGATGTGCTGGGCCGCACTGGGCGCGAGATCGGGTGGACGCACCTGCAGCGTCGCCATCGTCGCCTCGAACGATGCGCGCTGCAGCGTCGCGAGCATCGTGTAGGACTCGCCGCGGCGGCGGGCCTCGGCGAACAGCACGTCGTCGACGTCGGTCACGTTGCGCGCGACGGTGACCGTATGGCCGTGCCACCGAAGCACCCGCTCGGCGGCGTCGGCCCAGACGTAGGTGGCGGCGTGGCCGAGATGCGTGACGTCGTAGGGCGTGATGCCGCAGACGTACATGCGGATCTGCCCGACCATCGGCAGTATCTTGCCGCCGAGGCGCAGGCGCATCGGGGGACCGGTGAGGCGCGACGGATTCACGTCACGCATCTTGCCAGCGATCCGCACGGATCGGCTTCGCGCCGCCCGTGTCCCTTTCGTGACCTGGAACAGACAGGATCACCTCATGGCCGAAACCGAGCCGTACTTCGCCGGATTAGTGTCCTGGTCCCAGGACGTCCGGGCCGCTCTGCGTCGCCTCGACCCGACGCAGAGCCGGATCATCCAGATGATCTATTTCGAGCGCCGCACCCCAGAGCAGGTGGCGACCGAACTGGCGCTGCCCAAGCGCACTGTCACCCGGTCGATGGCGGCCGGCCTGCAGGCACTCGCGGTCCTGGTGCTCGCCGAGTAGGTACGCTGTTGCTGCGGTCGCGAGGCCGCGCGCGGGCGTAGCTCAATGGTAGAGCCTCAGTCTTCCAAACTGATTACGCGAGTTCGATTCTCGTCGCCCGCTCCACCGAGGATTCTCGTATCTACTGTGCTATTTGCTGCTCTCCGTTCTGATTGCCGAAGCGGCAGGACATGCCAGTCAGGCAGGAACTGCCGGCTGGATAGCACGCCGCACTGTGCAGCGGGTGCGTCAGCCCCGGCGTCGTGGTGTAGCTCGGGCTGCAAGGTACGCATCGGCCACCGGTCGAGCTCTGCGGTGTTTCGCCCGGGCAGGTCAGCCGGCGATGTCGAACACCGGCGCGAACCGATCGATCTCGCTCGTGCCGACCCCGTTGCCGGCCGCGACCTCACGCCAGTTGCGGTTCGAAGCGACGATGTGATTGAACTCTTGCCGCGACTGCTCATCAGACAGCCCGAAGTACTGCGCGATCTCCCGCAGCGCCGTGACCTCCTGCGCGCGCATCGCCTCGCCATTGATCGATGTGGCGCGAGGCTGTGCCAGCTCAGGGTTGGGGTTGACGTCGAACAGCGGCGATAGCCGCCACCCGGCGGCGGTGCGCAGGAACCCGTGATTACGCAGGTGGTCGTCGGTGTTGTGCACCGCTATGGAGAACGCGATGCGGCGCCACAGATCGACCAGGTCGGCATCGACGGCCGCCGAATGATCCTCGACCGCTGCCTGGACATCGAGGTAGTCGTATGTCTGCGATCGTGACCCGCCCAGCAGCGTCGAAGCCGACACGTAGCCGACCCGGTGCTCAGAATCGTCCGGGCCTTCGACACGGTCGAAGCGTTCGATCAGCAGCACTGACCGTCCACCGATTCGCTGCAGGCGCCGCCCCGGAACGTTGATGCCTGCTTGTTCGGCCAGGTCCAGGACGGTCTTCTCCCACGCCATTACGTCCCACTGGTCCGCGACCGGATGGGGGAACTTCGCGATGTACAGCCTCGAGCCCGACCGCACCGACGCCTTCGGCCGGGCGCCGCCGAGGGTTCCTGACCCGGCCGCCAGGAGAGCCTTGATAGCTTCCTGCGCGTGCACGTCGTCCGGGTCGGTCACGACTTGATCGGAGGCGGCAAGAAGGTCCGGCAACGCAACGAGCATGGGCACGTGGACGTCGTCGGCGACGTAGGTGATGCCGTCCTTCGGGCGGAACCGCAGCGCGCCTTGGCGGGTGGTGTCGCTGACGCCAGTGAGGAAGTCAACGTCAGTCACTACCGGCGCGCTCGTGCCCTGACCACGCGCCTGAGCACGGACCCGGCGTGAGATCAGATTCCGGCCCCACCAGTCGGGGGCGCTGTCGGAAAACGCGCCAGGCAGCCCCTCGACAAGCGTGGAGACGCTCTGGCGCGGCAGCCCCGGCTCCAAGTCGTAGCCGTCGCGAACGAAGTCGCGCACGTAACGGAACTCTGTAGTGATCTTGCCCGCGCGACCGGTGAAGGTCGCAACGCCGGCCGGAACGGCGACTCCGTCGATCTCGACGGCAATGGCGAGTTCGGCGACCGGGCTGCTCACCGACGGACCCGTTGCGGGAGCTTGATGTCCGCGTGCGCGCGACCGAGCTCGGTCTCATACGGGTCGAGGGCGTCGACAACTCGGTCGAGTTGGCCGAGTGCGCGCGCTACGTTCAGGAGTGT
>JBPCOE010000123.1:0-7344 GCA_051000605.1 Jatrophihabitans sp.
GGTCTCGGCGAAGCGCCCCTCGACGAGGGTCTCCTGGTAGACGGTGGTGACGCCCTCGCTTCGGACGAGGTCGTTGATCTGCTTCAGGCCCGCTGCGCTCGGCTCGACGTCGGGCGAGAGGCCCGAGATGCCGTGCTGCTCGAGGCCGTAGCGCTGGGCCAGGTAGCCGAAGGCCGAGTGGCTGGTCACGATCACCTTGTTGGTGCACTGCTTGAGACCGGCCCGGTAGTCGCGGTCGAGCGACGTCAGCTTCGCCACGAAGGCGTCGGTGTTCTTGCCGTAGGTGGCCGCGTTGGCGGGATCGTCGGCGGCCAGGCGCTTGCCTATCGTTCTGGCCACGGCCGCGTAACGCATCGGGTCGAGCCAGAAGTGTGGGTCGTTACCGGCGTGGTCGTCGTGGGCGTTGTGCTCGGCGTGCTGCGCGGCGCTCTCGCCGGCGTGCTCGTGACCGTCTTCGGTCGCCTCGAGCGAGAGGTCGGCGGCGGCGGCGACGTCGAGCAGGTGACTCGGCTCGACCTGCTTGGTGGCCTCGTCGACGGCCGGCTGGAAGCCGTCGGCGTAGATCACCAGCCTGGCCTTGGTCATGTTCACGATGTCCTGAGCTCCCAGCTCGAGCTCGTGCGGCTCCGCGCCGGGCTTGGTCAGCACAGAGACGTCGACGGCGCCCCCGGCGATCTGCGAGGTGGCGAACTGCAGCGGGTAGAACGAGGTCACGACGACAGGCTTGTCGCCACTGCCCTCGGACGCGCTCGAGGAGCTACCGCAGGCGTTCACCGTCAGCAGGAGGGCAGCCGTGCCGGCGATCGTCGGCAGGGCGGCGGCGTGTCGTCTCATGGTGACAATGGTTCTCATTCTGAGAAAGGTTGTCAAGTCTGCGTCAGCCGCTCGTCCCGGGCACGGCGCGCACGATCGCGACCGCGAAGGTCAGCACCAGCACCGCCAGGCGCATCATCCGCTCCGGCATGGTGAGGCGAGGCCAGGTGAGCAAGAGCAGCCAGCCGACGAACGCGGCGACGAGCAGAAAGGCGAGGCCCCCGAACGGGCGGGGCGCGACGAGCCCGACTGCTAGTACCGCGAGCAGCGCGAGGAACGACACGGCTCGCGGAAGCGCGTTGAGCCGCTCCATCAACGGGTAGGAGGCGTGCTCGACGCGGGATCGGAAACCAAGGGCCACCGGCCCAGCGTAGGTGAGGCCGGACACGCCGAGTTCAGCGGCAGCCGGCCCGATAGCCTAGGCCCATGGCCAAACAGACCTCCGTCGTGGACACCGTCGTCAGCCTCTGCAAGCGCAGGGGCTTCGTCTTTGCGAGCGGGGAGATCTACGGGGGCACCCGGTCCGCCTGGGACTACGGTCCCCTGGGCGTCGAGCTGAAGGAGAACATCCGCCGGCAGTGGTGGAAGTCGATGGTCACCGGGCGCGACGACGTCGTGGGTCTCGACTCCTCGATCATCCTGCCGCGCGAGACCTGGGTCGCGTCGGGCCACGTCGGCACCTTCACCGACCCGCTCGTCGAGTGCCTGAACTGCCACAAGCGGCGCCGTCAGGACCACCTGCAGGAGGCGCTGGCGGCGAAGAAGGGCATCGACGACCCCGACAGCATCGAGATGTCGCAGGTGGTGTGTCCCGACTGCGGTACCAAGGGCCAGTGGACCGCGCCGCGGGCGTTCAACATGATGCTCAAGACCTACCTCGGCGTCATCGACGACGAGTCGGGCCTGCACTACCTCCGCCCCGAGACGGCCCAGGGCATCTTCATCAACTTCCTCAACGTCATGCAGGCCTCGCGCAAGAAGCCACCGTTCGGTATCGCCCAGACCGGCAAGAGCTTCCGCAACGAGATCACGCCCGGCAACTTCATCTTCCGCACCCGCGAGTTCGAGCAGATGGAAATGGAGTTCTTCGTAGCGCCCGGCACCGACGACGAGTGGCATGAGTACTGGCTCCAGCAGCGCTGGGACTGGTACGTCGAGCTCGGCATCGATCCGGCGAATCTGCGCCGCTTCGAGCACCCGAAGGAGAAGCTCAGCCACTACGCGAAGCGCACTGTCGACATCGAGTACAAGTTCGGCTTCGGCGGTTCGGAGTTCGCCGAACTCGAGGGCATCGCCAACCGCACCGACTTCGATCTCACCACGCACTCGAAGCACTCGGACACCGACCTGACCTACTTCGACCAGGCCACGAACGAGCGGTACACGCCCTACGTCATCGAGCCGGCGGCTGGCCTTACCCGCGCCGTGCTCGCATTCCTGCTCGACGCGTACCACGAGGACGAAGCGCCAAATGCCAAAGGAGTCATGGAGAAGCGGACGGTGCTCAGGCTCGACCGCCGGCTCGCCCCGGTGAAGGTTGCGGTGCTGCCGCTCTCGCGCCACGCCGACCTCTCACCGACAGCGCGCGACCTCGCGGCCGCGCTGCGCCAGCACTGGAACATCGACTTCGACGAGACCCAGGCCATCGGCAAGCGCTACCGCCGCCAGGACGAGATCGGCACGCCGTTCTGCGTCACCGTCGACTTCGACACTGTGGACGACAACGCGG
Organism: Jatrophihabitans sp.; assembly: GCA_051000605.1. GTDB lineage: Bacteria > Actinomycetota > Actinomycetes > Mycobacteriales > Jatrophihabitantaceae > Jatrophihabitans. The sequence goes on from JBPCOE010000123.1 coordinate 2,543, forward strand.
TGACGATCCGCGAGCGCGACTCGATGAAGCAGGAGCGGGTCGCAGTCGACCAGGTCGAGGCCTACCTCGCAGCGCGGCTCGTCGGCTGCTGATACACCGTCGGGTGTATCGTGGTGTCATGAGTCGCACGAATATCGACATCGACGATGACCTGATCGCCGAGATCATCTCGACTTACCGCCTCCGCACGAAGCGCGAGGCGGTTGACTTCGCCCTGCGCAGGCTTGTCCGTCCGAAGCTGGCTCCGGACGAGATCCTTGCTCTGCAGGGCATCGGCTGGGAGGGCGACCTCGAAGCCATCAAGACCAGTCGGCGCTTCGACGACTTCGGTCGGAACGAACGCAGCGCGTGATCGCCGACAGCTCTGTCTGGGTCGATTTCGCTCGCGCCAACGTAACTCCTCAGGTTCTTGCGCTCCGCCGTGCCATTACGACCCGCACCGCGATGACGACAGACGTCGTCCGGCTCGAAGTGCTCTCCGGCGAGACCGGCGTCGATCGACTGGCGGCTGCTCTCCACAGCTGCGAGGACGTGATGCAGCTACCGCGCGTTGACGTCGAGGACGCCGCACAGATCTACCGGATGTGTCGCCGAGCCGGCAAGACCATCAGATCGTTGAACGTCTGCTTGATTGCCGCGATCGCGATTCGCAACGACGTCGCGGTTCTCCATCGCGATCGCGACTTCGACGCGATCGCGCGGCACTTCCCGCTGCGGGTGGTGACGGAATGACCACTCTCGCAACTGCGTCGCTGCGGCTGTCCGAGCGGGTCGTCGCCGACCCGCCCGTTGTGCTCGCGCCGATGGCCGGCATCACGAACACCGCGTTTCGGCGGTTGTGCCGCGAGGCGATGCGCACCCAGCTCGATGACACGCAGGCCGGTGGCCTGTTCGTCGGCGAGATGATCACGACGCGCGCGCTGGTCGAACGCAACCCGAAGACGCTGCAGCTCATCGGCTTCGAGGCCGACGAGACGCCCCGCTCGATCCAGCTCTACGGCGTGGATCCGGCCGTCGTAGGCGCTGCGGTCCGGATGATCGTGGCCGAAGACCTTGCTGACCACGTCGATCTCAACTTCGGCTGCCCGGTGCCGAAGGTGACGCGCAAGGGCGGGGGAGCAGCGCTGCCCTGGCGCATCGAGCTGTTCGACGACATCGTGCGCACGGCCGTGCGGGAAGCGCGAGGGCTGCCGGTCACGGTCAAGATGCGAGTCGGCATCGACGCGGAGCACGTCACGTTCCGCGAGGCGGGGCTGCGCGCCCAGGACGCCGGGGTCAAGCACGTCGCGCTGCACGGTCGCACTGCCCTCGAGTACTACGGCGGGCACGCCGACTGGTCACGGATCGCTGAGCTGGTCGAGGCGCTCGACATCCCGGTCCTCGGTAACGGTGACATCTGGGAGGCCGACGACGCGGTGCGGATGGTCCGTGACACCGGCTGCGCCGGCGTCGTCGTGGGCCGCGGGTGCCTCGGCCGGCCGTGGCTGTTCGCCGATCTCGCCGCAGCGTTCGCCGGACGTCCCGACCGGGCACGGCCGGGTCTGCGTGAGGTCGCGGCGACCATGCACCGCCATGCCGAACTGCTCGGCGACTGGCTCGGCGAGCAGCGCGGGGTGACCGAGTTCCGCAAGCACGTCGCCTGGTACCTCAAGGGTTTCTCGGTCGGCGGCGAGCAGCGGTCGGCGCTTGCCAAGGTGGCCAACCTGGCCGAGCTGGACGGCCGGCTCGGCGCCCTCGAGCTCGATCAGCCGTTCCCGGACGTCGTGCTCGGGCAGCCGCGGGGACGCACCACAGCCGGACGCAGTGTCACGCTGCCCGAGGGTTGGCTGGCCTCTCGGGCCTCCCGGGCCGTCCCGTTCGGTGCCGAGCTGGCCGACGGCGGCGGCTGAGCCGCGGCCACGGCATGACCCGTTGGATCAGCTACTCGTCGGGGCCCTTGCCGTCGTGCGGGAACGGCTTGGGGTGCTCCTCGTCGTCTGCCCCGCCCTGCGAACTCTCGGCGCGGTCGCCGTCGGAGTCCTTGGTGTCGCCGGAGTGATCGGCGTCGTCGGAGTCCTGCGAGTCGTCGGAGCTGGGGCCGCCCTGGGCGGACCCTGAGATCGCCTCGCCCTTCTGGGCCTCCTCGACGTCGACGTCGTTCTCCTCGATGTACTTCTCGGCCGCAGCCTTCTCGCCGGCGTTGGTGCCCTCGTCATCACCGAGCTCCTCCTGCGCCGCCCGGATGTCGGCCTCGCTCGGACCGGGGATGTCGCTGTCGCCCTCGACTGCGCTGCCCGTGTACAGGCCGTCCGCCGGATCGAAATCGATCTTCGATCTGTCGACGAAGTCCTGGCTCTCGTCCTCGCCGTAGGTGAAGTCGCCGTCGCCGGTCTCTCCGTCGCCCTGCTGACCGGACGTCCCCTTGTCATCGTCCGAGGAAGGCCGATCGGAAACGGCCGCATCGGTCGCACGCTGTTCATGCTGGTTCCCGGCGGCCAGCCCGCTGGTGCTGTCGTCGCGGTCCGAAGACTCGCCGTCGCTGGGCGTCGGCGCGCCGACCTCCTGCGCCCCAGGTTCCTGGTTGGGAGTCGCCTTCTGATCGGCCATCGAGTCTCCATCCGTCGGGGGAAGTGCCTGTCGGCATGACCCTTCCCGAATCGGACGCGTCTTGCACATCGGACCGCGCCGACTGCGCCCCCCGGCCGCGTCTACGAAGCGACGATGATCGCTTACGGGAACGCCGGGACCTGCTCCCGCAGGTGCTCCAGCTCGGCACGTTCCTGTGCCGGCATGACGTACGCGCCGGGCTTGCGACGCGGGCCGCCACCGGGGAAGGCCAGCCGCAGGATCGTCCGTTGCACCGTGCCCCATTGCTTGGAAAGCGGCCCGGTGTTGTACGGCAGTCCGTAGCGCTCGCAGATCTCCTTGACTCGCGGAGCAATCTGGCCGTACCGCGAGCTCGGCATGTCCGGGTAGAGGTGATGCTCGACCTGGAAGGACAGGTTGCCGCTCATCACGTGGAACAGCGGGCTGCCGTCGATGTTCGCGGCGCCGATCAGCTGCCGGACGTACCAGCCGCCCCGCGTCTCGTTCTCGACCTCTTCCTCGGTGAACATGAACGTTTGGTCGGGGAAGTGCCCGCAGAAGATGATCGCGTTCGACCACACGTTGCGCACGACGTTTGCGACCGCGTTGGCCGCGAGTGTCGACTTGTACCCGTTGCGACCTGACAGCGCCGGGTAGGCCACGTAGTCCTTGAGGATCTGACGGCGCGCCTTACGCCCGATGCCCTTGAGCTCGTCCCAGACCTGCTTCCGCGACTTCTCGCCGGTCTTGATCTTGTCGAAGTCGAGGTCGTGCAGGGCGACGCCCCACTCGAATGCGGCCATCAGGACGATGTTGCCGATCGGCTGGAGCAGGTAGGCCGGGTTCCACTTCTGCCGGGCGTCGACCCGGAAGATCTCGTAGCCGACGTCCTTGTCCTTGCCGATGATGTTCGTATACGTGTGGTGGACGTAGTTGTGCGAGTGCTTCCACGCGGCGGCCGGCGACGCGGTGTCCCAGTCCCAGGTCGAGGAGTGGATGTTCGGGTCGTTCATCCAGTCCCACTGGCCGTGCATGACGTTGTGCCCGATCTCCATGTTTTCCAGGATCTTGGCGACCGACAGCGCGGCCGTGCCCGCCACCCACGCAGGCTTGAAGCGGGAGAACAGCAGCGCACCACGCGAGAGCGCGACCAGCTGTCGCTGCAGTTTGATCATGTTGCGGATGTAGCGCGCATCGGTATCGCCGAGCTCGGCGAAGATCTCGTCGTGCAGCGCGTCGAACTCCTTGCCGAGAGCGTCCAGCTGCCCGTCGGTCAGCGTGTACAGGGGGTTTGCGGGGTCGTAGGGGGTGACGTCGGTCTTCGGCACGGAACTCCTTCAGCAGATCGGTTGGGGTCAGAGGTCGACTTCGACGTGGCCTTCGGGTGCGTTGATGCAGACGCGGATCATCTGCCCGCTCGCCTGCTCGACGGCGCCGGTCCGGATGTCGCGGACGGCGCCGTCCTGCAGCTGGCCGACGCAGGTGTGGCAGATGCCCATCCGGCAGCCGAAGGCGAGCTTCGCGCCCGCCTCCTCGCCGCCGACGAGGATCGAGCCCCCCGCGTCGCACTTGGCATCGCATTCGGACACCCGGTAGCGGACGGTCCCGCCCGCGCCGTCCCCGCCGCCGTTGCCGATCACCGGTTGAAATCTTTCGGTGAACATTCGTTCTGAACAGCCCGCGTTCTCGAAGTGCTCCTCGACCGCGTCGATCATCTCGCGCGGCCCGGACAGGAACGTCGAACGCTCCTGCCAGTCGGAACAGTGCCGGTCGAGGTCGACCGGCGCGAAGCGGTCCTGGCTCTCGGTGTGGACCTCGATCAGCCGGTAACCGCGTCGCCGCTGTGCCAGCTTGCGCAGCATGGCGCCGAAGATCATGTCGTTCTCGCTGCGGGCGCTGTGTACGTGGACGACATCATCCAACGGCCCGCGACGGTCCAGCTCGCGCAGCATGCTCATGATCGGGGTGATGCCGCTGCCGGCCGAGAGGAACAGGATGCGTTCGGGGAGCGGGTCGGGAAGGGTGAACTCGCCCTCGACGTCGCTGAGCGAGACGATCGTTCCGACCCTCGCCCGGTTGACCAGGTACGAGGACACAATGCCGGTCTCCACGAGCTTCGGGGTGATGGAGATGAAGCCGTCCTCGCGGTCGGAGTCGGAGGTGATCGAGTAAGCCCGCCAGTGGCGCACGCCGTCGATGTCGAAGCCGATTCGGAGGTACTGGCCCGGGTCGTGTCC
>JBPCOE010000137.1:0-17869 GCA_051000605.1 Jatrophihabitans sp.
GCACCCAGGCGAGCCGGGCGCCGGTCTCGGCGGCGAGCGCGCCGGCCGCGGACAGCGCACCCGGCGAGGTCGCGAGCCGCTCGCCGACGAGGATCAGCGAGCCCTCGGCGCCGAGGGCACCGACGACCGCACCGGGCATGGAATCGAGCGCTTCGCCCTCTGCACCGGGCACGCACGGAAGCAGGGTGCCGGCGAGCTTGGTCAGCCCGCGCGACGCCCATGCTGCGACGGAGAAGACCTGCGTCGCGCCGTCACGGGTGGCCTTGCGCAGCCGGAGGAAGACGATCGGTGATTCCTCTTCGGGCTCCAAGCCCGCGAGCAGGACGGCCGGAGCGCTCTCGAGGTCCGCGTAGGAGACGTGCTCAGGCCCGCGACCGGCCACCACCGCTGCAAGGAAGTCGAGTTCCTCATCGGACACCGGGCGGGTGCGGGCGTCGATGTCGTTGGTGCACAGGGCCATGCGCGCGAACTTGGCGTACGCGTAGGCGTCCTCCTCGGTGAGCCGGCCGCCGGGCAGCACGCCCACGCCGCCTCGGTCGACAGCCTCGGCCAGGCCTTGCGCCGCGACCTCGAGCGCTTCGGGCCAGCTGGCCTCGACGAGGTCGCCGTCGGCGTTGCGGACCAGCGGAGTGAGCAGCCGGTCGGCCTGCGTCGCGCTGTGGAAGGCCCAGCGGCCCTTGTCGCAGTCCCACTCCTCGTTCACCTGCGGGTCATTACCGGCGAGGCGGCGAGTCACTTTGCTGCGCCGCCAATCGGTGCGCTGCGCGCAACCCGAGGAGCAATGCTCGCAGACCGACTCGGTCGACTGCAGGTCGAAGGGCCGCGCCCGGAACCGGTAGGACGCACCAGTGAGCGCACCCACCGGGCAGATCTGCACGGTGTTGCCGGAGAAGTAGGACTGGAACGGCTGCTCGTCGCTCGTGCCGATCTGCTGCTCCGCGCCGCGTTCGAGCAGCTCGATGAACGGGTCACCGGCGATCTGCAGCGAGAAGCGGGTGCAGCGCTGGCACAGCACGCAACGCTCGCGGTCGAGCAGGACGTTCGAGCTGATCGCGACCGGCTTCGGGAACGTGCGCTTCACGTCGTGGAACCGGCTGTCGGCGCGGCCGTTGCTCATCGCCTGGTTCTGCAGCGGGCACTCGCCACCCTTGTCACAGATCGGGCAATCGAGCGGATGGTTGATCAGCAGGAGCTCCATGATCCCCTGCTGGGCTTTGTCCGCGACGACGGACGTCAGCTGCGTCTTGACCACCATGCCCGGCATGACGGTGGTCGTGCAGGACGCAGCGGGCTTCGGCATGCCGCGTCCGTTGCCCATGTCGGAGACCTCGACCAGGCACTGGCGGCACGCGCCCGCCGGGTCGAGCAGCGGGTGGTCGCAAAAGCGGGGGATCGAGATGCCGAGCTGCTCGGCGGCCCGGATCAACAGCGTGCCCTTGGGCACGGAGATCTCGATGCCGTCGATCGTGACCGTGACGAGATCCTGCTTCGTCTCGGGTGCGGCGGTCACTTCTCGCTCCGGCTGCAGAGGTCGACTGCGTGTCGCTCGGTTGTCATGATCAGTGCGCCCCTGCCAGTACCTGGCTGCCTGCGTGCGGGCAGCCGTCGCTCTCGATGTGCGCGAGGTAGTCCTCGCGGAAGTACTTGATCGACGAGGACACCGAGCTGGTCGCGCCGTCACCGAGCGCGCAGAACGAGCGGCCGAGGATGTTGTCGGACAGGTCGAGCAGCGTGTCGAGGTCTTCCTCGGTGCCCTGACCGGCCTCGAGCCGGTCGTAGATGCCGACGTACCAGTACGTGCCCTCGCGGCACGGGGTGCACTTGCCGCACGACTCGTGGCAGAAGAACTCCGACCACTTCTTCACCGCGCGCACGACGCAGTCGTCGGTGTCGAAGATCTGCACGGCCGACGTGCCGTTCATCGAACCGGCCTTGACCACAGAGTCGAAGTCGAGCGGCAGGTCGAGGTGCTCGGCGGTCAGCAACGGGCACGACGCGCCACCGGGCGTCCAGAACTTCAGCTCTTTGCCTCGGCTCATCCCGCCGGCGAGGTCGAGCAGTTCGCGCAGCGTGCTGCCCATCGGCGCCTCGTACTGCCCGGGGTTCGCGACTCGCCCCGACAGCGAGTAGATCGACGTGCCGGGCGAGGCCTCCGGGCCGAGCGCCTTGTACCAGTCGGCGCCGCCGAGAACGATGTACGGGACGCTCGCGAGCGTGCCCACATTGTTGACGACGGTCGGGGCGTCGTAGAGCCCGTTCGTGGCCGGGAACGGTGGCTTGAGCCGGGGCTGGCCACGGCGCCCTTCCAGCGAGTCGAGCAGCGCCGTTTCCTCGCCGCAGATGTAGGCCCCCGCACCGCCGTGCACGGTGATGTCGCAGCTGAAGCCCGAACCGAGGATGTCCTGGCCGAGGTAGCCCTCGGCGCGGGCCTCGAGCACGGCCGCCACGACACGGCGGATCGCGTGGATCGCCTCGCCGCGGATGTAGACGAACGCGTGTTCGGCGCGCACCGCGAAGCAGGCGATGATGATGCCCTCGATCATGGAGTGTGGGTCGTTCATCATCAGCGGTAGGTCACGACACGTGCCCGGCTCGCCCTCGTCGGCGTTGACCACGACATAGTGAGGTGTGCGCGGCTGTCCGGCTTTGGGTTGCGGGATGAAGCTCCACTTCATGCCGGTCGGGAAACCGGCGCCGCCACGGCCCCGCAGGTTGGAGTCCTTGACCATCGCGATCAGATCGTCGGGCGCGATGGTCAGCGCCTTGCGCAGTCCGGCGTAGCCGTCCAGGCGCTCGTAGTTGTCGATCTTCCACGGCTGCTGGGTACCGAACCGCTTCGTCAGTACGGGAGTGAGGCTCATCGCGGTCGGTCCCCCTTGCCCGGGTCTGTGGACTCTGCTCGATTGCCCGGCTCCGCCGAGGACGCAGGGTCGGACTCGGCGGTCTCCAGCGGCGCGTCGCTATCGCTCGGGCCAGCCTGGTCGTCCGCGCCCTGGCGGCCCACGGCCTCGCGCGCAGTGCCGCCCTTGCGCTCGGTCTCGCCTGCTTCGTCCCCAGAGGTCGTCGTCTCGCCCCGGCCGGCGGACTGCTTGCGAGGCGGTGCCTTGGACTCGCTGGCACCTGCGGAGGTGCGGTCCTGCGCGGGCGCTGCACCGGGCTCGACGGCGTAGGACGGCGCGGTGTGGCCGAGTTCGATGGCCAGCTTCACGCCCACCTCGGTCTGCGGACCGCTGCTGACGGCCTCGGGCGCGAGCGAGGCCGCGTCGAAGATCCCGGCGATCTGGCGTTCGATCTGCCTGAACGTGCACAGCGGCGCACCGCGCGTGGGCTCCGGACGCTCGCCGGACTGCAGTTGGCTGACGATGTCGCGCGCACTGGCGACCGTCTGATTGTCGAAGAACTCGTAGTTGACGGTCACGACCGGCGCGTAGTCGCAGGCAGCCAGGCATTCGGCGTGCTCGAGGGTGATCGAACCGTCCGGTGTCGTGTCATTGTTGCCGATCTCGAGCTGTTCCTTGAGTGCGGCGAAGATCTCGTCGCCGCCGAGCATCCCGCACAGGGTGTTGGTGCAGACGCTGACGAGGTACTCGCCGGTGGGGTGGCGCTTGTACATCGTGTAGAACGTCGCGACCGCGGCCACCTGGGCCTTGGTGAGGTCCAGGATGTCGGCGCAGAACGCGATGCCGTCGGGGGTGACGTAACCCTGCTCGGACTGTACGAGGTGCAGCAGCGGCAACAGCGCCGAGCGCGCCTGCCCGATCGGGTAGCGCGACATCAGCTCGGCGGCGTCGACGCGCACCTGCTCGGAGAACACCGACGGGTCGCCCGGACGGTCCAGGTTGATCACCGAAGTGCGGAAGTTCGTGCGCCCGGCGTCGGCGTTTGTCGGCGCCGACGCGGCCGGCGCGTCCGAGAAAGTCGTGAGTTCGTAGTCCGGCATTAGCGATCACAACCTCCCATCACCGGGTCGATCGAGGCGACGGAGGCGATGACGTCGGCGACCTGGCCACCGATCGCCATGGTCGCCACCGCCTGCAGGTTGATGAAGGACGGCTCGCGGAAGTGCACGCGGTAGGGCCGGGTGCCGCCGTCGCTGACGATGTGCGCTCCGAGCTCGCCGCGCGGCGACTCGACCGTCGAGAAGACCTGCCCCGGCGGGACGCGGAAGCCTTCGGTGACCAGCTTGAAGTGGTGGATCAGGGACTCCATCGACGTATTCATGATCTTCTGGACGTGCTCGAGCGAGTTGCCCAGGCCGTCCGGGCCGAGGCTGAGCTTCGCCGGCCACGCGATCTTCGGGTCGTCGTGCATCGTCGCACCTGGCTCAAGCCGCGCGAGCACCTGTTCGATGATCTTCAGCGACTCGTGCATCTCCGCCACCCGGACGACGAAGCGCGACCAGCAGTCGCCGCGATCGTCGGTCGGCACCTCGAAGTCGAACGTCTCGTAATCCAGATATGGCTCGGTCTTGCGCAAATCCCACGGCAGCCCGGCCGACCGCAGCATCGGGCCGGTGATGCCGAGCGCGATGCAGCCCTCGACGCCGATCCAGCCGACGTCCTTGAGGCGGTTGATCCAGATCGGCTGGCCGCGCAGGAGGCGGTCCAACCCGAGCAGTTCCTCGTGCTGGCCCATGAGGAACTCGCGGAAGATCTCGGGGTAGTTCTCGGGGAGGTCCTGCGCCACCCCCCCGGGGCGGATGTAGGCGTGGTTCATCCGCAGCCCGGTGATGGCCTCGAAGACGTCCATGCACCGCTCGCGGGCCCGGAAACCGTTGGTCATCGCGGTCAGCGCCCCGAGTTCCATGCCGCCGGTGGCCAGCCAGACCCAGTGCGACGAGAGCCGGTTGACCTCCATCATCAGCACGCGGATCAGCTGCGCACGCGGGGGCGCCTCGATGCCGAGCAACCGCTCGACGCCCAGGCAGTACGCGGTCTCGTTGAACATCGGCGACAGGTAGTCCGCGCGGGTCAGGAAGGTGACCGCCTGCGTCCACGTCCGGTACTCGGCGTTCTTCTCGATGCCGGTGTGCAGGTAGCCGACCACGACTCGGGCGTCGGTGACGGTCTCGCCCTCGAGTTCGAGCACGAGACGCAGCACGCCGTGCGTCGAGGGGTGTTGCGGGCCCATGTTCAGGACGAGACGCTCGTCCTTGATCGGGTCGGTGCCGCCGAACACCTGGTCCCAGTCGCCGCCGGTCAGGTTGTAGACGCGGCCCTCGGTTGTAGTCCGGGACGGCGCGTACTGATCGGTCACTTATCCGCCTCGCTTCGCTCGGCGAGGGATGACCGGCGTGCTGTGCCCATGGTTCGCTCGCTCACTTGTAGACCCTCCGCTCGTCCGGCGGTGGAATGGTGGCGCCCTTGTACTGCACGGGGATGCCGCCGAGGGGGTAGTCCTTGCGCTGCGGGTGGCCGTCCCAGTCGTCGGGCATCAGGATCCGGGTGAGGGCCGGGTGCCCGTCGTAGACGATGCCGAACAGGTCGAAGGTTTCGCGCTCCTGCCAGTCGGCGCCCGGGTACAGGCCGGTGAGCGACGGCAGGTGCGGGTCCTCGACGCCTACCGCGGTCTCGAGCCGCACCCGGCGCCGGTAGGTCATCGACACCAGGTGCGCGACCGAGTGCAGCCGCGTCGCCGAGCCGAGATAGTCGACGCCGGACACGCTCGAGCACAACTCGAAGCGCAGCGACGGGTCGTCCCGCAGTGCGGTCGCGATGCCGATCAGGTGCTCGCGGGCGATGTGCAGCGTGAGTTCACCCCGGTCGACGACAATCTTCTCGATCGCCGCGTCGGTCTGTGGGTAGGCGTCGTGCAGCGCGTCGACGATGTCGTCGAAGTAGCTGCCGTACGGACGTTCGGCGCTCGGCGGGGTCCACGGCTCGCGCACGAGGCCGCCGAAGCCGGACGTGTCACCGCTGCCGGCGACCCCGAACATGCCGGTGCGCTCGACGCCGTACGGGGAGTCGACGCTACCGGTGCCGACGGTCGCGCGGGCGACGTCGGTCGCATCTTGCTCAGGCGCGGAGTCGTCGGGTACCGGGCGTTCTACTGGGCCGCCCATCATTACCGCCCGTACTTGTAGCTGGACGGGACGAGCTCCACCTGCTGATCCTCGAGCTTCTTCGCGCGCTTCGGACCGAGCGGCTCGTTCATGATCTTGTGGTGCAGTTTGAGGATCGCATCGATCAACATCTCGGGACGCGGAGGGCAGCCGGGCAGGTACATGTCGACGGGCACGACGTGATCGACGCCCTGCACGATCGCGTAATTGTTGAACATCCCGCCGGAGCTCGCGCAGACGCCCATCGCCAGGACCCACTTCGGCTCCGGCATCTGGTCGTAGATCTGGCGCAGCACGGGAGCCATCTTCTGGCTCACCCGCCCGGCCACGATCATCAGGTCGGCCTGGCGTGGCGACGCGCGGAAAACCTCCATGCCGAACCGGGCGGAGTCGTAGCGCGGTGCGCCGAACGTCATCATCTCGATGGCGCAGCAGGCGAGCCCGAACGTCGCGGGCCACAGTGACGACTTGCGCGTCCAGTTCACCAGCTTCTCGACGGACGCCAGCAGCACGCCGTCCGGCAACTTCTCTTCGAGTCCCACGTCAGCCCCTCAGTCCCAGTCCAGTCCGCCACGGCGCCAGACGTAGGCGTAGGCGGCGAACACGGTGACGATGAACAGGATGATCTCGACCAGCCCGAACAGGCCGAGGGCCTTGTTCGAGACGGCGTAGGGATACAAGAAGATGATCTCGATGTCGAAGACGATGAACAGCATCGCGGTCAGGAAGTACTTGATCGGGAACCGCTGCGGGCCCATCGGTTGCGGCGTCGGCTCGATGCCGCACTCGTAGAAGTCCAGCTTGGCCTTGTTGTACCGCTTGGGGCCGACGTACGGCGCGATGACGACGGAGAACGTCGCGAAGCCGAGAGCCAGTGCAAACAGCAGCACGATCGGCAGATATTGGGCGAGCATCTAGCGTCGTTCTCCTTCCTGCACCGGCGTTGGTGGACACATCGCACGCGATCCACAGGCTAACCCTGCGCTCGCGTCCAACCGCTGATTAGGCATACCTAACGAACCGCCGGGGTGATCTTCGTCAGCGCGTTGATCACGCGATCGGATACGTCGCCGTCGTGCGGGTCCGTGAGGTTGGCCAGCAGCTTGAGCACGAAGCGCATGAGGGCGGGATGCGGCAGCCCGTGCCGGGTGCAGGCGCGCATCACCGCCGGATTGCCGATGAGCTTCACGAAGGCGCCGCCGAGACGGTAGTACGCGCCCCACTCGGCACGCATGCGGTCGGGGTAGGCCGCGAGCGCGCGCTCGCGGCTCGCGCCCTCGGGCCGCGACAATGCGTGGACCACGGCCTCGGCCGCGAACTTGCCGGACTCCATGGCGTAGGGGATGCCCTCGCCGTTGAACGGGTTGACCGAGCCGCCGGAATCGCCGACGAGCAGGAGTCCGCGCAGGTAGTGCGGGGTTCGGTTGAAGCCCATCGGCAAGGCGGCGCCGCGGGTGGGGCAGGTGGCGTTCTGTTCGCGCAGGCCCCATTCCTCGGGCGTGTTGTCCAGCCAACGGGTCAGCAACGCGCGGTAGTCGGTCTTCTGGAAGCCCGCGCTGGAGTTCAGCACGCCGAGACCGGCGTTGACCGTGCCGTCGCCCATGCCGAAGATCCAGCCGTACCCGGGCAGCAGCTGCGACTCGTTGGGCTTGCCCGCCCACAGCTCGAGCCAGGACTCGAGGTAGTCGTCGTTCGTCTTGGGACTCGTGTAGTACCGGCGGACTGCCACCCCGAGCGGGCGATTGTCGTTGCGGTGGACGTCCAGGCGCTGAGCGAGCTTGCCGGACACGCCCTCGCAGGTGAGCACGAGCGGCGCGCGGAAGGTGACCGGTTTCTTGTCCGCGGTCTTCCCGGTGACGCCGACGACGCGGCCGGTCGCGTCCAGGACCGGCTCGGTGATGGCTGTCTGCTCGTAGAGACGAGCGCCGGCCTTGACGGCCTGGTTGGCCAGCATGGCGTCGAGATCGGCGCGCGGACGCACCAGCCCGAACGGCGGGAAGGTCGTCAGCTCGGGCCAGTCGAGGTGCAGGCGCTGGCCGCCGCCGATGACCCGCAGGCCCCGGTTGTGCAGCCAGCCGTTGCTCTCGCTGACGTCGATGCCCATGTCGACGAGGGCGCGGGTGCCGCGCGGGGTGAGGCCGTCACCGCAGACCTTCTCGCGCGGGAAGGTCGTCTTCTCGAGCAGCGCGACGTCGAGACCCGCGGTGGCGAGCCAGTAGGCCGCGCTGCTGCCGGACGGCCCGGCGCCCACCACGATCACGTCTGCGTCGTTGCCGGCGTCGGGCGTGACCGGCTGAGGGCGGACCTCAGCGGTCGGAACCGACATGGCGGGACTCCCGGCTTGGCTGGACGAGGTTGTGAATGCTTTCACGAGCCTATGTAGCCGAGTCTATTCCGGCGGCACGAGCTGTCCCAATCGGCGGGAGCCGGATCGGTCCGGCACCAGGCGGACGCAGACACGGCGGGTGCAGGACAGATCAGCCGCAGGCCGAGCGGGTGAGGTCAGGCCGGGGCGGGCGCCTCGGTCAGCTCGGGCGCGTCGTCGAGATCGGCGGGACGCGCCGCGGCGGCGTTCCCGGCGGACCCGTGGGCCGACGGGCGGACGAGGACGAGCACCGCGAAGCCGGCCAGGATGCCCAGCACGCCGGAGACCAGGAACGCCCACTGAACCCCGCTGACGGACGCGGCATGCAGGGCTGCGTCGAGCGGGCCGCGCACCACATCCGGCGCTTGGCCCAGCAGCGCCTTCGCTTGCCCGCCGGCGAGCGCGCGCGAGACGTCACCGGAATGCGGCACGGAGCGAGCGGCGAGCACGTGCGCGGCCCGGGCGGCAAAGACCGAGCCGAGCGCGGCGATGCCGAGCGCGAAACCGAGCTGGCGGGCCGTGTTCACTGCGCCGGCGGCCATCCCGCCTCGTTGCAGCGGGACGGCGCTCATCGCTGCCGAGCTGAGGGTGGGGGTGGCGAGCCCGACGCCGACACCGATCAGCAGGAAGCCCGGGATCAGCGCCGGCCACGAGGCCGAACCGTGCACGAGCAGGCCGCCTACCAGACCACCCACGCCGATGAACAGCAGGCCGGCGCCGATGATCGGGCCCGGTTTCGAGCTGTGCAGGAAGCGGCCGATGACCGCGGACATCGCGAACGACGCCAACGACAGCCCGGTCAGCCCGGCCTCGATCGGGCTCAGCCCGAGCACGGACTGCAACCAGATCGAGGTGTAGGTAAAGGACGCGAAGGCCGCGAGGGTCACGACGAGAGCTGCGAGCAGGATCCCGACGAAGGACCGGTTGCGCAGCAGCGCCAGGTCGAGCATCGGCGCCGCAGCCCGCAGCTCGATCGCGACGAACACCGCGAGCAGCACCGGCGAGGCGACGATCCAGGCCCAGCTGCCGACCTCGGACCAGCCGTTCTCGTTGGCCTGGATCAGACCGTAGGTGAGCGACGCGGCAGCCGCGGAGAACGCGGCGATGCCAGCGACGTCAACGCGTGCCCGCACCGTGTCGTGGGCGTCGTGCAGCACGGCAAGGCACAGCCCGATCGCCGCCACGCTGACCGGGAGATTCACGAAGAAGATCCAGCGCCAGGACGCACCCTGGGTCAGCAGGCCGCCGATGATCGGCCCGACCGCCGCCGACGCGCCGGCCACGGCGCCCCACATGCCGTACGCCGTGCCGCGGTCGCGGCCGACGTAGTTGCTGTTCAGCAGCGCGAACGTGGTCGCGAACATCGCGGCGGCGCCGAGACCCTGCACGGAACGGGCCGCGATCAGTGCCTCGGAGTTCGGGGCGATCCCGCAGACGAGCGACGACAGCGCGAACAGGGCCAGCCCGGCGACGTAGACCCGCCGATGCCCGACCAGGTCGGCGATCGAGCCGGTACCCAGGACGAGCGCGGCCAGCACCAGCGCGTACGCATCGACGACCCACTGCAGGGAGCCGAACGACGTCTTCAGATCGGTGGCCATGTCAGGCAGGGCGACGTTCACGATCGTGACGTCGATGAGCAGCATGAACGTGCCCAGGCAGACCGTGAACAACGGCAACCACTTGCGCATCGGAACCTCCAGCAGATGTGTCGATGACCCGCGCACCACTATCGGGCCCGGTACCGACAGAGGGCGTGCCGGAAATGCGTTTCGCGCGGGTATCCGCCAGAATGAAGTCCATGCCGCGCGAATCTGCCACTGTAAATCAGCTGGAGGGGCAGATCATCCGCTGCCTCCAGCTTTCACCGCGAGTGCCGTTCAGCACCGTCGCCACCGCCCTGAGCGTGTCGGAGCAGACCGTGGCCCGGCGCTACCGGCGCCTCGTCCGGGCAGGCATCGTGCGCGTGACCGCCGTCGTCAACCTCGGCGCGCTCGGCCAGAGCAACTGGATCGTCCGGACGCAGTGCAAACCCAGCGGCGCGGAGTCGCTGGCGAAGGCCCTCGCTCAGCGTGAGGACGTCAGCTGGGTGACGCTCGTGTCAGGCGGTTCGGAGATCGTGTGCGTGCTGCGCGCACGGACGGAGGAGGCGCGCGACGACCTGCTGATCCAGCGGCTGCCGCGAACTGCACCCGTGCTCGGCATCGCGGCCGCGATGGTGTTGCACCGCTTCGTCGGCGAGGGCATGCACCCGACGGACGACTGGGCCGGGCTCGCCGATCTGCTCGACGCGGGCCAGCAACGGACGGTGCTGCAACATGGCGACCTTGGCCTCGCCGAGCCCGTCAGGAACGCAGACGGTACGCAGCGCACGACGCTCGAGGACACCGACCGCCTGCTGCTCGACGCACTGGCCCGCGATGGTCGGGCGTCGTTCGCCGCGGTGGCGCAGGCGGGCGGCGTCAGCGAGACCACGGCCACCCGCCGGCTCCGCGCCCTGTTCGCAGCCGGCGAGGCCTACCTCGATGTCGACCTATCGGCAGCGGCACTCGGCTACCACGCTGCGGCGACGCTCTGGCTCACCGTCACCCCGGCCGAGCTGGACCGCGCGGGGCAGGCACTGGCAGGCGAACGGGAGGTCGCCTTCGTCGGCGCGATCACCGGCCAGAGCAACCTGACCGCGTCGGTGGTGTGCCGGGACACCGCGGCGCTCTACCGATTCGTCACCGACAAGGTCGGCGCGATCGCGGGCGTGCAGTCCATGGAGGTATCGCCCGTGCTGCGGCACATCAAACAGGCGGGCACGCTGACCGTCGGGGATCGCCTCGCCGAGAGCTCGTAGCTACCGACGATGATGTCGGCGAAGCCTCACCAGATTGCACGGTTCGGCCGAGATCATCACTCGGTTCAGCCGGCGACGCCGATCAGGTCGATGACGAACACGAGTGTTTTGCCGGACAACCGGTGGCCGCCGCCGGTCGGGCCGTACGCCTTTTCCGGCGGGATCGTCAGCTGGCGACGGCCGCCGACCTTCATGCCCGGGATGCCCTCCTGCCAGCCCTGGATCAGGCCCTGCAGCGGGAACTCGATGGTTTCACCCCGGTTCCAGGACGCGTCGAACTCTTCCCCGGACTTGAACTCGACCCCGACGTAGTGCACCTCGACGCGATCCCCCGGTGTCGCCTCGGCGCCCTCGCCCACGACGATGTCCTCGATCTTGAGGTCGGTCGGCGGCTCGCCGCCCGGGTACTCGATGACTGGCTTCGTCAGACTCATGCCTTCATCCAACACGACTCCGCTCTGGCAGGCTCGACGGCGTGCCCTCTGGTCCCGTCGTTCAGGTCGCGGCCGCCGCCGAGCTGGATTCCGTCGTCCTGTACCGGATCCTCGCGTTGCGCTCCGAAGTCTTCGTCCTGGAACAGGACTGCGTATACCTCGACCAGGACGGGCGCGATCTCGAGCTGGGCGCGGTGCAGCTCTGGATCGAGGACGGCGGTGCCGTCGTGGCCACCCTGCGGCTGCTCAGCGAGCCCGGCGACGTGACCCGGGTCGGACGTGTGGCGACGGCGTCCGCGGCACGCGGCCGCGGGCTGGCCGGATTGCTCATGCGGCGAGCGATCGAGCTCAGCGGCGACCGCGCGATCGTGCTCGACGCGCAGTCGCCGCTCGCCGGCTGGTACGGCGGCTTCGGGTTCGGTGTCGACGGCCCGGAGTTCATCGAGGACGGGATTCCGCACGTCCCGATGCGCCGGGTGTCGAGCGGCGCCCCGAGCCCGGCGGATACGTTCCACGGGTGACAGATTCCATGCATCCCTGGCCGGAGAACGACGGCGTCGACGCCACGCCGCCGCCCGCGGACGTCCGGGGCGGATCGGCGTTTGGCGACCTGATCGCCGCCGAGCGGCTGCTGCTGGACCAGCTTTCGGGGTCCTCCCTCCCGGCGGACGTCGCTGTTGAACTCACGGCCCGGCTGCGCGACGTCATAGACGTCGTGTCGGCCTACCAGGTGCCCGAATGGAAGCGGGTGGACGGCTGGCGCCCTGATCTGCCCGGCCGGGGCAACGCACTCTTCCCGCCGTATTTCGTCGACGACGAGGACGCCGGCAAGCTCAGCGGGCGAGTCACCTTCACGCGCTTCTTCCTGGGTGGCAACGGTGCAGCGCACGGCGGCTCGCAGCCGCTGCTCTTCGACGACGTCCTGGGCCGGGTGATGAACACCGGTCTGCCCGGCGTCGCCCGCACCGCGTTCCTCAAGATCAACTACCGGCGGATCACGCCGATCGACGTGGAGCTGCGCTTCGAGGCGACCCGCGACAGGGTAGAGGGCCGCAAACGCTGGGGTTCCGGACGTCTGCTGAGCCCGTCCGGCGAGCTGCTCTCCGAGGCGGACTGTCTCTTCGTCGAGCTGCTGGAAGGTCAGCAGTAAGCCGGCCCGTCGCTGGGCCAGCTAAGGCGCCCCCCGGGCGCCGGGTGGTGAAGATAGGGATTCCTCCCGATGCGGGCTGCCTCCTTAGACACGCAGAGTCGAGCCAACAGAAACCGCTGGTTCGAGGAGAAGCAGATGTCGATGATGGGACTGTCCTACGAAGCCGAATTGGCTTACCGCCGCGAGCGCCTCACAGCATATTTCCATCGGACCTCGCCTCACCACCGGCCCCGCTCGCTCTTCCGCGGTTACCGGTCCAGCGCCATCCGGCGGGCTCACCTCCGGCCGGTGGCGGGCCGGCCTGCGACCGTCGCGCCGTCGTCGATGGCGGCCTGCACCGTACGGGCTGGGGACGGTGCCGGCCGTCGGTCATGATGGTGGCGTGCCGTCGGAGACCGTTGCGGGCCCGCTGATCGGGCGCGCCGAGAAGGTAGAGCGGCTCGCGCAATTGGTGGGTTTGGATGGAGATCCAGGCGGTGCCGTGCTGCTCGGGGGCGACGCCGGCGTCGGGAAGAGCCGGCTGATAGCCGAGTTGAGCACCCGCGCTCGGGACGCCGGGTGGCGGGTGCTGGTCGGACATTGCCTGGACTTCGGCGACTCGTCATCACCATACCTGGCCTTCAGTGAGGCTTTCGGTCGGCTCGCGACGGAGTCGGTCGCAGTCGCGACGTCTCTGCTTGAGGCGCGCCCCGCCATTGCGCGGCTGCTACCGGCGCGCCGACTGCTCGGCGAGGGCGGCGCCCGTCCGGAGCCGACGGACCGCGCCGCGCTGTTCGACGCAGTCCACGGTGCGCTGGCCGAGCTGAGCCGCCAGGCGCCGGTGCTGTTGGTCGTCGAAGACGTCCACTGGGCTGATCAGTCGACGCGCGAGCTGCTCACGTTCTTGTTCACCCGCCGCTTCGATGCGCCGGTCGCCGTCGTCGCGTCCTACCGGATTGACGACCTGCATCGCCGGCACCCGCTGCGCGCGACCCTGGCCGAATGGGCGCGCCTGCCTACTGTGGATCGCCTGCAGGTCGATCCGCTCGCCGGCCCGGATGCGCGCCTGCTGGTGAACACGCTGCATCCCCGACTGCTACCCGAACGTGAGCTGCGGCTCATCGTCGAACGAGCGGAGGGCAATCCGTTCTTCGTCGAGGAGCTGGTGGCCGCCACGGAGGTCCCAGGCGGCTTGCTGGCCGCCGAACTCACCGACCTGTTGCTGGTGCGCCTCGAGCAACTCGACGATGACGGGCGTCACGTGGTGCGGGCGGCGTCGGTCGTGGGCCGTCGGGTGCCCCACGACCTGCTGGCCCGCGCGGCTGACCTGGACGACGTCGCCCTGCATCGCGCACTGCGGGCGGCGGTCGAGGCCAACGTGCTGGTGGCGGTTGGGCCCGACGGCTACGCGTTCCGGCACGCGCTGCTCGCCGAGGCGGTCTACCAAGACCTGTTGCCGGGGGAGCGGGTGCGGCTGCACGCGCGCTACGCCGCGGCGCTGGCGGCTCGCCAGGCGGCCGGTACTGCCGCGGAGCTGGCACGGCACGCCTGGGCCGCCCACGACCTGGTGACGGCAACACACGCGAGCGTGACGGCCGGCGACGAGGCGATGGCGGTCGGCGGTCCCGACGAGGCAGCCCGGCACTACGAACTGGCTCTGGAGCTCCTGGCCGACCCCGACGTGGCCGCGGCCGTCGGCGTCGGTAGCCCAGACGATCGGAACGAGAAGGGTCGGATCGATCAAGTCGATCTTACCGTGCGCGCGAGTGTCGCAGCGGCCGCGGCCGGCCATCTGTTCCGCGCGCTTGCCCTCGCCGAGGACCAGCTCCACGCCCTGCCCGATGGCGCTGCACCGCTGGACCGGGTCCGGCTGTTGCACGCGGTCGCAAGCATGGCACTACTGACGGACAACAAGGTCGACGTCCTGGCGCTGACCACGGAGGCGGTGCGGCTGGCGCCCGTCGAGCCGCCGAGTGCGTTGCGAGCCCGGGTGCTGACCGTGCACGCGCGTGCCAACGCCTACCGTGCCCGCAACGACGACGCCGCCCGCTGGGCGGCCGAAGCACTGGGCATCGCACATGCGCTTGGCCTGCCCGACGTCGTCGCCGACGCGTCCACGACTCTTGCCCGCCTCGATGTACGGGCCGGTGATCCTGACGCCTCGCGGGCAGCGCTGGACCAGGCGATCACCGAGGCGCGAGCGGCGGGCGAGGTAGCCGCTGAGCTCCGAAGCATGTTCGCCCTCGGTGGCCTGCACTACGAACTAGGTCAGCTGGGGCCGGCCCTGACGGTCTACCGCCAGACCTGGCAACGGGCCGGCGAGGTGGATCGTCCATGGGCTCCCTACGGTCTCGACGCCCGCGCCATGACCGCGGTCGTCGCCTACGTTCGCGGTGACTGGTCGCTCGCCATGAAGACCGTCGACGTCGCGGACGAGTCGCCACCCGGTCTTGCCGAGGCCGTGCTCGCTGCGACCGGCATGGAGGTCGCCGCAGGCCGAGGTGACCTCGGCGCTCTTGAGCTCATACCGCGCCTGCGCCCGTGGTGGCAGCGTGACGGCCTGATCGCGATCATCAGCGGCGGGGCCGCTATCGATCTGCTCGGCCAGCGCGGTGACCTCGACGCCGCCCAGGCGATGTATGACGACGTCATCACGACGGTGAGTGCGTTGTGGCAGCGCCCCACGTTCCAGGCCCGCCTCCGTCTCGGCGCGCTGCTACTCGGCCACCTCGCGTCGACAGCCGCCCGCTCGGGCGTCGAGCAGCGAGCGGACCTCGCCCGTCGCGGCACCGAGCTGGCCGAAGCAACGGCACAGGTCGCGGCCCACGGTCAGGCCTGCGGCCGGCGCCGTGGCCCCGAGGGTGACGCCTGGCACGCCCGCGTCATCTCCGAACATGCGCGACTGCGCTGGTTGTCCGGTGTCGACCCGCTGCCAGAGGACCAGCTGACCGACGCGTGGCGCCAGACTGTGTCGGCCTTCGAACGCTTCGGCCACGCCTACGAGACCGCCCGCTCCCGCGCCCGACTGGCCGCGGTCCTGCGCGCGACAGGTCAGCCGGCCGGCGCCACGGAGCAAGCCGCCAGGGCCCGAGCGGTCGCGGCACGCTTGGAGGCCCGCCCGCTGCTCACCGAGCTGCGGGCGCTTCCTGGCACGGGCACGCCGCCGGCACGGTCGGCGACATCCCGACACGAGGAGCCCCTGACCGCCCGCGAAAACGAGGTCCTGGCGCTGCTCGCCGAGGGACGCAGCAACCGTGAGATCGCCGATCAGCTGTTCATCAGCGCCAAGACAGTGAGCGTCCACGTCTCCAACATCCTCGCCAAGCTCGGCGCCGCCGGTCGCACCGAAGCGGTCGCCGTCGCGCGACGACAAGGCATGCTCGCCGGCAACGACGCCTGAGTGGCGACGCCGGCGAACCGACTCTGAGTTCCGGACGACCTCCAGCGAGACGTTACGTGGGACCGCCCCCGCGTTGACCCTGTCCGCGGCTGATGAGTGCGTTCGGTCCGCGTGGTTGGTCGGTAGTAGGAGGGCGGCGACGCCAATGGCGCCGCATCCACCCGATGAGCGGTCGGCGACGATCGAGGTGATGGCCGGCGACGAGACGATCCTCGATGGTGGACGGTTCGCTACGGACGCTGCTGCCAATCGAGCGATGCTCGGGTGTGCACGGCTGGACGACCGGCACATGGGATGCCCTGCCAGCCGCCGTCGCCTGTGACCGTCAGCGCCGTCGCGTCACGAGGCCTTCGAGCCGCTCAACGCGGTTTCGGCCTCGTCATCGCTTGATTGGCGATCAGCGGGCGCGGACCCGTCCCCGTCTTCCGGACTATCGCCATGACGGCCTGCGGATCGGTTGTCGATTTCGACGGTATCGGAATCATCGGTGCCCAGCGGGAAGTGATTCGGCAATGCGACGAGTGCGTCAGCGAATGCCGTGTGTGCGGTCTCGACGTCGACCCGGATACGACACGCCGCAGCCTGCAGGTCGCGCAGCTGCTGGCGGGCCGCGCCAATCAGGTCGTCGGACTCCCGCCTTGCTGCAGCGAGCATTTCCTGTGCCCGGTCGGTCTCGCCGGCCACCTGTTCCCGGGCGCGCGTCACCAGCACGAAGCTTTGTTGCTCGGCATCCTCGACGATCTCCTGCGCTTGCAGCCCGGCCCGCTCGAGAAGTGCGGCGGCATCGCGCTCAGCCTGGGCGATGGTGGCACTCACGGTGTCGTGGGCGCTGCGGAGCACCTGGGCCACCTCGTGGCCCAAGTGCGCGTACGCGTCGGGTCCGCTCGAGGCATCGCCGGCGGGCTGACTTTCGGACGCCCCCGACGAGGCGGCCTCTCCCGGCGGCGTTTGGCTCGGATCGGACGTGCCGGTGCGCTCTCGATTCGCGAGTTGTTCGACCAACGCGTCGCGCTCGGACTGCAGTCGAGCGATGACTAGTTGGACCTGGTCTGGATCCCAACCACGTCGCACGACGTCAAACGGCTGCCCATCGGCCGCGTCCGTCGCCGTCAGGGCGACGGTGGGTTCGTCGAACTGGTCAAGTACGGATCCGGCGAGGTCTTCAGACTGTCGGGCTCGGCGATTGCGGCCGCGCGATGACTTCGCGCTGGACTCTCTTGGCAGGTCCATTTCGGGTTTCCTTCCGGTCGTCCTTTCTGGACGTTTTCAGTGTCCGGTCGCACACGGGAGTTCGCATCTCGAAAACGGTGTAGCCGTCAAAGGACTGGCCACGGCCTCAGTTGCGACAGTGGGACATTTCCCTTTCCGGATGAATTGCGGCAGAGGGGCGACGGGCGAACACGCCCAAAGACGCATCGCGGCAATTTCGGCATCTGGAGTCAAGGACCGTTCGCAGGCCAGCGAGACGCGTCCACAACCCCCAGGACTTCGAGGGGTGGGGAGCCGCCTCGGGTGCCCGGGTTCACGAGTCCGTTTACTCAAGAGTCGCGTGATCGTTGACAGGTGATCGCCGGCTGGTGAGTCGCGTGATCGTTGACAGTCGCAGTCATGTCGAAACCGCGGTCATCGTCTTGTCCG
>JBPCOE010000001.1:0-51905 GCA_051000605.1 Jatrophihabitans sp.
GCTCGCGGTCTCGTGGTTCAGCGAGGCGGGGAACCCACAACCGGCACGGCTCGAGACCGAAGCCCATCGGCTCGCAGGGCTGCTCGGCGCCGACCTCAACGTCAGCATCGCCATTTCCTGAGGGACCGGAACCTCGGCCAGGTCGGCTTCCGCCGCAATCCCACAGACGGAGCGCTCCCCAGCCTCGAGGCGGTTCGGTGCGACATCTATCCCAGTGAGGGAACCGCAGCCGGAACGTCGACGACGACTCGACTACCGGGCCGCTCACAGCGCCTGCCGAGCCGTTCGCGCAAGCGGATCCTTGGGTTCTCGCGGTGATCGCAACACCTGACTGAGTGGGGTTGTTGATCATCCGGTTCGCTAATCACATGATCACCGCGAGAACCCAAGGATCGGCTTACGGGACAGACCGCAAGGTGCTCACAGACCGCCGGTGTGCTGCTTGAGAACCGTCTTCGGCGCGTGCGCGGCCCACGCCTCGCGGACCCAGCCCTCGAGGCGCTCGGTTGGAATCCCGGCGAGCCGAACCTCCAGCCCGAGGAAGCTCGCTGCGCGTTCATCCGGCGAACCGCCGCGACGTGCTCCGGGTCCACCGCTGCCGCCCTTTCCGCGGACTCCTCGGTGACACAGAAGACGGCCGACGTCTCGTCGCGGCCCATCCCTAGGAAGGTCTTGCCGCTCACCTGCCACAACGGAACGTGGAACCGAAAGTGCTGCTTCTCTGTCACCTCCGGCAGCGCCATCGCCCATGCGCGGATCTCGTCGGTGGTCGCGATTAGGGTCACGTACTCACGATCCCACAACGCGGAAAGAGTCCCCCACTTTGGACAGCGCTGCCGACATGGTCCACTGCGGCGCGCACCGCACCGGGATCCGCCACCGGGCCGTAGGCATGGAAGATTCACCCGCCGTTGACAGCTAGCGATCGCAACCCTGAGTGGGTTGCTCCCCACCCGAGGAAGGTTCTGGTCAGCGGGGATGCGCGGTAGTGCAGGTCGGGGCTTTCAAGGGTGGGGAAAGACGGCTTCGATGCGGGGTCCGTCGGTCGACCAGAAGACCTTGTAGCGGGCGTGTCCGGGCACGGGCATCCGCATGCGGATGCCCTCTTTCGTGGTGACGGCGGTGGAGAGGGACTGGGACTGGCCGGGCATCCGGAAGATCAGCTCACAGGCGTCCAGCACAGCGTTGTATAGGTCGACATCGGATCCGGCCTCCAGTGCGTTCAGCTGCGAATCCGCAGTCTCGGAGTAGTCGCCCTCGGCGGTCACACCGTACGGCGCTGGCGTGCGCGGCGCACAGTCGGCGAGGCCGTTGCTCGACTCAGCAGCTCACGCAGCTCCGCGTCGCCGTCATACTCCTGCTGCGCCTCCGTCACGACTCGCGCGGGCTGCAGCAGCAGACTCCCGTCGGCATTCTCACGAACGACGTATCGCTGGTTGGGGTGCCCAGGAAGTACCACCCGGCTTCGGTCGTCCGTCTCCACCATCCTCGTCATAGTGGAAGTCTAACCCCACATTCCCACAGTGGGAAACTGTCTGCGGCTCGGGCGGTCTCGCAGAATGATCGGCAACTGAGAAACGGTCGTATGGCGTTTGTGTTACGCCGACCGGTGTATCGAGAAATCGCCTCGACCGACGGCATCCGATGAGCACATCGCCGTCCACGGCGTTCGACCCGAAGGAGTCGAGGAGTCGATCAACACCCGGCCAATGCTCACCGGACGCGGTCGGCCTGGCACCACTGCGGTGTTGGGCACGACTGCGGTCGGCCGAGCACTGGTCGTCGCCCCGGCGTTGGACGAGCGATGGAACGTCGTGACCGCCCGCGACATGGCCGATACGGAGCGGCGCGCGTTCCGCCGGAAAGGATGTTGAACGGGATGACGCCAGAGCAGCTGCGAGAACTCGCCGAACACTACGACAACACCGACCTCAGCGATCACATCGAGCACGCGGCGTGGGAAGAATCGGAAGCGGTCGGCGAGCCGATGGTCATCTACGCATTGCGGCTGCCCAAGCCAGTCATCGACCGACTGCGCGCCGCTGCGGAGGACCGGGGCATCATGGTGAGCACCTTGATGCGCGAATGGCTCGCGGAGCGCCTCACGATCGAGACGGCGGGAAAGGACGCGACCGTCCCCGTCAGTGCACTACTCGCGCTCGTCGCCGAACGTGGCACTGGTCAGGTACCACACCCCTCCTGATCGCACCCGCCGGTCCGAGGCAGGCAGACCATGCACGACTTCAGCCTGTCCCGTCCGCTGCGGAGGGCCGGGGGAAGGGCTTGGTCAACCGGTGCCAGTAGCCCAGTAGCCTGCCCTCACTGGTGAGCTGCAGCCCGTGCGAGCGGGCACGATCGGCCAACTGCTCGACGAGCTGCGCATCCACCGCACCCAGCCGGTCCGTGCCAGCCTCGGGAATCTGATCCAGCAGACGCCCTTTCACTTCAGTCACAAGCGCCTCCTACGTCTCAGGAGTTACACCGTTGAATCTGCAGGCCCGCTGATCCTTCGGTCGCGATCGATGGCTGGGTCCCTCAGTGGTGGCTGATCCCAAGGGCCTGCAGGTTGTCGTGGGCCGGATGCCGGTGGCCGGCGGGGCCGAGAGCGAAGGTGGTGAGCAGGTTGTCGGTGACCTGCCGGGTGACCCGCTGAGTGGGTCCGGTGATGGGCGCCGGTTGGTTGCAATGCCCGCTGATCGCGCATGCCCAATCCATGGTGCCTGCGTCGAAGACGCCTGCTCCGCTGGGGGCGACGTAGTAGCTGGTGTCAGCGTCGGGTGGGGTGTTTCCGGGACAGTGGGTGGGTGAGTGGAGAAGGACCTCAATCGGTCTGGGTGTGGGACTGCCGAGTTGCACGGCATCGGTCTCCGGGCCGATCAGGCCTGGCAGGCGCTGGCCACTCGTGACGTGGGTCCCGGCAAACAGCCAGTTACCGGGATCCACGATGACGCCGGCGACGGTTGGAACGCCCCCGCCGGGATAGCAGGCGTACTGATTGCCGAGCAAGCTGGACTCCGGTCGTGCGTCGGGTGTGGCGGGCCAGTTCGCAGTCACGTCAGCAGTGCCTTGGCCGTTCAGTGGATCCTCTGATGGGTCCTTGTAGTTGATCTCCAAACGGTTAGGGCCGAGGCGGGTGCCGGCGAACCGGACGCGCCGAAATATCGCGTTGGCCCCTAGGAACGCCAGGTTGGTTCCGGCGTCGCGAGCGCGGGTGACAGCAGAGCGCATGGCGGGCGACCAGTATTCGTCGTGGCCCATGGAAACGATGGCGTGGGCGCCGTCGAGGAGATGGGGGTTGTCGTGGACATCGACGTCGGTGACGTAGTCCAGCGGCAGGTTGAGTCGCTCGGCTTCGGCGACGACGGGAAGTTCGCGGCTGAGAAAACCTCCGGCGCCGTGGTCGGCTTGGTAGGGCCGATCGAACGTGACGGCGCGTGAGCGGGTGGCGAAGGCGCCGTCTTCGCCGCGGTAGAGGTCGCAGCATCCCCAGACGTTGTACGCCTGCCAGGTGGTGACGGCATTGACCAGGACAAGGCGTCCGGCTGCGGAGGGCCCGCGCACCGTCAGGGGCACGAAACTCTGATGTTTGGTGCTGGTCTCCAGCCGCAACAGGTAATCACCGGGGACCCAGCCTGTAGTTGAGACCGTCAGCGACGGCGCCCAGTCCGCGGCGCGTGTCCGCGTCGCAGCCGGGGCGAGCACTGCGACGCTTTGCTGGTGACCAGGCGTCGAGCGCGATACCCATATTTGCCGCCCTTCAACGCCGCGGTACCAGCCCATACGAAAGGCGCGGACCAGGAAGCGCGGCTCGCGCGTGGACACGTACAGCGTGACCGGCTGTCCTGAGGACACGCTGGTGCGATTCGCGTAGCCTTCGATCCTGCCAGCGGACTTGCGAGTGATGCGCCATGCCGTCCCGGCGAGGTCCGCCGAGCCACCCTGCGGGGAGACCCCGGCCGACGCGGTCTTGGACGTGCCCGCCACCGGGCCGCGCAGGTGGAAGCTTCCGATGTGGTTCGACCGTTGACCCGTGCAACCAACCAGGCAAGCAGCGAGAACAACGAGGAGGCAGAGGTTCACCCGAACAACGCGCATCAGCCCTCCTTTCCCGAGGCCGGTCTGGTGCCGACCCGGCCGGCGTTCACCGTCGACTTCGGCCGACCCTCGCCGTTTATACACTTCGCCTTGGACAAGACCCCGTCAGCGGCTAGCAGTGGTCGCGGCGTTTCTTCGCGATCGGGCAGGTAGCGGCGCATAGCCTGCTGTCCTGGGAGTCGTATACCTACCGAGCCGATGACCGGACGCTTCGCCCACCGACCAGACAAGGACTCCGCATGCATCGGCTCTGCCGCCACACGACGCTTGCGACGATCGGGGTATGCCTGGTTGCGCTGACCGCCTGTACCTCCTCCGGCCATGCCAATCACACCGCAAACCCTGGGCCCTCCGCCGGCACCTCGCGGCCGAAGCCGACGTCGGTGAATCCGCTGACCGGCGGCAAGGTCTCGCAGAATCCAGTCGTCGCTGTCAAGATCGAGGACACCGCTGCGGGACGGCCACAGCTGGGAATCGACAAGGCCGACATCGTCTACATCGAACAGGCCGAGGGCGGACTCACCCGGATACTCGCGATATACAACACCACCCTGCCGACCGTGGAGCCCGTGCGCAGCACCCGCGCAGGCGACCCCGAACTGGCGTCGCAGTTCGGACCGATCCTCTACGTCGCGTCAGGCGGATCGCACCCAGAATTAGCACCACTTGACCAATCGAAGCTTCGTACCGACATCAACGACCGGCAAGGTCCCGGCTTCTCGCGCGATTCCTCCCGGCCCGTGCCGAACAACCTCCGAGCCAATCTCACGACGATCGCAGCGACACTCAAGGGACCGAAGGCCAAAGACATCGGCCTCCGGTGGTCATCTCGACTCGTCACAGCTGGGTCAAGACCGGCTACCTCGGTACATACCAGAATAGGAGGCACGCCGGTCACCTTCGACTGGAGCCCCAAACTGCACCGCTACGTCCGGATCATCGACGGCGCCGTACAGCACACCGCCAACGGCAAGATCATCGCAACGCCCAACGTCGTCGTACAGTTCTGTCGAAGCACCGTCTACACCAAAGACCGAGACAGCCTCGGCAACCCGGCACAGTTCACGCATACGATCGGCACCGGCAAGCTCGTAGAATTCCGCAACGGCCGCCGGATCACCGGAACGTGGACCAGGCGTTCAGAAGCCGAGGGCACCACCCTGCGAGGGGTCGACGGCAATCCCATCCCGCTCTCCCCGGGCGGCGCCTGGTTCGTTCTGGTCGCGACCGGAACACCGCTCAGCTAACCACGACCTCCGTGACACAACCGAACTCTGATGGTGGAGGACCCAGGAATCGACGCTGACTAGAGGCGGCCCCGATAGCGCATCCCTGAGTCTGGAACTGTCGGGGGTACCGGTCGGCCGTGGGCATCGATGTTAGGCCGCCACCGCGAGAGTTGTCGCGAACTCGGCACCGTTCGGTTCGGTGCTCCCGACACAGGAACCTCGACGTACCGTCCGCCGGGCCGTCGAAAGTGCGAACTACCGGATGATCAAGGTTGTCCCGTAGACCGCCCCCGTCAACGAGCGGCTGGCCGGATGGGATCCTCATCTGACATTGGTCGAGCCGCACATATCAGCGCCTTCCGAGGCTCGGGGAAGTTCTTGAGCGTGCTCCTTATTCGGCGATCTCGGACGCTCCATGCCGAGTCAGAAACGTCCTTGCAGCTTCCGACATAGTTGTAGATAGGGTGCAACGGGCTCCGCACCCGCTCACCGACGCAGGTGTGCGAGTTTCTCCGGATTGGCCACGATGAAGACGGTCGTGACCCGACCGTCCAAGTCGAGATCGAGCAGCGCGACCGTGTTCGCGACGTCGCCGTCGTAGCCGACCACGCCGACCGTGCCGTTGATCAGGGCGAACCGCAGGTCCAACGCGGCCGACTCGCCAGCGATGCCGATCATGAAGCGGCCGACCTTGTCCGCGCCCTCGATCGGGCGCCTTGCTGCCTTGGCATGACCGCCGCCGTCGCTTATCAGCCGCACGTCGGGAGCCAGCAGGCCGAGCAGCGTCGACAGGTCACCCGTCGCGCAGGCCAACAGGAACTGTTGCGTTGCCTGCCGCTGACGGGTCTCGTCCGCCTCGAAACGAGGGCGTCGGGCTTGGACGTGTCCGCGAGCCCGGTGCGCGAGTTGCCGGACGCTTGCCGGGGTGCGGTCGAGCGCGGCGGCGATCTCGTCGTGCGACATGCCGAACACCTCGCGAAGCACGAAGACGGCACGCTCGGGCGGTGACAGCGTCTCGAGCACCACGAGCATCGCGATCGAGACGTCGTGCTCGCGAACGGCTGCGTCTCCGACCACGTCGACGTCGTCGGGTTCGACGAGCGGCTCGGGCAACCACGGGCCGACGTACGTCTCGCGCTTCGCCGCGATGGCGCGCAGCCGGTTCAGCGCCTGCGTCGTGACGATCCGGACCAGGTAGGCCCGCGCGTCGCGGATATCGAAACGATCGGTGGCCGACCACCGCAGCCACGTGTCCTGCACGACGTCCTCAGCATCGGCCACCGAGCCGAGCAGGTCGTAGGCGACCTTGAACAGTAGCCGCCGGTGCGTGGCGAATGGATCGGTCATGGACCCGTCGCCCGGCGGTCGCGCCGCTCCGCTTACGTCGGTCAACGCGTGGGACGGAGTTCGCAGCGCTCGGCAAAACCCTGGCTGGCAAGGCCGAGCGCTGAGTTGAACCGCGCGCGCTGGTTCTCGATCGCAATCATCATGGTCAACTCGACGAGCTGGGCCTCGTCGAGATGCTCGCGCAAGGCGCTTACCTGGTCGTCGGTGACCTCGATCGGTGTCGTGCTCATTGCCGCTGCGTACTCGATCGCGGCCCGTTCGAGCTCGGTGTACGCCGAGCTCTCCCGCCAGCGCGGCATGTCCTGGATCTTGGCCGAATCGATGCCATCGTCCATGGCGTGCCAGTAGCCGAAGTCCATGCACCACTCGCACCCGACCGTCGCCGCGGCCGACATGACCGCCAACGTCTTGATCTGGGACGGCACGGCGCTCCACCTCTCGGCCGACATCTCTTCGCGGACGCAGGTCCTGAGCACCTTGCGGTTGTGGGCCATTGCCTGCGCTGGTTCGAGCACGTCGCCGAAGCGGCGCCGCGAGTACCACTCGGCGAGCTTGACCATGGTCGTGCGTGGCGGGTCGAGCGAGATACGAGCCATCAGAACCTCCTGGCGATCGGACTGCAGTTGCCCATAGGACACGGCTCGGCCCGCGAATGTGACACCGCCCCGCACCTTCGTGGTAGCCCCGTTGCCCGATCGGCGGCCTGGCGAAACGAACCGCCCGCACGTCGTCGCCGACATCTCGAGACTCCGAGGTCCACTCACCCCGCCATCCTGCCCGAGGCCCCGGCCAGTTCGACATGCACCAATGCCGCCCGAGCAGTCCACCACGCAGCCACCCGGCCGGGGAGGCCCAGAGTGCAACGGGAATGTCCAAGCAGTAGGTCGGACGCCAGAGGGCTCCGGGCGAAACTTCAGCCGAACCGCCCGGAGATGTAGTCCTCGGTCCGCCGGTCGGACGGATTGGCGAAGATCTTGTGCGTGTCGTCCATCTCGACGAGCTGGCCGGGCTTGCCGACACCGGAGAGGTTGAAGAACGCCGTGCGGTCCGAGACGCGGGCCGCCTGCTGCATGTTGTGGGTGACAATGACGATCGTGTAGGTCTCCTTGAGTTCCTGGATGAGGTCCTCGATCGCAAGCGTCGAGATCGGGTCCAGCGCGGAGCACGGTTCGTCCATCAGCAGCACCTGCGGCTCGACGGCGACGGCGCGGGCGATGCAGAGCCGCTGCTGCTGGCCACCGGACAGTCCGGCGCCCGGCTTGTCGAGCCGGTCCTTCACCTCCTCCCAGAGGTTCGCCTTGCGCAGGGATCTCTCGGCGACGGGGTCGAGCTGCTTCTTGCCCAGCCGGCCGTTCTGCAGCTTCAACCCGGCCACGACATTGTCGTAGATCGACATCGTCGGGAACGGATTCGGCCGCTGGAAGACCATGCCGATCGTGCGGCGGACGTTCACCGGATCGGCCGCCTGGCCGTAGATGCTCTCTCCGTCGAGCAGCACTTCACCCTGCACAGACGCTCCCGCGATCACTTCGTGCATCCGGTTGAGCGTGCGCAGGACCGTCGACTTGCCGCAGCCGGACGGGCCGATGAACGCCGTCACGGAGCGTGGCGCAATGGTGAGGTTGACGTCGCTGACGGCGAGGAACTTGCCGTAGTACATGTTGAGGTTTCTTGCCTCGATGCGCTTGGCCATGTCGATAACCGTCCCGTCCGATCGTTACTTCGCGACTTTGTTGAAGCGCCCGATCCAGCGAGCGATGACGTTCAGCAGCAGCACCAGCAGGATCAGGGTGAGCGCCGCACCCCACATGCGGTCGGGTGCGAAGTTGTGACTCGCCCCCATGACGCGGTTGCCGTTCGCGTCCAGGTGATAGGCGGTGCCCCCAGTGGCCTGGTTCAGATTGGCGAACTGGTCGTTGATCATGCCCGGCAGGGATCCCTGGAACTTGCCGGACGCGAACAAGTTGGCGTTCATCCCGCCGGCGTAACCAACGAGGATCAGCAGCGGGGCGGTCTCACCGGCCACGCGGGCAATGCCGAGCACGACGCCGGTCACGAGGCCGGTGAACGCCGTCGGCAGGACGACCTTGACGATCGTCTTCCACTTCGGGATGCCGAGCGCGTAGGACGCCTCCCGCAACTCGTCCGGGACGAGCTTCAGCATCTCCTCCGTCGTCCGGATGATCACCGGCACCATCAGGATCACCAGCGCGAGACTGATCAGGTAGCCCGATCGATCACCACCGAACGTCGAGATGAACAGCGCGTAGATGAACAACGAGGCGACGATGGACGGGATGCCGGTCATGATGTCGACCATGAACGTCGTGATCCGCGCGAACGGGCCGCGACCGTACTCGACGAGATAGACGCCGACCAGGATTGCGACAGGCACCGAGATCAGGCTGCAGAGCGCGACCTGCTCGAGCGTGCCGACGATGGCGTGCAGGGCGCCCCCGCTACTGTCGGTCAGCGTGACGTTGCGCTGGGTGGACGTCCACCACGCGGACTTGAGGATGACGTGCAGCCCCTTGCTCACCACCGTCCACAACAGCCAGAAGAGCGGGACGAGCGCGATCAGGAACGACAGCGTCACGAAGACCGTCGCAGTCAAGTTCTTGGCCCGCCGCGAACCGGACACTCTCGCGTAGACCCCCGACGCCGGGGGCCGGGACAGTGTCGCCGTCATCGCGTTCTCCCGATCGCTCCGCACGCGGCGCTCATCGTGCCGCCTTCCGGTTGACGATCGCTCGCGCAGCGGCGTTGACGAGGAAGGTGAGCACGAACAGCACCAGCCCGGCCGCGATGTAGGCGCCCGTGGAGGCCGGGTTGCTGAACTCCTGGGCGTTGTTGGCGATCTTCGATGCGAAGGTCTCACCGCCGGAGAACAACGACGGCGAGAAGCTGCTGACCTTCGACAGGATCAGGAACACCGCGATCGTCTCGCCGAGCGCCCGGCCGAGGCCGAGCATCGAGCCGCTGATCACGCCGGCGCGCCCGTGTGGCAGCACCGATATCCGGATCATCTCCCACTTCGTCGCGCCGAGCGCCCACGCCGCCTCGATGTTGTCGCGCGGAGTCCGCTCGAAGACGTCCCGGCTGATAGCGGTGATGATCGGCAGGATCATCACGGCCAGGACGAGCGCGCCGTTGAAGACGGTTCCCCGGTCGATGCCCTTGTGGGCGAAAAGGCCGAGGCCGATGGTGCTGATGACGTCCTGCGTGCCGGTGAGCGTCGGAGCGAGGACGCGGGCTCCCCAGATGCCGTAGATGATCGAGGGGATCGCGGCGAGCAGATCGATGAGGTACGCGACGGGGCGAGCGAAACGTCGCGGAGCGTACTGCGTGATGAACAGCGCGATGCCGAGCGCCAGGGGCACCGCGATGACCAATGCGACCAGCGAGATCAGCACCGTGGTGTAGACCAGCGGGGCGACGCCGAAGCGCAGGTGGCCGGGTGTGGTGTCCCACTCCGACGAGGTCAGGAAGTTGACCTTGTCGTCAAGGATCGAGGGCACCGCATTGATCAGAAGGAAGATTGCCACGAGCACGACCAGCCCGATGATGAAGGCGGACGCGCCCGTAGTCAGGTAGACGAAGACGCGGTCACCGATGCGGACCTTGCCGCCTGTCGTAGCCGCCGGCATTCCCGCGCCGGGGACGGGACGGTCGTCGGTCGCTGACCCCATCGCCAGCGGATCGGACGAGGTGATCGAGGCGCCCGCGTCGGAGGGCGCCGTCGTCGAGGCGACCGCGTCCCCGTATTCGTCGCGAGCATCGACTCCTGCGGCCCCGAGATCGTGCGAGGCCGAGGCGAGCCTCTCAGGGCGCTCGATCATCGTGTCTCCATCAGCCATGCAGCTGCTCACTTTCGCGTCGCCGAAGGTGCTGTCCCGCAGTCGTGCGGATCGTCAGCCGATCGTCGAGATCGAGGCCTTGACCTTGGCCTGCAGGCTCGTCGGCAGCGGCGCGTAGCCGAGCTTGGGCAGCGCCGCCTGACCGCCATCGACGCTGTAGTTCAGGAAGTCCTTCACGAACGTCGCCTTGGCGGGATCGGTGTACTTCGTGCATGCGATCTCGTAGGTGACCAGGATCAGCGGGTAGGCACCCGGCGTCTTGGTCGCATAGTCGATCTTGAGGCTCAAGTCGTTCCCGGTGCCGGTGACGGTCGCAGCCTCGGCCGCCTTGCTCGCGGTGTTCTTCGACAGCACCACCGGGCCGCCACCGTTGTCGATGGATGCGGTCTGCAATCCACTGCTCGCGGCGAAGGAGAACTCCGTGTAGCCAATGGCGCCGTCAGTCTTGCTGATGGCGTCGGCGACACCCTGCGACTTGGCCTGGCCCTGGCCGGCGAAGCCGGCCTTCGAGGAGTCCTTGTCCGGCTTGGACGTGAAGATCGAGGGGGCGGTGGCGGCCAGGTATCTCTCGAAATTCTGCGTTGTGCCCGAGGAATCGGAGCGGTAGAAGACCGAGATCTTCGTCGCGGGCAGGCTGACGTTCTTGTTCAGCGCCTTGATGGCCGGGTCGTCCCAGGACTTGATCTTGCCCAGGAAGATGTTCGCGGCGACCTCGCCGTTGAGCACGACCGGATCCTTGACGTTCTTCAGGTTGTAGGCCAGAGCGATCGGCCCGACGACCATCGGCAGGTCGAGCGGCGCGCTGCCGCACCGCTTCTTGGCCGCGGCGAACTCACCCTTGGTCGGGTCGAGGGCCGAGTCCGAACCCGCGAAGTCAACCTGACCGGCGGTGAACTTGCTGACGCCTGCGCCCGAACCCGTCGGGTTGTAGTTCACGGTCGGATTCGTCTTCAAGCACGCCGTTTGGTAGTCCTTGATCCACTGGTTGATCGCGTTGGTCTGCGCGGTCGAACCCTCGGCGTTGAGCGTCCCGGACGAACACGCGACGGTGGACGCAACGGCGCTGCCGCCGGTGCTCGGCGAGGCACCCCCCGAATTGGTGGCGCTATTCGTGTTCTTGGACGAGTTCCCGCTGCTGCTACAGGCGGCGAACGCCGCAGCGGCGATCAGCACGCCGGCGGCGACGCCAGCACGGTTGAGCTTCACGATCGCTTCTCCTATGTCGGATGGTTCGTTCCGACCCGGACGCTAGGAGCGCGAAATGGCGCGCTGGGGTGGCCGGCATGAACGCCGGGTGAATGCCGCGATCCGAACGCATGACGCTGACTGGCGGCGAGCGTCGGTCAGGCCGTCCGCCACTGGACGTCGAGGTCGAAGCGCTCGAAACCGTCCCGTTCGTAGAGGCGCAGGGCGCCCGGATTGTCGCCGTCGACGTACAGCAGGACGTACGGGCAGCCCTGCTCGGCCAGGTGATGCAGGCCGCGAACCAGCAGGGCGCGCCCCAGCCCGAGCCCCTGCGCCTCGGGGGACACTCCGAGGACGTAGACCTCGCCGGCGCCGTCCGGATGCGTCTTCGTCCAATGAAATCCGAGCAGCCGGCCGTCCCGCTCGGCGAGCAGGAACCCGGCAGGATCGAACCAGGGCTCCCCTTCCCGAGCTTGCAGATCGGCCGGCGTCGTCCGGCCCTGCTCGGGGTGGTGGGCGAACGCGGCGGCGTTGACGGCGAGCCAGGCCTGCTCGTCGCGCCCGACCACGAACGGACGCACGGTGATCGCCGGGTCCAGCCGCGGATCGGGCGGCAGCTCGAGGCGCCCCGGGCGGCGCAGGGCGAACAGCTCGCGAACCCGGACGAAACCGTGCGCAGCGAACGGCGCGATGAGCCGGCTGCGGCGGCCGTGCGACCACACCAGCATGGGGCCGTCGGCGAGCTCGAGCGCGGCGTCCAGGACTGGGCTCAGCGCGGCGGGCTCGACGACCAGTTCGGCGGAGCCGTCGTGCAGCTGGGCATAGCCGACCACGTCCGGCCCGTCGCGCGCGACCACATGCCGCACGTCCGGCGCGCCCAGCAGCGTGCGGGCCTGATCCGACAGCGGCGGTGCGCCGTCGGCCCGCTCGACCCGATCGGCGAGCGCGACGATCGCCGCCACGGTGTAAGCGTCGGGAACGTGGGAATCGATGATCAGCGGCACACCGCCGACGTTAGCGGGACGTCGGGTGCGTGCCATCCAGCTCGGCGTCAATATCGACCTCGCCAGCGCCGCTGCCCAGCTCCCGGCGGGACCCGACCGCGTCGGACGGACGGACGAACTTGTACCCGACGTTACGCACGGTGCCGATCAAGGCCTCGTACTCGCCGCCCAGCTTGGCGCGCAACCGGCGCACGTGGACGTCGACGGTGCGGGTGCCACCGAAGTAGTCATAACCCCAGACCTCCTGCACGAGATGCGAGCGGGTGAAGACCCGGCCGGGGTGCTGCGCCAGGAACTTCAGCAGCTCGAACTCCTTGTAGGTGAGATCGAGTGCGACGCCGGACAACCGGGCCGCGTAGGTGACCTCGTCGATCGTCAGCTCGCCGATCTCCAGGCGTCCGTCGACGTCGTCGGACTCCGCCGCCCGGCGCTCGACGGCGAGCCGGAGCCTGGTGTCCAACTCGGCCGGCCCGGCGGTGTCGAGGACGAAGTCGTCCACGGCCCACTCACCGGACACGGCGATCAGCCCACCCTCGGTGAGGACGGCGACGATGGGGACGCTGGTGCCCATGGCGGTGAGCAGGCGAATGAAGGAGCGCGCGCTCATCAGGTCCCGCCTCGAGTCGACGAGCGCCACGTCGCCGAGGCTGCGGTCGACGAGCGCGCCGGCGTCCTGCGGCAGCACGGTGACCTGGTGCGTGAGGAGACCGAGCGCGGGGAGCACCTCGGCCGTGGGCTGGACGGCGCTGGTGAGCAGGGTGAGTTCCATCCTCGCCTCCGGGCGACTGGTCGATCCGCGGACGGTCACCGGAACGCACGGCGCGGGCCGGATCCGAGCCGGGCACACCGCACTGTGGAACCCGTGGTACCGGGCACAGATTACCCGACCGCGCCCGCGCGCATTCCGCTCCTCAGCCCGTCCAGGCCCTGAAATCCCGGCGCTACCTGCCGGAGACGACGCGGCGACGGGACGGCCACAATGGGGGGATGGCCCACCCCTCGGACGTCACACTGCGCACGCAGGACGGCGTTCGGCTCGCGGCGACGTACTGGGACGTCGGCACCCACGGGCTGGCCTGCGTCGTCGCCCACGGCTTCACCGGGTCATCGCGCAACCCGCACGTCCAGCGGATCTGCGCCGGCCTGGTGGGGCAGGGAATTGCCGTGCTGGCGCCGGATCTGCGCGGGCACGGCCGCTCGGCCGGTCTCGGCACGGCCGGCGCCGACGAGATCCATGACGTCGCGGCCGGGGTCGCGTGGCTGCGCGAGGCCGGGTACCCGCGCGTCGCCGTCCTCGGCTGGTCGATGGGCGGCTCGGCTGTGGTGCGTTACGCCGGGCTGGGTGGGGACGCCGACGCCGTCGTCAGCATCAGTGCGCCCGGCACCTGGTACGAGCGCGGCACCCGGTCGATGCGCCTCGTCCACTGGATGTTCGAGAAGCGATCCGGGCGCGCCGCCACCCGCCTGGTCCGCCGTACCCGGCTGTCGCCTCGAGGGTGGCCGGTGGTGCCGGAGGCGCCGGCCGAGGTCGCCGGGGCGATCGCGCCCGTCCCGCTGCTGATCGTCCACGGCGATGCCGACCACTACTTCCCGTTGCACCACCCCGAGGCACTCGCAGCCGCGGCACCGTCGGCGCAGGTCTGGATCGAAGCGGCGATGGGCCACGCCGAGGTCGCCACGACACCCGAGCTCGTCGGCCGGATCGGCGAATGGGTTCTCGTCACCTGTGGGCACCCGTCGCCGGTCTGCGACGATGACACGCGTGACTGAGGGCGCCACGAGCACCGACCCGGCTGCGGCCACCCCGCCGGACGCCGACCCCGCGCCGGGCATCGCGCTCAACCTGCCGATGTCCGTGGTCGTCGCCGTCGTCGCCGGCATCGGGCTGGTGCTGACCTCGCGCGCGAGCGCGCTGGCGCTGCTGATCGCGGTCGCCGTCATGCAGGCCGCGATGGCGTTCAGCTGGGTGCTGGGTACCGGCATGCCCGGCCGTCGCGGGGCGCTCGTCGTCGCTGCGATGGCCGCTGCCGGCGCGGATGCGACCGTGTCGGTGTGGCCGCACGGCCGGCTCGGCACCCTGCTGGCCGTTCTCGGCCTGGCCGTGCCGGTGATGTTCGTCCACCAGCTCGCCCGCGGCGCCGCCCGCGTCCAACTCGTCTCGTCGTTGTCCGCCGTCGCTGTGCTCGTGTATGCCGAGGTCGCCCCCGCCGCCCTGGTGCAGCTACGGCACGAGTTCACCGGCGCCGGCCTGCCCGGGCACGTCCTGACCGCCGTCGTCGGTGCGGCGGCCGCCGCGCTCGTGGTCGGCTACCTCGTCGATCTCGTCCTGCCGCTGCCGCGCTTCGATCCCGACGTCCCGCGCGGGATGATCGCGCTCGTGGCCTCCGCCGGGCTGGGCGCGGCGGTCGGCTACCTGTCCCTGCGCGGCGAGCGCGAGTTCAACGCCGGGCGGGACGTGTTCATCGGTGCCGCGATCGGGGCGGTGGCCGCGCTGCTCGCCGTGGCGTCGGCGTTCGTCCAGCACACGACGCCGGAGCCCGAGTCGGCTACCGGGCGCCTGGTGCGACCGGTGTTCGCGGCGCTGCTCCCCCTGTGCGTCCTTGCGCCGGCCGCGTTCCTGCTGTGCCTGGCCGTTCGGGCCTGACCCGCCGCCGGCGACTTCAGCATGGTCCTCGTCCTCGTCATCGTCGTCGTGGTCGTGCTCCTCGTCGCCGGTGTCGTGCTCGGCCTGCCGGTACTCGATCGTGGCGCGGCCGCGGTTGCGGAACGCACGGCAGCGGAATACCTGTCCATCCCGTTCGGGCATCCAGCCCGGGTTCGCGTGCACGGCACGCCATTCCTGACCCAGGCCCTGCGCGGGTGCTACCGGGCGGTCGACGTCAGCAGCGGCGGCCTGCGTATCGGCGACATGACCGGCGCAACGCTCGACGCCTCGTTGCGCAACGTCTACCTCCCGATCCGCGACCTGATCCGACGGCGCGCCAGCGAGTTGCCGTGCGAACACGTCGAGGGACAGATCGTGCTGCCCTACGGCGAACTCGCGCGGGTCGCGAAGATACCCGGCCTCGAGCTGTCGCTGGACGCCCACGGTCGGCTCGTCGCCTCGGCCGCGCTGCCCGTGCCCGGCCTGAGCCAACTCGCCCGAGTGAGCGGGCACGCCGTCCTCACCCTGGCCGGCGGCAACGCGGTCTGGTTGCGCATCCGCGGGGTCGCGGTCGCCGGGATCACCGTGCCCGGCCTCGTGCTGAGCCAGTTGTTGCCCGCGCTGAACGTCCCCATTCCGATCCCGCCGCTGCCGTACGGACTGCAGCTCGACGAGCTGCGTCCAACTCGCGACGGGCTGGTCGTGCTGGGGTCGGCCGACGCCGTCGTGTTCCGTCGCCTCGGGGTTGCCGCGCCCGCTGATCCCACTACCTAGGACGTTCGTCCCGGACTGTGATCCGATCGGGTGGCGCCTGCTGATGCCCGACGGCTAGGCTCGGCACATGCGTATGCCGGTGAGACTCCTGCTCACCTCTCGCCGCACGGTCGACCTGTGCCGTGTGGGCAGCTGCCTGTGTCGTCCTGCCTGACCGGCTG
Organism: Jatrophihabitans sp.; assembly: GCA_051000605.1. GTDB lineage: Bacteria > Actinomycetota > Actinomycetes > Mycobacteriales > Jatrophihabitantaceae > Jatrophihabitans. The sequence goes on from JBPCOE010000001.1 coordinate 16,297, forward strand.
ACGTCTCTCACGTCCGTAGCCGGATCGTCGCCGTCCCGCACGGCAGCTCGGCACGCGACGCCCTTGGTCGGTGCCGTTCCATCGAAGGAATGTCCACCATCAGATTGAGGAGAACCAACTCATGAGCCGTGCAGACGTGCTCGTCTCGGCCGACTGGGCCGGGCAAAACCTGAACACCCCCCGTGTCGTGTTCGTCGAAGTCGACGAGGACACCTCCGCCTACGACGGCGGCCACCTCGCCGGCGCGGTGAAGCTGGATTGGAAGACCGAACTGCAGGACCAGGTGCGCCGCGACTTCGTCGACAAGGAGCAGTTCGAGAAGCTGTTGTCGGACAAGGGCATCGCCGACGACGACACCGTCGTGCTCTACGGCGGCAACAACAACTGGTTCGCCGCCTACGCGTACTGGTACTTCAAGCTCTACGGCCACTCGGACGTCAAGTTGCTCGACGGGGGCCGCAAGAAGTGGGAGCTCGACGGTCGGGAGCTGTCGAAGGACCCGGTGTCGCGGCCGTCGACGCAGTACACGGCGAAAGACCAGGATCTCTCGATCCGAGCGTTCCGCGACGAAACCGTCGGCGCGATCGGCAAGTTGAACCTCGTCGACGTCCGCTCCCCCGACGAGTTCTCCGGCAAGCTGCTCGCGCCGGCGCATCTGCCGCAGGAGCAGAGCCAGCGGGGCGGGCACATCCCGACCGCGCTGAACGTCCCGTGGTCGAAGGCCGCGAACGAGGACGGCACCTTCAAGTCCGACGAAGAACTGACCAAGCTCTACGGCGACGAAGGTCTGGACGACGGCCGCGACACCATCGCGTACTGCCGCATCGGCGAGCGGTCCTCGCACACCTGGTTCGCGTTGCATGAGCTGCTCGGCCACCCGAACGTCAAGAACTACGACGGATCGTGGACCGAGTACGGCTCCCTCGTGGGCGTCCCGATCGAGAAGGGCTGAGCGCGTGAGCATCGCAGCGAGCGCCGGCGAGCGCGGAGCGGAGCGCGGGCCCGATGAGCGCCTGCGCGAAGAGGAAGGTGATTGAGCTATGTGCGGAGCACCTGCGCAGACCCCGACGTTGCCGGCCGGCATCGACCTGGAGCGCGAGACCGTCATCTACGGTGTCGTCTCCGCAGGAGACGCCCCCGTCGCCGGCGCGTACGTCCGGCTGCTCGACTCGACCGGTGAGTTCACCGCCGAGGTCGTGACGTCGGCGACCGGCGATTTCCGGTTCTTCGCCGCCCCGGGCGAGTGGACGCTGTCCGTGCTGCACAAGAACGGCAAGGCGCGCGCGAACGTCAGTGCGACGGCACCCGGACTCGTGGAAGCCTCGCTCGAGCTGCAGTAGCTCATGATCTCGGCCGAACCGTGCAGATCTGCGCGGTTCGGCCGAGATCATCGTCCGGTTCGGTAGCCCCGGTTCAGTAGGTGAGTGCCTGGGCGCCCGAGCGCAAGATCTCGTCCACGAACGACGCGCTGCCGGCGATCCGGGCGCCCGGGACCAGGTCGGCCTCGGCCAGGTCCCGTCGGGCCGCGCACTGCGTGCAGACGGTCAGCGTCCCGCCTGCCAGCACACCGTCGCGCAGTTCGGCCAGCGGTGCCGAATGCGGCAGTTCGAACTGCTCGGCCCGTCCGGGGACGGCCAGCCACACCGCGTCCCCGGTCAGCCACAGCGACACCTGCGCGCCCGAGGCCAGCGCGGTGGCCGCAACCGTGAACGCCTGCGAGAGACGTTCGGGCGCCTCGACCCCACAGGTGCACTTGATCACGAGAACGCGCGACTCGGTCATGCCTGTCATCCTGGCGCACCGCCCGCGTCCGATAGGGTTCGGGCTGTGGAAGCGGTCTATCTCGCCTTGCTGGTCATCGTGTTCCTGGCGGTCGCCGCAGCAGCCGGGTACGTCGTGGTGAACCTCGTCGCCGGTCACCGGTGAGCACCCCCGACACCGCGGACCTGCGCACGGGCGTCCCCATCAACGACGCGCTGCTCGCGCTGCTGCCGCTCGTCGGGATATGGCGTGGCGCCGGCGCCGGCGTGGTTGCATCGACCGGTGTCGGCTTCGCGTACGAGCAGCAGATCTCCGTCGTGCACGACGGTCGTCCCTTCCTGGCCTACGAATCCCGGTCATGGTTGGTGGACGGGTCGGGCGCGGTGATCCGCCAGGCCTGGCGTGAGAGCGGGTTCTGGCGCCCCGGCGCGGGGCCGGACGATGTCGAGCTGGTGCTCGCCTCGAACACCGGTCAGGCGCTCGTCTTCACCGGCACCGCCGGCGACCAGCAGTGGGAGCTTTCGACGGTGTCGGCGCAACACTCGCCCAGCGCGAAGGATGTCGACGGCGAGCGGCGTTTGTACGCGGTGCGTGGCGACGAGTTGCGTTACGCAACCGAGCTCGCGCCCGGCGGTCGGCAGTTCGACCCGCACCTGAACGCGCGCCTCGAGCGGGTACCCCATTCGGGAATACCGAGAGGTACGTGCGACACGTTGTCAGCGGCAGAATTAGCTGGTACACCTAGATTCTGAATCTCGGGATGCCGCTGGTATCTCGAGCCCCAGCGGGCGTACGGAGTGAACTCATGACCGCGGTGACCCCGATCGACAGCGTGCGCAAGACCGCGAATCGCCTGCTCGGTTCGTCGGCCAAGAATTCCTACGCCCCGGACCTCGACATCGACTGGGACGCACCCGTCGAGCTGGACATGAAGTTCATGCCCTACGAGCGGGTGTCGCTGTACGGCACCGAATTGTGGGAGCGCATGAGCGAGGAGCAACGCCGCGAACTGTCCCGCCAGGAGCTCGCCAGCGTCGCCTCGACCGGCCTGTGGTTCGAGATCCTGCTGATCCAGATGCTGACGCGGTGGGCGTACCACCACGATCCGCAGGATCCGCGCACGCAGTACGCGCTCACCGAGATCGGCGACGAGACGCGGCACGTCCTGATGTTCGCCAAGGCGATCAAGGTGATGGGCGCGCCGACCTACCGGCCGCGCAAGATCGTCGATCGCCTCGCCCAGGTCTACCAGGCGCTGGCCGCCGGACCGGCGCTGTTTGCTCCCGTGCTCGTGGCCGAGGAGATCACCGACCGGCTTCAGCGCGAGACGGTCAACGACGAAACGATCCACCCCCTCGTGCGAATGATCAACCGCATCCACGTCGTCGAGGAGGCCCGCCACGTCCGGTTCGCCCGCGAGGAGGTCGCGCGGCAGATGGCGTCCATCGGCCCGATCGCCAAAGTGATCACCAACCTCGCCTCGGCGCTCGTCGCGGCGTTCGTCGTGGCGTCCCTCATCAGCCCGGACGTCTACACCGAGGTCGGCCTGGACCCCAAGGAAGCCGTCAAGGCCGCTCGGAACAACCCCAATTACGCCGAGTCCCGGCGCTGGATGGGCGAGAAGATCATGGCATTTCTCGACGAGCAGGGCATGCTCACCTGGTACTCGAAGCCCCTCTACCAGTGCGTAAGCCTCATCTGACGGACGAGCCCCCGAGTCTTTTCGCTCTCTCGAACGAGTCGGCTGGACGGGCCGACGACTCGGGGGCCGGGTAGCTGCCAGGTAGTGCTCACCGCCGCAAGTCACGGCAGGGGGCATGCCCTCGCAGGTCCGATGCACTTGCGGCGGTTAGCTGACAGCCACCTCACGCGTCCGATGGGTACACAACTTTGGACCACCCCCTCTCTCGTGTGTCTCAACCGTACGTCCGGGAGCCCGACTGCGGCAACGGTGTTTTTGCCGCTGATTTTCCTGATAGCGCGTCAGTCACGCGTCAGTCAGAAGTCGCAGAGTCGGCGGATCTCGGCATCGACGGACGGGATCCGGCGGCGGGCCACGCCGTCGAGCTCGACCACATCGATGGGACCCCGCACGCTGCTGGTCAGCCACACCACGTCCGCGGCGTGCAGGTCCGAAAGCGACGCCGTCGTGTACTCGGTGCGCCACCCGGCCGCGGCGGCGCGATCGAAGAGCAGCTGCTGGGTCGTCCCGGCGAGGATGCCGGTCGCGCCGGTCGGCGTCGTGTGCAGCGTGCGGCCGACCGCCCAGACGACCGACGAGGTCGGCGCTTCGAGGACCACGCCGTCCGAACTGAGGAACAGGACGTCGTGTGCACCGCGGCGGACCGCCTCGCGCTGGGCGGCCATGTTCACCGCGTAGGAAAGGGTCTTGACGCCGCCGAGCAGCCACGGTGCCGCGGCGAACGCGTCGGAGGGAAGTCCGCGGGGCAACGCGACCACCCGCAGGCCACCGCGGCGCAACTGCTCGATCTCGCCTGGCAGCGGCGTGATCCAGGCGTAACCGGTAGGGGCGCCACCGAGCGGACCACGCGTCAGGACCAGCTTCACGGCGGCTTCGGCCGGGGCCGGCCACGCAGCGACGGCGGCGGCCACCACCGCGCGCCAGCCGTCCTCGTCGAAGTCGATCTCCAGAGCCGCTGCCGAACGACGCATCCGGGCGAGGTGGGCGTCGAGCTCGTCGACCACGCCGCCGTTCGGGCCGACCCGTAGGCGGCAACCCTCGAAACACCCGTCACCACGGGTCAGCCCGGCGTCGTCGCCCCGAGCGACTGCACTTTCCGCATCGACAACCCCTCGACCGAGAACGGCCAGAACTGGCGCAGACGGTGCCGACACGCGGTCAGGGTACCTACCATGGCGTCTGTGACCCGCCACTCGCATCCGCCCGCGGACACCGCGGATCTCGTCGCCCAGCTACGGGCTCGCGGCATGCGCGTGACGCCGCAGCGCGAGCAAGTCCTGGGCGCGGTACGCGGGCTCGGCCACGCCACGCCCGAACAGATCCTCGAGGCCGTCCACGGCGTGGACCTGGCCACCGTCTACCGCAATCTCGACCTGCTCGAGGAACTCGGCTTCGTCCGACACGCCCATCTCGGTCACGGGGCACCGTCCTACCGCCCGGTCGAGGACGACCACATCCACGTCGTCTGCCATTCCTGCGGCGCGATCGTCGACGCCGAGCCGGTCCTCGTCGATCAGCTGGCCGACCGGCTGCGCCACGATCGCGGCTTCGTCCTGGACCGGTCGCACTTCACCGTGTTCGGACAATGTCGCGACTGCGTGGCAGCAGCGGAACAATCTCGCGCCGCCGAACGCTGACACCGTCGATGACCACATACCTGGATAGAGCCGTGCCCGGAATGGGACGGGACGCCGGCGTGCCCTGGCACTACGGCGACCCGCTACGCGAACAACGCAGCCTCGCCACGCAGGCGGGGGTCGTCGACCGCAGCAACCGGGCCGTCCTCGTCGTTCCGGGTCAGGATCGGCTCGGGTGGCTGCACACGATCTGCTCCCAGCATCTCACCGCGCTGGTCAACGGCGATTCGACCGAAGCGCTCGTGCTGTCCCCGCACGGCCACGCCGAGCAGCACTGGCAGGTCACCGAACTCGACGGGACGGTTTGGCTCGACACCGAGCCCGGGGCGGGCGCCGAGTCGCTCGCCTATCTGACGAAGATGCAGTTCCTCAAGCGCGTGGCGCCGGCCGACGTCTCAGACGAATGGGCCGTGCTCTCCCTGGTCGGGCCGACGTCGCTCGACGTCCTTGCCGCGACAGGCCTGCCTGAACCGGGCGCGGCCGGCCGGGCGATCGCCCTGCCCGGCGGCGGATTCGTCCGACGGATGGACTGGCCCATGGCGGGGTCCGTCGATCTGATCGTCCCGCGCGAGCGCGCGCCAGAGATCATGACGACCCTCGTCGACGGCGGCGCGGCGCCAGCCGGGCTGTGGGCCTTCGAGGCGTTGCGCATCGCCGCACGCCGGCCGCGGCTCGGCAACGAGACCGACCACCGAACCATCCCGCACGAGGTCGGCTGGATCGGTCGAGCGGTGCACCTCGACAAGGGCTGCTACCGCGGGCAGGAGACGGTCGCGCGCGTGCAGAACCTCGGGCGACCACCCCGCCGGCTTGCGCTCGTGTACTTCTCCGGTGACTCCGACGAGCTGCCCGAGACGGGCGCGGCCGTGGAACTGGACGGGCGCACGGTCGGTTTTCTCGGCACGGCGCTGCACCACTACGAAGAAGGCCCGATCGGTCTGGTCGTGGTCAAGCGCAATCTGGCCGCCGGCACTTCGGTTTCGATCGCGGGACAGACCGCGAGGGAGACTGCCGGGTCCACCGCAACCTGATTTGCTCGTAGAATGTTCTCAAAGCGCGCGCATCCATCTGCTATCCACGTCGTTCTTCCGGGTAGGTGCGGCCACGCGCCCTTGTTCGAAGGATGCGTCCCATGAAACTGCGAGCGTTGGTCGCGATTGCCCTCGCCGGCATTGCGCTGGCCTTGTTCGGCCCGGCGCCGAGTGCCGTGGCGTATCCCGTAGCCACCTGTTCCACCCTCTCGGTAAGCACCACCACCCCGAACCCCGGCGAGACGATCACCGTCACCGGCAACAACTTTCGCCCGAACACCTCGGTGCAGCTGGTGCTTCGGGCCCACACCGGCAGCAGCGGCTTCGTCGAACTCAAAGGCTTGCAGGCGGACGCGCAGGACTCGCTGCTCAAGACCGTGCGGACCGACGCGCAGGGCTCGTTCTCGACGACGGTCACGCTGCCCAGCAGCGCAACCAGCGGCGGGTACGACCTGGTGGCCACGACCGGTTTCGAGACCGCGGGCCAGTGCTCCGGATCTCCGCTCGTGTCCTTGACGATCGGCGCCGCGAACGCGGGACCCGCTGGGAACAACGGCGGCACGAACGGCGGCGGCGGCACCGCCTTCACCGGTGTCAACATCCTGATCATGCTCATCGTCGCCGGCGCTCTCATCGGCACCGGCGTCGCGCTGAACCGGCGTAGCAATTCGCGCAAGCTCCACACCGGCGGTCACTGACGTAGAGCACAGTCAAGCTCAGTTCGCCCAGTGCCCCGGCCGGTCCAGCCAATCGGGTAGGCGAGTACGGCCGTCCCCTCTCGCGGCACCGAGTTGGCCCCGGGTCAGGAAGATCGCGCTGTCGAGGTCGGTTCCGCGCAGGTCGGCGTCGCGAAGATCCGCACCGATGAGGTCCGCCCGGCGCAGATCCGCGTCGCGCAGGTCGGCGCCCATCAGGTAAGCGCCCCGGAGGTCCGCGCCGTGCAGATGCGCCTGGCGCAGCCGGGCGCCGGCGAGGTTCGCGTGCCGTCGGTCCGGCCGCCCGGCGACGCGCGCCCGTACGAGGTGGCTCGCGCGAAGCAGCAAGGGGTTGACCCCGGCCCGGACCGCGTCGAGGTCGCAGCGTTCGAGCTCGTCGGGTGGTCCCCCGGCAAGCTGGTCGATCGCCGACCGGGCGTCTTCGAGTCGGGCCCGGAGACCTGCGCACTCAGGGCGCCGCCGCGCGTCGGCGAGGTACCAGAGCAGTTCGTGCAGCTGCCGCATCGCCGGCAACAAGGCGAACATCGGCGCCCGCAGTTCGGGTGACGTGCGCCAGTGCCGTCCGCCGAAGGTGACCTGTGAGACGCGCTGGCCGGCACCGAAGCAGTCGTAGGCCGCGCAGCCGGCAAAGCCGCGTGGACGCAGGTCGTCGTGGATCGTGCAGCGGTCCGCGGGCGTGAGGTTGGGGCATGGATCGCCGGCATCCTTCGCGAACGGGAAGTCCGCAGACGTTACGAAGGCCAGCGCCACGCAGCACAGGCCGTGGCACTGGGTGCAGTCGGCGCGCAGTTCCGTCATGCTCGCTCCTTCTCGCTCGCTGACCAGGTGCTGCATCCCAGCTTTCCACCGGTGATCAAAAGGTCGTCGTGGCCGCTCCGGCGGCCACCACGCGCCGTTGGTCGCCGAAAAACTAGCGTGTTTCATTGTGGCAGCGCTCCCGGCGGTCGTCAGGGCCCCGCGTTTCCCCCCCCCCGCCCTCCCCCTGGGTCCCAACAGTCTTTTTTGCCCTTTCTGCCTCCCCCAACGCGCCGTTGATCGCCGAGAAGCTAGCGTGTCGCCTTGTGACAGCGCTACCGGCGGTCGTCGGGGCCCTGCGCTGCCCGCTCTGTGCGGGAGGGTTCGACATCGACGGACGCCGGCTGCTCTGCTCGAGCGGCCACAGCTACGACATCGCACGGCAGGGGTACGTGAACCTGACGTCCGGACGCGGTGGACCGGGCACGGGCGACACCACTGCGATGGTCGCTGCCCGGGCGGCCTTTCTCGCCGGCGGTCACTTTGCGCCGATTGCGGACCGGGTGGGCGCAGCAACGCGGGGCCCTCTGGTCCTGGATCTCGCCGGGGGCACCGGTTACTACCTGGCTAGCGTGCTCGGGCACCTACCTGACGCACTCGGACTGTGCCTCGACCTGTCGGCTGCGGCGCTGCGACGTGCCGCGCGCGTTCACTCGCGTGCCGCGGCGATCGGTGCCGATGCCTGGCAGCCGCTCCCCGTCGCGTCCGGGACGGTGAGCACGGTGCTGTCGATCTTCGGCCCGCGGGACCCCGACGAGATCGAGCGCGTCCTCGGCCCGCACGGGCGGCTCCTCGTCGTCGCGCCGACGCCCGATCATCTGCGCGAACTCGTCACGCCCCTCGGGATGATCGGCGTCGATCCCCGCAAGCCCGAACGGCAATCCGTCGCGTTCGGACGCTTCCAGCTGCTGACGTCCGAACCGCTCAGCTACTCGGTGCGCCTCGACCGGACCGCCGTCGCCGAGCTCGTCGGCATGGGGCCGACCGCGTCGCACGTCGCTGCCGACGTCCTGGGCGAACGCGTCGCGACCCTGCCCGCTGTCGTCGACGTCGACATCGCGGTCGACATCCGTACGTACGTTCGCAGACCCGCTGACCTGGGTTGCCGATCTGCGCTGGTGGGAAGGCCCTGGTGAAGAGTGCGATACCGGGAGGTCAGGACATGACGACAGACACCGACATCGATCTAAAGGCGGGGCGGCGCCGTGTGGCCCGCAGCCGCGGCGCCCTCAGCGGCGTGCTGCTGGTCGTTTTCGGCGCTTGGGCGGCCCTCGTGCCGTTCATTGGCCCGTACTTCAACTTCGGCTTCAACCCCAAGCCGAACGACGCGTGGCACTGGACGTCCGGCCGCGGCTGGTTCGAAGTCCTACCCGGTGCCGTCGCCGTTGTGGGCGGCCTGCTGCTGTTGTTGAGTTCCAGCCGGCTCATGACGCTGGTGGGCGGCTGGTTGGGCGCGATAGCCGGCATCTGGCTGGTTGTCGGACCACCGCTGTCGAACGTCCTCAAGGCGGGCAGCCTCGGCGGTCCCGATGGCTCGCTGCGACCGGGGCTCAGGGCTCTCGAGGAGCTGCTTTACTTCTTCGGCATCGGCGCCGCGATCCTGCTCGTGGCCGGCGTCGCGCTGGGCCGGTTGTCGATTCACAGCGTGCGCGACGTCCGCGCGGCCGAACGCCGTGCCGAGCTGCAGGCCGCAGAGGAGCATCGGCTGGCCGAGGAACGTCGGACTGCTTCTGAGGAAGCGCTCGCCGAGGAACGTCGGGTCGATGAACGTCGGCGCGTAGATGCCGCGAACGCGTCGGCCGGGCACCCGCGTGAGACCGGCGAGCCCGGCGGCGCCCGCGAAAACGAGCTGCGCGACGGTGCGCCGGGCGCTCCGCCGAACGGCGAGTACCCGTCCCGTGGCTCTGAGCAGCCACGGCAAGGCGCCGCGGGTTCGGAGAGCTACCTCGGCCAGCACGCAGGTGCAGGCGCGAGCCCGGCCCCCCAACAGAACCCGCCGCCGCACGGGCAACCGGCGCAGTACGCGGCCCCGGCCGAGCCGCAGGGCCCGCCGGTTCCGCGACAGGAACAACCGGGGATCGACCCCCGACAAGCCCCGCCGCCACCGCCACGCGCCTGACGCCCGACGGGCGCCGCCGTCGGCGTCGGAGCAGCGCCGTCAGATCAGCCGCTCGGTGTTCGGGTCGTACCGAGCTTCGAAGAATCGCGCCAGGACGTCAGCGAACACCTGATCCTCAGGCGCGGCGGCCAGAGCGAACAACGTCATGGACGAGTGCAGTTTCATCGCATCCATGCCGCCGAACACGTCCTCGGCGGTCCGGTCGCTGATCGCCGCCACGACGCCGGCACATTCGCGCAGCCGGGCGCCGAGTACCGGGTGCGCCAGATAGGCCCGCGCCTCTTCCAGCGACGCGATCGCGTATTCCTGGGCCGTGTGGCTGCGGCCGAGCCCGGCGAGCTGCGGAAAGACGAACCACATCCAGTGGCTCGTCTTGCGGCCGCGGCGCACCTCGGCCAGCGCGGTGGCGATCGTGTCGTTGTGGTCCTGCGCGCGGACGAAGCGGGCGAGCTCGTACGGGTCGTCGGTGGCCATGCCGATGTCTTACCCGCAGGCCGCGCTAAGCCGAGGGTGAAGTCGTGCGCCTGCACGCCGGGGCTCGCCAGGTATACGCCTTCCTGTTGCCGACCGTCGCAGATACCGGTAGAACGACCCGATGGGACGTCGGACAAGGACGTGGAGGCGCTGTGTCCGTTCAACTCGCTAGCGGAATCGTCGACTGGGAAAATCTGACCGGCCAAACGAAATTCGTCGTCGACATCGTCAGCATCCCCATCTTCAGCGCGTTCGCCGGGGTGATCACCAACTGGACGGGCGTGCTGATGCTCTTCGCGCCCCTCCGGTTCCGGGGCTTCCATTGCCCGGGCGTGAAGACGATCTTTCCCTTCCTGCCGCGCAAGCTACAGATCCTGCCCATCTTCGCGCCGGGCGGCATCCTCGGTTTTCAGGGCTTCATACCCGCGCGCGCCGAGAAGATGGCCAGCATCTGCGTCGACAAGGGCCTGTCGAAGCTCGGCAGCATCCGCGACTTCATGACCGAGCTGGATCCCGCGGCCATCGCCGATCACATCGCGGTGATCGCCAAGCCCGAACTGCACGGGATCCTCGACGACATCATGATGAAGGAGAACCCCGATCTTTGGCGTGATCTGCCACCGCAGATGAAGCAGGTGGTCTATCAACGCGTCGACAACCAACTCCCGAGCATCGCGCACAGCGCGATGAACCTGATCGAGGAGAACATCGACAGCCTGATCGACATCAAGCTGATGGTCGTCGGCAAGCTGCGGGAGAACCCGAAGATCCTCAAGGACATCATCTACGAACTCGGCGCGAAGGAGCTCAACTTCATGGTCCGGCTGGGCTTCACGCTCGGCTTGCCTATGGGCCTGCTGCTCGCCCTGTTCCTGCAGGGATACGAGAAGGTCCCGTTCCTCAACGCGCTGCCGTCGTGGCTCATCGTCATCGGCGGCGCCGGGCTCATCGGCATTATCGTGAACGTCGTTGCGATCAAGATGGTCTTCGAACCCGGCGACCCGGCCCCGCGCTACCGCTACGTCTGGAAGCAGGCGAAGTTCGCCAAGCGCCAGCACGAGGCCGCCACCAGCTTCGGCCACTCGCTGGCCTACGACGTCATCACGCTGCCGAACATCGCGAACGAGCTGCTCAACGGACCACGCTCGGACAAGACGCGCGCGGTCATCGAACGGGCGCTGCTCAAGGAGGTCGACGAGATCCTCGGCCCGGTGCGCGCGCTCGTGCGCGTCGCCGTGGGGACACGCGAGTTCGAGGCCATCCGCGGCGACACGACCGGCGCCGCCGTCGGTGTCGTCCCGATGCTCGTCGACGACCTGGAATTCAACCAGCGGCAGGCCGTCAAGATCGACTCGTTCTGCACGACGAAGCTACGTGAGCTCCCACCCGAGGAGTTCATGGAAATGCTCTACTCGGCCGTCGAGCAGGACGCCTGGCTGCTCTACGCGCACGGCGGGCTGCTCGGAATCATCGTCGGCGTGATCCATCTGATCGTGTTCGGAGCCTGATGGCCGTGAGCGAGCAAGTGGCCGTGCAGAAGCACGAAGTGCTGCCTGCGGGTCGTCCTCTGGGCGCCGAACGCAAGCGGCCGCGACCGGGTCCCGGCAACGTCGTCGAGCGCGCGCAGCTCGCAAGCAGGATGGTGACGAGCAACGTCACCACCACCAATCTCGTGGGGTTCCGCGGGCTGGCCCGGCTCGGTGCCGCGACGGCACTGCGGGCGGTCACCTGGATGACGAAGGGGTCGGTCGACTCCGCCACCGGTCTCGTCCGCGAGATCGGCTCCGGCGCGCCGATCATCGACATCGTCGATCACCGCGTCGAGGCCGCCCGTACCGCGGCCTGGCGTGCGCTGGGTCTGACCGGTGGCGCCGAGAGTCAGAACGCCACCGACCGCATCCTGTCCAAGACCGCCGGCTACGGCGATCTGCGCAAGCAGGGTGACGCGTTGCTCGCCCGCTCGACCGACCCGCTGTCTCAACCCGCCAATGAGCACCCGGCGTTCTCCCGCATTCTGGGCGAACTCGCGCCGGACGAGGCCAGGATCCTGCGCTTCATGGCCCTCGCCGGGCCGCAGCCGGCCATCGACGTCCGCACCAAAACGCCCTTCGGCGTCGGTTCCGAACGCCTCGCCGGCGGCATCAATCTCATCGCCGACATGGCCGGATGCGCCTACCCCGAACGCAACCAGCAGTACCTCGCCAACCTCAACCGGCTCGGCATGGTCCGCTTCAGCGAGGAGCAGGTGGACGACCCGCGCCGGTACTCCTTCATCGAGGCCCAGCCCGTCGCGTCCGACGCCATGGCCAAGGCGAAGAAGGCGGTCACGATCTACCGCAGCATCTACCTCTCGCTGTTCGGCCACCAGTTCTGCGAGGTCTGCTTCTCCCTCGAGGGCTACGACGCGGGCGGGTGGATCCGCGACATCCGCTAACTGGGAGGGAGCACACATGGCGAAGTCGTCGACGAAGGATCAGCTGGCCAAGAACGTGCTGGCGAACAAGCAGGCCGTGCGCGCAGGCATGGTCGTGGTCGGCGTGCTGGCCGCGGGTTCACTCGCGCGCCGCAAACGAACCCGTCTGTCGGACCGTATCGAGGTTGCAGGTCGAGCTCCCTGAACCGCGTCGGCGGGCACCGTGACGGGTCGACCCATTGCTGGCCGACGCCCAACTGATCATCGAGTGCTACGGGCGGGTCAAGTACACCGACGGTGAGCTGTGGCACGAAAGGAGCAGCGTCCGGACGCCCGATTACGTCCTGCGTCTTGTGCACCGAGGCTGCACCGACACCGCACCGACGCCGCACCGAGGCGACTACCGTCGAGGTCATGCTGACCCTGCCCGCGCGCATCGACATCCGCGAGGTCGGCATGCGCGACGGCCTGCAGCTCGAGGATCCGCTGCCGCTGGACGCCAAGCTACGCATGCTCGACGCACTCATCCGGACCGGGGTGCGGCGTATCGAGGTGACGAGTTTCGTGTCGCCGAAGGCCGTGCCGGCGCTGGCCGACGCCGACGAGGTGGCCCGGCAGCTCGACGACCGGGCGGGCGTCCACTTCTCGGCACTCGTTGCCAACACCCGCGGCGCCATCCGCGCGATCGACGCCGGCATCGCGAACCTCGAGTACGTCGTCTCGGCCGCTGACTCGCACAGCCTGGCCAATGCCGGCCGCCCGTCCGCTGCGGCCGCCGCCGCCACCGGGGAGATCGCCGCTCTCGCCCATGACGCCGGCGGCTCGCTCGAGGTGATCATCGCAACCGCTTGGGACTGCCCGTTCGACGGACACACCGCACCCGCCCGCACCCTCGACGTCGTCCGTGCGGCCGTGGCGCAGGGCGCCGATCAACTCTGCCTCGGCGACACGATCGGGACGGTCACCCCGCGGCGCACCGTCGCGCTGTTCGACGCCGTCCGCGCAGAGGCCCCCGGCCTGGACGTCGCCGCGCACTTCCACGACACCCGTGGCACGGGCCAGGCCAACGCACTCGCGGCGATCCTGTCCGGCGTCCAACGCTTGGACGCCAGCGTCGGCGGCCTCGGCGGCTGCCCGTTCGCGCCGGGCGCCAGCGGCAACATCGCGACCGAGGAACTCGTGTACTGGGCCGAGGACTCCGGCATCGCGACCGGCGTCGATCTCGACGCGGTCATCGCTGCGGCCGCGGTCACGGAGGACGCGGTCGGACACTCCCTGCCGAGTTCCTTGTACCGCGCCGGCGGACGTTCCGACCCGAGAGGTCCGTTCGCTCGGTGAATCCGGGCATCGCGGCGCGCCGCTGGGGTCTACCGGCGATCCGGGATCGGGGCACGCATCTGGTGGACGGTCGGTGAACCGCACCTGAGCCAGTGGGGCCGCCGGCACGAGCGGCGGCGGCTCGAGACGATCCGGGTCGCCGTCGAGGTCCTGGCCCTGCTGAGCTTCCTGCCGCGCACCGACGAACCGATCGGCGACGTTGGCGCTCGGCACCCGCTCGTCCCGCCCGCCAGCCTCGTCCAGGACGAGCGGATCGTCGGTCGGATCGACCGTTGCTCGCCCGCGCGGGCGGCAGCGACTTCCCCGAGGAGGCCACCGCCTGCAGCACCAAGGCGCGAGAGCTGATGGTGCGCTACGCGGCCGTCCCACAGGCCCCGCGCGGACCGGGCGACGCGGCCGCCCAGGCGGCGTCGATGTTCACGCCGGCGGCACCCCCACACCCCGCGATCGACGGCGCGACGCCCGGCAGGTAGTCAGGCGCCGTAGGGCCGCAGCTGATAGTCGCCGCGGGTCTTCGCGACCACAGCGCCGTCCTCGCCGACGACCTCGGTCTCGACGACGAACGCCACCTTCGCGCCGGGCTGAGCCGCCACCGTGATCCGGGCGACCTCGTGGTCGGTCATCGATGCGGACGCGACCAGTTTGCCGGTGCCGGGTTTGAGGAAGTCGATCGTCAGGCTGCGCACGAGCGGGTAGTGCGTCGAGACGTCGAAGGTCGCGAAGTGGATCGCTCCGCCCAGCACCTCGGCCACCGTGAAGATCACGCCGGCGTAGATGACACCGAAGTGGTTCCCGTTGCCCTCGAAGGGCACCTCGGCGCGCACGTTGCCGGGCCGCAGCTCGACGAAGCGCACCCCCATCTGGTGCGCGCGCGGGATCAACGTCGCGAGGCCGGCGTTGAGTTGGTCAGCCGCTGAGGGCTCGGGTGTCTCGGTCACGAGCCGGATGCTATCGACCTCCCCGTAGCGTCGGGCGACATGCAGCAGACCATCGCCGTCCTGGGTGAGGCGCTCATCGACCTCGTCGAGGACGGTGACGACGAGGCCCGGCTCGCACGCCCGGGCGGCAGCCCGTACAACGTCGCGTTGGGGCTGGCGCGCCTCGGGCACCCTGCCGCCTTCGTCGGCCGCCTCTCGCGCGACCCGCTGGGAACGATCCTGCGCAACCACGCCCTGCGCTCGGGTGTCGACCTCTCGCTATCGGTGGACGCGCCCGAGCCGAGCACCGTCGCGCTGCTCGAGCTCTCCGCGGGCGTCGCACAGTACCGCTTCGGCGCCGACGGCACCGCCGACTTCCGGTGGACGGACGCCGAGTTGGCGCTACTGACAGCAGACGTGGCCGCCCTGCACTTCGGCTCGCTCGCGTCCTGGCTGCCGCCGGGTGACACCGCCGTCCTGCGCCGCGTCGAAACGCTGCGGGCGGACGTCCTGATCAGCTACGACCCGAACGTCCGCCCGCACCTGCAGCCCGACGCGGCCGCGGCCCGCCGGCAGGTCGAGCGCGCCGTCGCTCTCGCGCACCTGGTGAGGACGAGCGAGGAGGACCTCGCCCACCTCTACCCAGGCGGGGACGCGGGGGATGTCGCGCGCGGCTGGCTCGGGCTGGGACCAGCCCTCGTCGTCGTCACCCGGGGCGGGGACGGCGCGCGCGCCCACACGACATCGCTCGACGTGGCCCGCGGCGTCCCGGTCATCGACGTCGTCGACACCGTCGGCGCGGGCGACGCATTCACCAGCGGTCTGCTCGCCACGCTCGCCCAACGCGAGCTGCTCGACGCCGCCGCCCTCACCGCCCTGGACACGCAGACGCTCGGCGCGGTGCTGGACGACGCTGCGCTCGTGGCCGCGCTGACCTGCTCGCGCGCCGGCGCCACCCCGCCCCGCAGAGCTGACCTGGACGCATTCACCGCATCCGGCTGAGCATTCACCGCACCCGACTCTGCCGCCGGGTAACGGGGTGGCTAGCGTCCACGCGAACCCACCGCCTTGGACCCACCGCCTTCGACCCTCGACCCGCCGCCTTCGATGAGAGACGACGCCCATGCCGCTCGCCACCGCAGTCAGTACCGCACTCGCCGCATCACCGATCGACTCCGGCGACACGGCCTGGGTGCTGGTCTGCACCGCGCTGGTGTTGTTCATGACGCCCGGGCTCGCGCTGTTCTACGGCGGGATGGTGCGCAGCAAGCACGTCCTGTCGATGCTCGCGCAGAACTTCGCGGTCATCGCCGTCGTCAGCATCGTGTGGGCCCTCGTCGGCTACAGTCTCGCGTTCAGCGGCGGCGACGGTCTGATCGGCAACCTGCGCCTCGCCGGCCTGGCCCACGCCGGCCAACCCCTGACGGGCTTTCCGCTGTCCGTCCCACAGCCCGCGTTCGCCGCGTTCCAGATGATGTTCGCGGTCCTGACGACCGCCCTGCTGACCGGCGCCGGCGCCGATCGGATGCGCTTCGGGCCGTTCATCACCTTCTCGGTGCTCTGGGTGCTGATCGTCTATGTGCCGGTCGCGCACTGGGCGTTCTCGCCGCAGGGTTGGCTGGCGAAGGCGGGGCTGCTCGATTTCGCCGGGGGGACGGTGGTGGAGATCAATGCCGGCGCGTCGGCCCTGGCGCTGGTGCTGGTGCTCGGCCGGCGGCGCGGTTGGCCGCAGGAGCCGATGGCCCCGCACTCGTTGCCGTTGACGTTGCTCGGCGCGGGCATCCTGTGGTTCGGCTGGTTCGGCTTCAACGCCGGCTCGGCGCTCAGCGCTGGGCACCTCGCGTCCCAGGCGCTGCTGAGCACGCACCTCGCCGGCTGCGGCGGGCTCCTGGGCTGGATGGCGTTCGAGAAACGGGCCACCGGGCACGCGACGACGCTCGGCGCGGCGTCGGGAGCGGTGGCCGGGCTGGTCGCGGTCACCCCGGCGGCCGGGTTCGTCAACAGCCTGGGCGCAATCCTGATCGGGCTGGTGGCCGGGGTGGCGGGGCTGTACGCCGTCCGGTTGAAGTTCCGGCACGGGTATGACGACTCGCTCGACGTCGTGGGCGTGCACGGGATCTGCGGAATCGTCGGCACCCTCGCCGTCGGTGTCCTGGCCACCCGGTCGGTGAACCCGCACGGCCGTGGACTGATCGACGGCGGCGGCCTGCACCAGCTCGGCGTGCAGGCCCTCGGCGTGGTCGTCACCGCCGGGTGGGCGTTCGTCGCGACCCTCGCCATCGCGTGGGCCGTGCACAAGACGTTGGGGCTGCGGGCGGCGCCCGAGGACGAGCTCGCCGGCCTGGACATGGCCACGCACGCCGAGAACGCCTACGAGCACGGGGCATTCGGCGCCCGCTGAACCCGCGGGCACCGGTATTGGACTGACTGGCCCGCGCACTATGCCCCAGCAGTCCACGGTAAATTGCACGAGTGGCGCTTCGCGGACCGGCTACGGCCCTGCTCGCTGCATTCGTCGTGACCGGCGGGTGCGCCGCATGCACCTCCGGGTCCGCGGCCCAGCAGTCCACCGGCCGGCCACGGTCGGGTTCGTCCGTCGCGTCCACGACGGCAGCCACGTCCACGACGGCAGCCACGTCGGCAATACCATCGAAACAGCAGTCGACAGCGCCCGCCCCCCGCACGGCGACCGTGCTCGGGTCCGGGGACGTCCTCATCCATCCGCCGCTCTGGCAGCAGGCGCACCGCGACGCCGCGGCCGCCGGGACGACCGGCTACGACTTCGGACCGATGTACGCCAGCGTCGCCCCGGATACCCGCAGCGCTGATCTGTCGATCTGCGAGATGGAGACGCCGCTCGCCCCGCCGCAGGGACCGTTCGCGGGCTACCCCGACTTCAACGCCCCGCCGCAGGTGCTCACCGCGCTGAGAAACGCCGGTTACAAGTCCTGCACGACCGCGTCGAACCACTCCTTGGACCAGGGCTATACCGGCGTCAAACGAACCCTCGACGAGTTGGACGCGGCCGGGTTGCGGCACACGGGCAGCGCACGATCGGCTGCGGAGCATGCCAAACCGCTCATCGTGACGCTGCCCAATGGTGTGCGCATCGGCCAGCTCGCCTACGCGTTCGGGTTCAACGGCATCCCGCTGCCCGCCGGGAAACCTTGGCTGGCCAACGAGACCGACGTCCCCACCATCATTGCCGCGGCGAAGGCGGCGAAGCTGGCCGGCGCTGACATCGTGGTCGTATCCATGCACTGGGGCACCGAGTACGACCACTCGGCCACGCAGGTACAGCGCGACCAGGCCGACCAGCTGCTGAAATCACCCTACGTCGACCTCATCCTCGGCGATCACGTGCACGTCGTGCAGCCGGCACAAAAGCTGCACGGCAAGTGGGTGTTCTTCGGCATGGGCAACCAGATCTCGCGCCACGCCGACCCGATCGCGGTGGGGCGTCAAGGCGTCATGCCGCGGGTGACGTTCACCGAGACGGCGTCGGGACGCTTCGTGGCCACCGCGGCCGCAGCGATTCCGACGTGGATGCAGGACGAGCCGGATCTGCGGCTGATCGACCTGCCCCGCGCCCTCGCATCGTCGACACTCACGCCGAAGCAGCGCGCAGACGACGAGGCCGCACACCGGGCGATCGTCGGCTACCTCAACGCCGACGGCGCGGTGCGGCACGGGCTCGTCATCCGCTGACGGGCGCTGACGGGCGCTGCGGGGCGACTCTGAGCGACCGGTCAGCGTGCGGGGTCTGCGCGGGCCATTTTGGACCTGGTGCCAGCACACGCACTCCGACGCACCATGTCGCCGCAGAATTCGGTTCGGCTCGGTTCGGTTCGGTTCAGCCTTGTTCGTGCTGCTGGCGATCGCGCACTTCGGCGGGCGTCAGCTGATCGTGCGTTCGGTGACCGGCGTCGAGGAACAGCCCCGCGAGCACCCCGCCGGTGACGAGCGGGACCCAGATCCAGATCAGGAGTACTCGCCACCCGATCGAACCGATAGCCAGCAGAACTCCTACATAGAGGACGAAGGGGACGATGACCGCGGCCACGACCCGCGCCCGCACATCACCGTGCGTCTTGAGCAGCGCCAGGTCCGTCCGGCCCTGGGCGCCAGCCGGCGAAGTCGCCGCCTCTGCGGCTGCCGTCTTGGTCGTGCTGCCGTCCTTCGCCGCATCGTCGTCCTTCGCATCCTCGCGGGCCAGGTCACGCTTGGGCTTCGGCACGGGTTTGCCCGGGCGGGTCGGAGCAGCATCGTCGGACGGGACGGTCGGGATCTGCTCGGTGACCGCCTCCGGGACCGGCTCGTCGCGCCCCGGGAGGTCGGCGAGTGACGGCTGTCGGACGATCCGAGGCGGCTTCGGCTTGGTGGCGGCGGTTGGGGGTGGTGGATCCGGAGCGGCGGTGACCGGCTTTGGTCCGGGTCTAAGAGCAGCGCCGGGCGATCGGCTCGACTCGCCGTCCTGGGCATGCCGGCCCGGACGGGGATTGAGATCCGGCGCCGCGGCCCCCGAAGGTGCGTCGTCGTCGGCCACGCCCGGTGCCGAATGCCGTCCCATGCGACCAGTGTTCCAAACGCGGCGTCCACAGCACGAACGCCGCGTCGGCCCGATTAGACTGCGCCGAACCCAGCAGGCCAGAGGGAGTTGCCGTGCGCACGCGATTCAGCAGGTCGACGAGGGTTGCGGCACTGGCCGTTTCGGCGGCACTCGTGCTCACCGCCTGCAGCAACGTCATCGACGGCAGCCCTGAGGCCGGCAACGCACCGGATGCGAACCTCAACGTTCAGGGTGTCGACCCGAACAGCCAGTTCGACGTCACCGCGCAAAACGCGCTGAGCGACATCGAACTGTTCTGGAAGAACAACTACCCCAAGGTGTCCGGGGGCCGGGCGCTGCCACCGATCAAGGGTGGCTACTACTCCGTCGACGGGCTGAAGGTGCTCCAGACGAAGCAGCCGGTCGGGCCGGTTTCCCGAGAGGCGTGTGCCAAGAAGTCGATCTCGTTCCTGGTCGACAACGCCGCCTACTGCCGCCTGGACGATTCGATCGTCTGGGACCGCGTCGACACCCACCTGTTCGCCCAACTCGCCAGGAAATACGGCGCTTTCACCGTCGCCCTGATCTTCGCCCACGAGTTCGGGCACGCGATCAGCAATCGGCTCGGCATCTTCAACAACGACGTCCAGACCGTCTACACCGAGTCGCAGGCCGACTGCGCCGCCGGTGCCTGGGCGGCCTCGGCGGTCCGCGGCGGCGCCCCGCACTTTCGTACCGCCACCCTGACGACGCTCGACGACGCCCTCGACGGTTTCCTCAACGGCCGGGACACCACCCCGGAAAACATCGACCAGATCTCTCACGGCAACGGGTTCGACCGGTTGTCCGCGGTCGCCGACGGGTTCGACAAGGGGGTCACGTACTGCTTCGGCAAGGGTTACTTCGGTTCGCGGGTGTTCACCGAGCGGCCGTTTCGACCGGGCGAGGGCGGTCAGGACAATCAGCCGTTCGCGGATGTCGTCGACACCGGTCCGAACAACGCGTTCGTGACCGACCTCAACCGCTTCTGGACGGCGGCGGCGAAGAGCATCGGCAAGACGTTCCGGCCGGTGAAGATCGCGTCGGCCGCGCACCCGAAGTGCGGGTCATCGGCGAGCGCGCAGTTCGGCTACTGCCCCGACGACAACACGGTGTACTTCGATCCCACCTTCGCCCGGCAGGCCTACAACAGCATTCCCGACATCCAGATCGACCGGAGCAACGGCAACGTCACCCTGCTCTCCAACCAGCCCGGCGACTTCGCCCTCGGCACGCTGTTCTCGATCGGGTGGGGTCTGGCCGTGCGGCATCAACTGTTCAACCGCAACCTCGACGACAAGTCCGCGCTGGTGTCGGCGCTCTGTTACACCGGCGCCTACGCGAAGAACATCAACGTCCCGTCCGGCAGCGTCAAGACGATCGGGCTGACCCTGTCGCCAGCCGACCTTGACGAGGGCGTCTCTGCGACCCTCGACGAGGTGCCGAAGGACCAGGCGTTCGGTGCCCGCGGCACGACCGGTCTGGACCGCATCCAGGCCTTCATCAAGGGGTACAAGGGCACGCTGTCGGTGTGCTGACGCACCCGCCGACGGCGGATCCAGCTGATCTCGGTGCACCCGGCCGATTCGCGCGGGCTAAGTCGTAGCGAGGTCATAGAGCGCCAACGCGGCCACGCTGTGTGCATCGGCGAATGTGCCGGCGCGGATCATGGCGCGGATGTGCGTCGCGCTGTGCCAGGCGGCCACCATGTCCGACTCCGTGGACTCGCGTTGCGGCCTCCCGGGCGTCAGATCGGTGGCCTGGAAGACGTCGTAACCCTGGGACGAGAACCCGTACCCGGCATGCAGATGGCCGAGGTGGGTGATGTCGGCCGCACGCAGCCCGGTCTCCTCGCGCAGTTCGGCCGCCGCTAGTTCTGCCGGCGTGCCGGTGTGCCCGCTCGGCCAGCCGCCCTGCGGGAACTCCCATTCCCGACTGCCCACCGGATAACGGAACTGTTCGACGAGCCAGAACCCGCCGTTCTCGCGGGCGAGAACGACGACGAAATCCTGCTTGTCGACGACGCTGTACAGGCCGCGCGAACCGTC
Source organism: Jatrophihabitans sp. (assembly GCA_051000605.1). Taxonomy (GTDB): domain Bacteria; phylum Actinomycetota; class Actinomycetes; order Mycobacteriales; family Jatrophihabitantaceae; genus Jatrophihabitans. The sequence goes on from JBPCOE010000001.1 coordinate 37,836, forward strand.
TGGGAACTCGACCTCGTCCTCGCGCAGCCGCAGCCAGGCATTGCGGTAGATCTCGCGGGTGCGCAGTTGGGTGATCGGGCGGTGATTGCCCTGGTTCGCACCACTCACGTCGGTCATTCCATCACCACACCAGACGGCGACACGACCAGGTCGGCGCGGTGCCGGGTGGCGGCCACCAGCCTGGCGTTAACGGCGTCGCTGCCGACCCGCACCCGTTCGGCGGCGACGGCGGGATTCATGCCGTGCGCGACGAAGCGATCGACCAGTCGCTGCACCCGCACCGATTCGGGTACCTCGACGAACCAGATCTCGCCGAGAATCGTCCGAACCTCGGGCCAGGGATAGTCGTCGAGCAACAGGTAGTTCCCCTCGGTGACAACCAGCGGTGCGTCCGGCGCGACGGTGATCGCATCCCGCACCGGCTCCTCGTTCGTGCGGTCGAAGCTCGGCGCATATACCGTGCCGCTTCGGTCGCTGATTTTGCGCAGAAGTGCGACATAGTCCGCCGCGTCGAACGTCTCGACGGCCCCGCGACGATCGACGAGTCCTAGCTCGGCCAGTCGAGCGGTGCGCAGGTGGAAACCGTCCATCGGGACGACGACGGCGCCCGGCACCGCCGCCGCGACCGCCGACGCGAGCGTCGACTTGCCGGCCCCGGGTGCGCCGGCCAGTCCAAGCAACCGCACCGACCGTGCCCGCGCCAGGAGTGGGGCCGGTAACGGCAGGCGTCGATCCACCTGCTCAGAGTCGCACGCGGCTCTCTTGATCATCACGGTCTCCGCAGGTCGACAGCCCGGTCCAGCCCGTGTTGATCAAGGGTCGCACGTAGTGGGGTCCGCGCGCAGCTAATCTCGCTTGGTCCAGACCGGTATCGTCGTCAAATCGTGGCTGACGATTCCGAGAACACCGTCCTGCTCGCCGAACGACAGCACCTCGACCTCGCCCGCGACTGCCTCGCCGCCATGCGACAGTCCGCCGACCGCATCGCCGACTACGGGGTGGATGAACTCGCCAGTTACGCCCTCGGCTCGCTGCGGGCCCGACGCCTGGCCGCCCTCGACGCCGACCCGGACGCGCCGCCGTTCTTCGGCCGAACCGACCGCGACGCCGAGTCCGGTGACGCTGTCGAGTCCGGCCCCGCCGTCGGACCCGGTGGTGTCGAGGTCTTGCACATCGGCCGCCGCCACGTCCGCGACGACGTCGGCGATCCCGTTGTCATCGATTGGCGCGCCCCGATCGCGCGGGCCTTCTACCGCGCGACCGTCGACTACCGCATGGGCGTGCGGCTGCGACGACGATTCGGTTTCCGCCACGGCGTCCTGAGCTCGATCGAGGACGAGCATCTCGACCGGGGTCAGTCGCTCGGGCTGTCGTCCGGTCTGCTGCGCGAGGAGATCGAGCGGCCCCGCGTCGGCCCCATGCGCGACATCGTCGCGACGATCCAGCCCGATCAGGACGAACTCGTGCGCGCCGACCTCGACACCTCGCTGTGCATCCAGGGTGCGCCGGGCACCGGCAAGACGGCCGTCGGGCTGCACCGTGCGGCGTACCTGCTCTACACCTACCCCGAGCGGCTGCGCCGATCCGGAGTCCTGGTCGTCGGGCCCAACGCCGCCTTCCTGCACTACATCGCGCAGGTCCTGCCGTCCCTCGGCGAGGGCGGCATCACGCAGAGCACTGTGGCGGGTCTGCTGCCCGTCGAACCCCGGGGCACAGAAGACGTCCGGATCGCCGTGCTCAAAGGCGATGCACGCCTGGCGGACGTCCTTCGCAGAGCGGTGCTCTCGCATATTGCGAAGCCGACCGAGGACGTCGAGGCGATCGTCGGGACGCGCCGATTCCGCGTCGGCGCTCATCACCTGCGCCGTTACGTCGACGACGCCCGTCGCTCGCTGTCCTCGGGGTTGCGCTGGTCGGCCGCCCGCGACCGGCTGCGTAGCCGGGTAGCCGAGGACGTCCGCCGCCAGCGCGAGGACCGCGGCGGCGCACCCACCGACGCGGAGACGGCAAGGGTGGCGCGCTCCCAGGGCGTGCGCGACTGGCTCGACTCGGTCTGGCCCGAGCTGTCCGCGCCCGCCGTGCTCGCCCGCCTCTACGCCGACGCCGACTTCCTGCGCCACTGCTCGCTCACGAGCCTCGACGACGACGAGCGCGCGCTGCTCGCCCGTCCCGGCGCGAGGACGCTTCGCTCGACGAGCTGGACGCCGGCCGACGCCGTCCTGCTCGACGAGCTGGACTCGTTGTTGCACCCGTCGGACACGTTCGTCCACGCCGTCGTCGACGAGGCGCAGGATCTGTCGGCGATGCAGTGCCGCGCTGTCGCCCGGCGCTGCCCGCTCGGCTCGGTGACCGTGCTCGGCGACCTGGCCCAGGCCACGACGCCGTGGGCCCCAGGCGCGTGGCCTGCGACCCTTGAGCACCTCGGCCACGCCGCAGCGGTGCGGCCGCTGACTGTCGGCTACCGCGTGCCTGGCGAGGTCCTCGAGATCGCCAACCGCTTGCTGCCGCACATCGCGCGCGACGTTCCGCCCGCCACGTCCATCCGCGCGGGCTCCGACGCCCTGCGCGTGACGACCAATGGTTCGGTGGTCGACGACGTGCGCGAGTGTCTCGGGGTCGACGGCTCGGTCGGCGTGATCGTGCCGGACGCGCAATCGGCGACGACCCTCGCAGAGCTGACCGCCGCGGGCATCGAAGCGGCGCAGCTCGCCGACGACCGCGACCTGCGAGTGACGGTCGTGCCCGCCAACGACGCCAAGGGTCTGGAGTTCGACTCGGTCGTCCTGCTGGAGCCGGCCGCGATCGTCGCCGGCGAGGCAGCGCGCGTCGACGGCTTGCGCCGCCTCTACGTCGTGCTCACCCGCGCGGTTTCCCGGTTGCGGATCGTCCACGTCGAACCGCTGCCCGCCGAGCTGTCGGCTGCGCCCACCGGCGGCTGATCGACCCCGCAGGGCGTGAGGCGAGAAGTCCGACAGGTCGCGCCCGGGGCTTCCTGCCGGCTCAGTCGGTGGCCACGCGGTCTGCTCATCAGACCTCCACCAGTGACGGTCATCACGGATATGGTAGGAACCCCTGGGTAGTTCGTTCGGTGCGCCACCCCTGTACCAACGCGACGACCAGTCGATCAGGACGACCGGAGCGGCAACCCCGACCGGTGTCAGCAAGGGAGTTGTAGGCATGAGCGAGCACGTACACGCGGTGCATCCAGAGCCAGATCTGGTGCAGCTGCTCACCCCAGAGGGTCAGCGGGCGGAGCACCCGGACTACCCCCTCGACATCTCCGACGACGAGATCGCCGCTCTTTACCGCGATCTCGTCCTCGTCCGCCGCATCGACAGCGAGGCCATCGCGCTCCAGCGGCAGGGCGAACTCGGGCTGTGGGCCTCGCTGCTCGGGCAGGAGGCCGCCCAGATCGGCGCCGGTCGCGCGCTGAAGAAGCACGACATGGCCTTCCCGACCTATCGCGAACACGGCGTCGCCTGGTGCCGCGGCGTCGACCCGCTCACGCTGCTGGGGCTGTTCCGCGGCACCAACCTCGGCGGTTTCGATCCGCGCGAGCACAACTTCAACCTGTACACGATCGTCATCGGTGCGCAGACCCTGCACGCCACCGGCTACGCGATGGGGGTCGTCCGCGACGGAGCTGTCGGCAGCGGCGACCCCGAGCGGGACACGGCTGTCCTCGCTTTCTTCGGCGACGGCGCGACCAGTCAGGGCGACGTCAACGAGGCCTTCGTATGGGCCGGGGCCGGCAACCTGCCGGTCGTCTTCTTCTGCCAGAACAACCAGTGGGCCATCAGCGAGCCGGTCGCCACCCAGAGCCGGGTGCCGCTGTACCAGCGCGCGCTGGGTTTCGGCTTCCCCGGCGTCCGCGTCGACGGCAACGACGTGCTGGCCTGCCTGGCCGTCACCCGCAAAGCCCTCGACGACGCGCGCGGCGCGCAGGGCCCGACCCTGATCGAGGCGTTCACCTACCGGATGAACCCGCACACCACCAACGACGACACTCGCCGCTACCGCCCGGGCAGCGAGGCCGAGACCTGGAAGCTGAAGGACCCGCTCGAGCGGGTACGGGCCTACCTCAGCCGCGAGGCGGCGTACGACCCCGACTTCTTCGCTTCCGTGGACGCCGAGGCGAAGGCACTCGCCGAACACATCCGCGCGGGCTGCCGCGCGCTGCCCGACCCGACGCCCGCCTCGGTCTTCGAAAACGTCCACGTATCGATGCCCGACGAACTCCGGGCCCAACGCGACGACTTCGTCGACTTCGTCTCCGCGGTCTCGGCATGACTGCGCCGGCGAACCCGACCGCGCCACCCAAGCTCACCATGGCCAAGGCCCTCAACGACGGCATGCGCAAGGCCATGGAGGACGACCCGAAGGTCGTCATCATGGGCGAGGACGTCGGCAAGCTGGGCGGCGTCTTTCGCATCACCGACGGCCTGCAGAAGGATTTCGGCGAGGCCCGGGTCATTGACACCCCGTTGGCGGAATCCGCGATCATCGGCACCGCGGTCGGGCTCGCGATCCGCGGCTACCGCCCCGTCTGCGAGATCCAGTTCGACGGTTTCGTGTTTCCCGGCTTCGACCAGATCGTCAGCCAGGTGGCCAAATTCCACAACCGGTCGGCCGGTCTGGTCAAGATGCCGATCACGATCCGCATTCCGTCCGGCGGCGGCATCGGCGCGGTCGAGCACCACAGCGAGTCCGTCGAGACGTACTTCGCGCACACCGCCGGGCTGAAGGTCGTCGCGTGCTCCGATCCGTCCGACGCGTACTGGATGATCCAGGAGGCGATCGCCGACGACGACCCGGTGATCTTCATCGAGCCGAAGCGGCTCTACCACGCGGCGAAGGCCGAGATCGCCGAGGCGCCGACCCCCCTGTACCGGGCGCGGGTGAGCCGCCCCGGCCGGCACGTCACCGTCGTCGGGTACGGGCCCACGATGCCGACCCTGCTCGACGCCGCGAAGACCGCGTCCGAGGACGGCATCGAGCTCGAGGTCATCGACCTGCGCTCGGTGTCGCCGCTCGACATCCCGACCGTCGTGACCTCGGTCGAGAAGACCGGTCGCCTGATCGTCGTGCACGAGGCACCGCAGAGCTTCGGCGTCGGCGCCGAGATCGCTGCGCGAGTCACCGAGCAGGCCTTCTACTCCCTCGAGGCGCCCGTACTGCGCGTCACCGGCTACGACACCCCCTACCCGCCGAGCCGGCTCGAGCACGAGTGGTTGCCGAATCTCGACCGCGTCCTCGACGCCGTCGACAAGATCATGGAGTACTGAGGTGGCTGTACAGCAGTTCAAGCTGCCCGATCTGGGTGAGGGGCTGACCGAAGGCGACATCCTGAAATGGACAGTCGCAGTGGGCGACACCGTCGAGGTCAACGACACCATCGCCGAGGTCGAGACCGTGAAGGCGGCCGTCGAGCTGCCGTCGCCGTTCGCGGGCGTCGTCACCGGCCTGCACGCGGCGGAGGGCGAGACGGTACCGGTCGGCACGCCGATCATCTCGATCGAGACCGGAGCGGCCGAGACGCCGAGCCAAGCCCCCGAGGATCTCGTCCCGGACCTGCCGTCGGGTGTCGAGGAAGAGAAGCAAATGACGCTCGTGGGCTACGGCCCCCGCGAAGAGACCGGCGGGCGGCGTCGGCGCCGGGCCAACCCACCGCCGGCCACGGCAGCGGGCGCGCAGGCGTCGTTCAACCTGCCCCCCGCGAGCTCTCCTCATCCGGCGCCCCTTCCCGAGGTCGTGGAGCCGCCTGTCGAGCCGACCGGGGCGGCGCAATCGCGGCCGGGCGCACACCGGGTCCTCGCCAAACCACCGGTTCGCAAGCTCGCGAAAACGCTCGGCGTGGATCTGGCCGGCGTGACTCCGACCGGCCCGAGCGGCACGATCTCCCGGGACGACGTGCATGCCGCTGCATCCGATGCGCCGCTCGCCGTTGCCCCGGCCGCCGACCATGCTTATGCCCCGGCCGACCACGGGGCGCGGGAGACCCGCGTCCCGATCAAAGGGGTGCGCAAGCACACGGCCGCCGCAATGGTCTCGTCCGCATTCACCGCGCCGCACGTCACGGAGTTCGTCACCGTCGACGTCACCGCGACGATGGCACTGCGCGATCGCGTGGCGGCCCGGCGCGAGTTTCGCGCCGTCAAGGTTTCGCCGCTGCTGTTCGTGGCCAAGGCCGTGATTCTCGCCGCGGCCCGAACACCCGAGATCAACGCCAGCTGGGACGACACCGCGGGCGAGATCATCTACAAGCACTACGTGAACCTCGGCATCGCCGCCGCCACCGAGCGAGGCTTGATCGTGCCCAATATCAAGGACGCCGAACGCCTCTCGCTGCTCGAATTGGCGAACGGCATCAACACGCTCGTCGACACCGCGCGCGCAGGCAGGACGACGCCGGGTGACATGAGCGGCGGCACCTTCACGATCACCAACGTCGGGGTCTTCGGCGTCGACACCGGCACCCCGATCCTGAACCCCGGCGAGTCGGGCATCCTCGCGTTCGGTGCGATCCGGCGGACGCCGTGGGTAGTCGGGTCCGGCGCGGACGAGCGGATCGAGCCGCGCTGGGTCACCCAGCTCGCCGTGTCCTTCGACCACCGGCTCGTCGACGGGCAACAGGGTTCGTACTTCCTCGCCCACGTCGCTGACGTGTTGACCGACCCCGGCATGGCGCTCGTCTAGCCGAGGAAGGTGGAACGGACGAACCTGTTGATCACCTTCGCCCGTGTCGTGCCGTCGTAGCGTCGACATTGATTCGGAGGTAGCCAGCCCGGTCATACGGGTGACGTTAGCCACGCATGGGCATTTAGCCGCTGGTTGTTCGGTTGAGACGGTATATTGCTTAACAGAACATCAACGGAGGTAGACATGAACCGCATTGCTCGTAGGCTGCGCAACCGACGCAACGACCGCGAGTTCGCCCGCGCCCTGGCGACCGCCTCGCCGGCCATGCAGCAGGAGCTGCTCGCTGCGGCCACCCGCTCACACGGCCGCGCGTACTGACCAGCGCCGAAACAACGAACCAGGCGGACTACCGTCGGACGTATGGCGCGCGCGGCATGGTTCTTCCCGATCCCCGGCGAGTCCGAGCTTCCGGAGCGCCTGCAAGGGCTGTTCGCGAAGGCGCGCGAGACAGTGGGCTTCGTCCCCAACGTATTCCGCAACTACAGCTACCGCCCGGAGCGGTTCTCCGCGTGGTTCGGGCACTACAAGCTGCTGCACGAACCGAGCGAGCACCTCGACGAGGCCGACCGCGAGATGATCGCCGTCGTCGTCAGCGCCTGGAACCGCTGCACCTACTGCATCGTGAGCCACGGCCACGCGCTGCGTAAGGCGCTCGGCGGGACGCCCGACGCCGAGGCGACAGCCGACTACATCGCGACGAACTGGCGGCATGCCGGTCTGGACGAGCGCCGCTCGGCGATCTGCGCGTACGCCGAGAAGCTCACCGCGCGGCCGCACGAGCTGACCGAGGCCGATCTGCTGACGCTGCGAGCCGTCGGCCTGAGCGATCACGAGGTCTGGGACGTCGCCGAGATCGCGTCCATGTACAACTTCACAAATCGCATGGCCCTTGCGACCGGGCAGCAGCCCAACCCCGAGTACCACTGGCTCGACCGCGGGCCGGACGCGTAGCCGCGATCGCACGCAGGGAGTAGGAAGAACGGCATGGACGACAAGTCGGTACTCGACCACATCCATGAACTCGTCGCCGCCGAGAAGGAGTTGCGCTCCGCCCACCAGCCGCTGACCAGCGACGATCGCCGGCGGCTCGAGAAGATCGAGTACGACCTCGACCGCACGTGGGATCTGTTGCGGCAACGGCGCGCCCGCGAGGAGTTCGGCGAGAACCCCGACGAGGCCAAGGAGCGCACCGAGGACGAGGTCGAGCGCTACCTGCAGTAGCAGCCCCGGCCGAGGGCTTACGAGGGCTTGGAGATCGCCTGGTCGGCGAGTTGGTACTTCCGACGGCGGGAGTACCGCACCGAACAGCCGCAGCTACTTCGAGCCCGCTGCCAGGTAGAGCGCGTCCGGATCGACCGCGCCGGTGTAGACCCGGCCGTCGTTCGTCACGAGGACGCTGAACAGGTCGGAGGTCAGCAGTCGACCGGTGCCCCACGTACCCGACACCGTTTGGGACGCCTCCCCCAGTTCGTGGTCGCGAAACGCCACCGGGTGGCCGATCCGATACGTGTACACCGTCGACCACGTCTTGCCGAACAGAGCGGACGGGAGGTACCGGTCCACGTCGACGTCGACGTCGACGTCGTGGACCTTCGCATCGGCCGGCGGGTGGAAACGGAAGTACGCGTCGGACGGCGGCGCGAAGCGGATCGTCGAGAACGACACATCGACGGCCGCCGAACTCTGGCCGCGGGCGTAGACCTGCACGCCGAGCGGCACCTTGGTGCGTCCGTCGACGGCGATGTGGACCGACCCGACCCGCGTCGCAGGCGTCCGCGGCGTCAGCACGAGTTCGTACGCGTCGCGATCGGCGACGCGCCGGTTGTTCCGGATCTCCATCTCGGTGGTCGGGTCGAGCATGGCGAGCACGCTCGTCGCCATCCCGGACGGAGTGAGCGAGTCGATAGGTGAAGGCCGAACACTTGTGGGGGCGGCCGACGTCTCGGCCATCGGCATGACCCCGTGCAGGGCGACGTCATCGGCACTGCTCCACTGCCACACCTGCCGTCCGGAGCGGAACAGGTCGGTCTCGTCGGTAGCGCCGAGCAGGGCGACGCGCTGCTTGTCGGCGCCCCTGTACCAGAACTGCAACGTGTGGGAACCGGACAACAACGACGTCAGCGAGGCACCGTTACCGGCGTTGCCGATCGCCGGGAGCTCGGGGAGACCGAGCGAGAGTCGGGAGACGAGGGTGCCGGAGAATCCGGTGACCTTCGGGGCCTGGACGGCGGCGATGAGCGCAGCCGGCGAGGTGGCGGGTAGCTGCCGCGAGGCGGCCGCCCTGTCGAACGTTCCCGTCGCGGCAAGCCCGGCGATGCCGACGACGGCGATCGGGGCGAGCCAGCGCAACGCCGGATGGCGGTGCACGATGGCGGGGACGTTCACTGGTCCCAGGGTGCGGTGCACCCACTGTGACGGGGCTGAGGCATGACCGGGCCAACGAGGGTCCACACTGGCAGTCTGACAACGGTCGCGACCTGCCCGAGATCGGCCCGGGCAGCAGCAGCTCGACCTGCTGCACGCGGCCCCCGACGTAGGGAGAGAAGCGTGCGCTTGCTGATCGTCGAGGACGAGGTCCGGCTGGCGTCCGCCCTGCAACGCGGTCTGAGCGCGGAAGGCTTCACCGTCGACGTCGCCCACACGGGTCCGGACGGGCTGCATCTGGCTCAGGAGACGACCTACGACGCGGTCATCCTGGACATCATGCTGCCCGAGCTGTCCGGCTACCGGATCATCGAGCAGTTGCGGGCGGCCGAGAACTGGGTGCCGATCCTGATGCTCACGGCCAAGGACGGCGAATACGACGAGGCCGACGCCCTCGACCTGGGCGCCGACGACTACCTCACCAAGCCGTTCTCGTTCGTGGTTCTGCTCGCGCGCATCCGCGCACTGCTGCGCCGCGGGGTCACACCGCGACCGGCCTCGCTCACCGTTGACGACCTCGTCCTCGATCCAGCCGCGCACACCGTGCGTCGCGGCGAGACCATCGTCGAGCTGACCCCGCGCGAGTTCTCGCTGCTCGAATTCCTGATGCGGCGTGCCGGCGACGCCGTCAGCAAGGCCGACATCCTGCATCACGTGTGGGACGCGAACTACGACGGGGACGCCAACGTCGTCGAGGTCTACGTCGGTTACCTGCGCCGCAAGATCGACGTTCCGTTCGAGCGGCAGACGCTGCAGACCGTCCGCGGGGCGGGCTACCGGCTCACCGCCGAAGGCTGATCCGTGCGGCCGCTTGCCCGGCTGTTCCGTCGCGCTCTGTCGGTGCCGCGCTCGTGGTGGGCCAAGCAGTCCTTGCGGGCGCGGCTCACCCTGCTTGCCACCGCGCTGTTCTCGTTCGCAGTGATCACCGGCGCGGTGCTGCTGCTCGTGCTGCAGCGTTACGCGCTCACCCGCGTGCTCGACCAGAACGCGTTGAAGACCGCGCGAGACATCGCCGCGCAGATCGGCAGTGGCAAGATCGCCGACCCGGTCTCGCCCACCACGGGCGGCATCGCCGCCGTCCAGGTCCTGGAGCAGGACGACTCGGTGCGCACCGCCTCACCCGGCACCAACCGCGTCACCTCGCTGCTGACCAGGTCCCAGCTGGAGCAGGTCCGTGCCGGTGACCGGATCGAGATCGACAGCACGACATCGTCGGCTCGACTTCGCGTAGTTGCCCGCAAAGTCGGCCAGCTCACAGTCGTCGTCGCCACCGACGTCAGCCGCGTCGACGACAGCCTGCGCATCCTCACCCGCGCTGCGCTGATCGGCGGCCCGGCGGCGGTGCTGCTCATGGCGATGGCCACCTACGGAGTCGTCGCGCTGACGCTGCGCCCGGTGGCGGCGCTGCGGCACGGCGCCGCGGACATCACCGCGGCCGGGCTGGCCGAGCAGCGGCTGCCGGTTCCCGACGCGCAGGATGAGATCCACCGTCTCGCCGTCACGCTGAACGCGATGCTCGATCGCATCGACTCGGCCACCAGCCGGCAGCGCACGTTCGTCGGCGATGCCGCGCACGAGCTGCGGTCGCCACTGGCGTCGATCCGCGTGCAACTCGAGGTCGGCCAGCGGTTCGGCCCCGAGGAAGGTCTCATCGAGGACGTCCTGGTCGACCTCGGCCGGCTGGACCGGCTCGTCGAGGATCTGCTGTCGCTGGCGCGCCTGGACGAGGGCGGCCTCAGCCGACGCGAGCCGGTCGAGCTGGACGAGCTCATCGGCGTGGTCGTGGCGGGTTACCGATCAGCCCGCGTGCCCGTGACGTTCGACGGCGAGCCGGTCACCACAGACGGCGATCCGGACGCTCTGCGCCGGGTCGCGATCAATCTGATCAACAACGCGGTTCGCTACGCCGCGACGGACGTGCACGTGGAGGTGAAATCAGCGGTGCGCGCCGCCGGATCGGAGGCCGTCATCACGGTCGTCGACGACGGTCCAGGTATCGCGGCCGACGAACGCGAACGGGTCTTCGACCGCTTCTACCGCGTCCAAGAGTCCCGCTCCCGCGGGAGCGGCGGCACCGGGCTCGGACTGCCCATCGTCCGCGACATCGTGCGCAACCACGGCGGCCGGGTCCGCCTCACCGAGCGTGGCGACGGACACTCCGGACTGCGGGCGATCGTCGTGCTCCCCGTCGTCACGCCCGCCACGTCACCCTGATGATCTCGGGCGGCAACGCTTACGGCTACAACGGCTGATGCTCTGCTCGCACGCGGTGGTGGCCTGGTCCCGCTGAGGTCGTTTACTTACTGGTGCACCTGTGATCAGGCATTGGCGTCGACCCTCCAACCTGAGTTCTCGACGTCCTCGGAGAACACGTCACACCCTGGGAGGGCATGTGCCGGAGTACCCACAACTCTTGCAAACGGTGCTGGACACGGAGAACGCCCGAGAACTGGCGGAGTTCTATCGCGAGTTACTCGGGTTGCGGTATCGAGACGGCGACCAGCCGAGCGGGACCCACGGCGACGAGGACAGCGATTGGCTCGTGCTTGTGGACTCGGGCGGCGGCCGCACACTCGCGTTCCAGCAAGTCACCAAGTTGACCCGGCCAACGTGGCCCACGGCCGAGGTCCCTATGCAACTTCACATCGACATGACTGTGCCGAGTGTCGAACAACTCCGCAGGCAACGCCGGCGCGCCGAGGAACTGGGTGCCCTACTGCTCCTCGACCGCACGAGCGACCCCGACGAGCCCTTGTACGTGCTCGCCGACCCCGCCGGGCATCCGTTCTGCATCTTCGTTGCGTAACGGTCAGCGTTCCGCAAGCGGAAGGTCATACGACACGGCGCTATCCCGATGCTCGCGGGTTCGGCAGCTCGGTGTCAGGTGGCACTGGTGGGCGTGGTGTCGTCGTGGGCAGGCCAGCAGCTTGAGCGGCGCTGGCAAGTCGGTGGTCGTAGGCGACGAATGCTGTCAGCTCGTCTCGCAGGAGGACGGCGGACGCGAGGTGTATGGCGTCGAGGGTGCGCAGGAGGGGCTCGCCGATGTCGCACGCCAGATCCTGGACCCCCTGATCGAGAGGCACCAGGTCGACGTCGCCGATCACCGCCTGCGCCTCGGTCAACGTCTCGCCACCGACGCGACGAGCGGCGCGCAGGACCTCCACCCGGCCAATCTCGCTGGTAATTACCGGCACCTCGACCTGCGTGCGCAGCCACTCCTGTAGCGGTGCTGTCTCCTCTTCCGCGCGGACTAATTTCATCACGGCCGAGGAGTCGAGGTAGATCACAGGAGCTCCTCGCGCTCGGCATCGAGCAGCTGCTGGTTGGTTGGCTCGCCGACGGCTACCTGCACGGGCCGCGACGAACGCAGCCGCCCCGTCGGGCTCGAGACGGGGATCAGCCGGCCAGCAGCAACGAGACGAGCCCGGACGCTCTGCCCACGATCGGGCGGCACCAGCAGGGCAACCAGCGTGCCGCGCTCGGTAACCTCCACGGTGTGGCCAGCCTTGACCTGGGCGAGGTACCGCGATGCGTTCTGTCGAAGCTCCCGTACGCCAATCCGCTTCATGGAACAATAGTAGCACCTACTGTGCTACCTAATGGGAAGTATCGGCGCCACGGTGTCGATGGACCATCGTTTTATGGGCACGAGGCGTGTGGTCATCCAGGACAACGGTCCACGGACCGAGTTCACAGCCGTGGGCTCGCCCAGTGGCTCAGGCTGGATTCAGTCCTGCCCCCCTCGGGGATCCACGCCGTGAGCGTGTCGCCACGGACGATGACGTGGAGTCCCTGCTGAAAGCGGCCGCCTGTATCGATCAAATGACTTCCGTCCGGCGGGTCGACAGCGACGTTCACGAGCCGCTCGTTGCGTGACATCCAGCCATTATCAACGCACGGTTGCGCGACCGTCGTGACTTGCGACGTGAGCCGAACGTCCCGCGGAACGGGTTTCCCGATAGCCGACCGGCGGATTCTGGCGGTGGTCGCAACAGGCTTGTTGGTTGAGCTTATCTAGTCGGCGGCGGAGTGATCTTGGTGGCGGCGCGGCGTCGTCGTTGGGCGCCGGTGGTGCCGGAGGCGTTGCCGCCGCGGGCGCGGTAGGCCTTCTGGCGGCATGCTGGTGAGCAGAAGATCATGCGGCGGCCGGCGCCGGCGATTGGCCGTGGCAGTTGTTGTCCGCACTGCTCGCAGATCGACACCCGGTTAACGTAACGCGCCACTGGGTCGGGTGGAAGACGGGTTGGCTGCCCTGGTCGGAGCTGGGTCAGAACAGCAGGTCGCCGATCAGTTCGATCGGTTTCTTGAACGCCAGTCGTTTCCTGGGTCGGTCGTTGAGTTCTTGGGCGACCCAGTCCAGGTCGGCGGCGGAGTGGATCGAGAGGTCGGTGCCCTTGGGGAAGTACTGGCGTAGCAGGCCGTTGGTGTTCTCGTTGGTGCCGCGTTGCCAGGGCGCGTGTGGGTCGCAGAAGTAGATGTCGATGCCGGCGTCAACCGACACGTGTTTCCAGTCGCGCATCTCTGGTCCCTGGTCCCAGGTCAGTGACAGGCGCAGCGAGGTGGGCAAGGTTTTGATCTTCGCGGCGAGGGCGTCGCGGACCTGTTCGGGCTTGTAACCATCGGGTAGGTGCAGCAGCATCGTGTACCCGGTTTGGCGTTCGACCAGGGTGCCGATCGCGGTCTGGTTGCGTTGGCCGATGATCAGATCTCCCTCCCAATTTCCGGGCACTGCACGGTCTTCGACCTCGGCCGGACGCTCCGCGATATTGATCATGTTCGGGATCCGGTTCTTGCGTTGCCCGACCTTGCGGCACGGGCGGCGCAACGCCCGCCCGGTGCGCAGACACACCGCCAGATCGCGCCGCAACGCCCCGCGCGACTGCACATAGATCGACTGGTAGATGGTCTCTGGTGACACCCGCATCTCCGGGTCGTCGGGGAACTCCA
>JBPCOE010000022.1:0-42846 GCA_051000605.1 Jatrophihabitans sp.
GCGCCTGGCTCCACATCATCTGGCGCTGCTGGCAAGACGGCCTCGCCTACGACCCCGAACGCCACGGCGCACTCCAACGCCTCATCCAAGATCAACGCTCGGTGGCTTGACACAGGGCTTCTCATACCGTGCCCTGGACGATCGGTCTGGACGGTCAGGGCGCCGTCGGCGGCGGGCGGGGTGCCGGTGGCGAGCACGGGTTCGATGCGGGCGTGGTCGGCGAACCATTCCAAGTGCCGCAGATTCGCGATCGCGGCGCACACCGGGGCGTGCAACGCCGGTGCACAGTGCGCGGACACCTGCATATTGTGCGCTTGCGCGAGGGCAGCGCCGCGCAGGAATCCGGTGTACCCGCCGCAGCGGGTGGCGTCGAGCTGCAGGCAGTCGAGCACCGGCAGCAGGGCACGCACCTCGAAGACGTCGGCAGCATATTCACCGGCGGTCACGTCGCAGCGCAACGCAGTGCGCAGCTCGCGCAGCCCGTGGAGGTCGTCGCTGGACACCGGCTCCTCGAACCAGACGACGCCGAGCTCGTCGAGCGCGGCACCGACGCGGCGGGCCCGACCGATGTCGTAGCCGCCGTTCGCATCGACCATGAGCTCGACCTGCGGGCCGGCGAGTTCACGCAGCAGGTGCACACGGTCCAGGTCACGCTCGACGCAGGTACCCCACGACTCGCCGATCTTGATCTTCATCCGGGTGCAGCCGACCGATCGCCACCACTTCACCTGATCGGCGAGCTGGGTCTGGGTGAGCGTGGTGAATCCACCGGACCCGTAGATCGGCACCTGGTCGCGGCAGCGGCCGAGCAGCCCGGTCAGCGGGGCGTCGAGCAGCTGGGCCTTCAGATCCCACCAGGCGATGTCGACGGCGCTCATCGCTTGGAGGTATAGCCCGCGGGTGCCGAAATTGCGTCCGGCTCGATGCATGGCGTCCCAGCCTGCGGCGATGTCGAACGCGTCCCGATCCCGGACTGCGTCAGCGAGGTGGTGCTCGATGACCGCAGCCGCGGCCGGGCTGGAATAGGTCCACCCCAGTCCGGTGTGGCCGCCCGCCTCGATCGTGACGGTCACGGCGGTGGTGGCGTCCCATTGCAGCGTCCCGTCGGCTCGGCTTCGGGTACGGGGTTGGGAACTCGTAGGTCGCGGTGGTGACGCGCTCGATCTGCGGGCCGGTGGCGGTCATCGGGCGACCAAGCTGCGGACGGCGCGCGCGAGCAGGCCGACCGGGTCGGGTAAACGCAGGTCGGTCATGACGAACCGCTGAGTTGCTGCTCGGTCAGGCCACGCCGGCCGAGGCGGATGAGCCGGTCTGCGGCACGCGCGGCGAGCGCCATGATCGTCAACGCCGGATTCGCCGAACCCTGCGTCGGCAGTGTGCTGCCGTCGACCACATAGAGGTTCGGGACGCCGAACACCCGGTGGTTCGCGTCGACGACACCGTGCTCGGCTTGGGCGGCCATCCGTGCGCCGCCGACGAGGTGGGCGTAGCGGTCGATGGTCATGACCTCGGTGGCGTCGGCGGCGCGCAGGATCGTCTCCATCGACGTCGTCGCCGCCCGGGTGAGTTGCTTGTCGTTGTCGCACTGGCTGTAGGAGAAGTGCGCCACCGGCAGCCCGTGCCGGTCCTTCTCCTCGGCGAGGGTGACCTGGTTGTCCGCCTGCGGCAGGTACTCGCACAGTGAGCCGAGCGTGGCCCAATGGACGAAGTCACGCATGTACTCGCGTAGCGGCGCACCCCAGTGACCCTGGGCCGAGACGTGCTCGGCCCACGTGATCGGCAGCGGGCTGACCGTCTGGATCGCCCACCCTCGCCGGTACGGCTTGCTCGGATCGGTCTCGTAGAACTGTTCGGACGAGACCTCCGGCGGGGGCGCCTTGTACATACGGATCTCGTCCTCGAAGCGCCCGGAGGTCTGCGGCGCGCCTTGGACCATCAGGTAGCGCCCGACCTGGTCGTGCTCGTTGCCGAGGCCCTGCGGGTAGCGGTCGGTGGCCGAGAGCAGCAGCAACCGCGGCGTCTCGATCGAATAGCACGCCACCGCCACAGCACGGGCCCGCTGATGATGCCAGCGCCCGGCGCGCAGGTAGTCGACACCGGTCACCGAGCCGCTGCGGTCATCCACCACGACGCGCGTCACCATGCTGTCCGGACGGATCTCGGCGCCGTGGGCCAGCGCGTCGGGGATGTGCGTGATGAGCGGGCTGGCCTTCGCGTTCACCTTGCAACCCTGCAGGCAGAAGCCACGGTAGATGCAATGCGGGCGGTTGCCGAAGCGTCCGTTCGGGATCGCGACCGGACCGACGCGGGCCTCGATACCGGCCGCTCTCGCACCGCGCAGAAAGATCTCGCCGTTGCCGCTGACCGGATGGGGGTGGTGCGGGTAGCGGTGCGGGTCGCCCCAGGGCCAGTCCTCACCGGCCACGAGAAGTTCCTGCTCGATCGTCTCGTAGAACGTCTTGAGATCGGCGTACTCGATCGGCCAGTCCGCTCCCACGCCGTCAGCGGAATAGGTGTGAAAGTCCGACGGGTGGAACCGGGGCGTGTAGCCGGCGTAGTGCACCATCGAGCCGCCGACGCCGCGTCCGGAGTTGTTCGACCCGAGCGGGACGGGGTCCGCGCCGCCGATTTGACGCGGTTCGGTCCAGTACAGGGTGTGCGCGCCGCGCTCGTCGGAAACCCAGTCGGTGTCCGGATCCCAGAACGGGCCGGCGTCCAGGCACACGACCCGCCACCCCGCTCGGGCCAGCCGCTGGGTGAGCACGGCTCCGCCGGCGCCGGCGCCGACAACTACGAGATCGACCTCGTCGCCGTCGGCGTAATGGCGCATGTCCTGGCGCAGGCGGTGGTTGGTGCGGCTGCCGTCGTTGGGCAGCAGCCAGGCCGAGTCGTTGCGGGCCCGGATGTCTGCGTAGTTGCTGCGTCCGCCGATGATCACTCGGTCGCGCCCCCGAGCCGGCCGTGTTCGGCCTGCGCGGCGTCGACGCGCTGCGCGAACGAAACCGGATCACGGTCGACCTGATCGGCCACCTCCCACCGTTCGCGCGAGCCGACGCCGGCGTTGAGGTAGCCGCGCGGATAGGCCGGCCCCGGGAAGCCGATCTCGTTCCACGCCCACGGGTGGGAGTAGAACGCCGTGCACGCGTAGCGCGTCCACAGACTCCACACCTGCTTCGCGGGCCAGTCGTGCCAGCGCCCGCCGTCAGCGGCCCGGTCCTGGACGAGTTGCAGCAGCGGCACCTGCTCGCTCGGGACGAGCCGGGCGAACCCGCGGCTGTTGTGCTGCGCGCGGGCGTCCTCGTCCAGGGCGGCGAGCGTCGCACGCCACGCCTGCGCGTCCTCGGGCATGTCGTCGTAGTGCCAGCCGTCCGTCTCGCCCACCGCCAGCCGCTGGTCGATGAGTGCGAGCACGGGCACCCGCGGGTCGCGATCCTGCGCGAGCAGCAGGTCGAGCATCGGCGCGGCGACGCCGACCTCGTCGGGGGTGAAGAAGGCCAGCTCGCCGGGCAGCGCCAACCGGGCGAGGACCACTCCTGCAGTGACGTCGTCCCACTTGTCCACGCTGTCGAGGACGTCGAAGTCACCGAAGCGGCCGCGGTGCTGCGGGGTGACAGCCCGTTGGGCCGGGCTGCGGAACGGCATCAGCGCGCCCCCGCCTTCTTGCCCCGTGGCGCGCGTCCTTCCCGGCGCAGCGCGGAGGCGAGCAGCCCCATACCCCCGACCAGCGACGCGAGCAGCGGCGCGAACGCCGGCGGTCCCGCTTCGAGGTTGTAGCGGGTGATACCGCCGGGACGCTGCGCGATGCCGCGCCAGTGCAGGTAGGTGCCCTGCAACCCGTTCGCCACGATGGCCGCCGACGCGAGCGGCAGCACCGTGTGCGCGGCGCGACGGGAGAAGACCGCCGCGACACCGGCCGGGATGGCGGTGGGCACGACCACCACCGGCCACCACATCATCTTGTTGCCGAAGCTCGCACCGTCGTGGGACAGGTAGATCTCGGCCGCCGTGACGACCGCACCCGCCGCGGTGAGCGCCGCGAGCGTGCGCTCGAAGCGTCCGGTGCGAACGTCGTACAGTGCGTCCTGCGCGAGGTCGAGGGGCGACGAGGACCGGGCCCTCATTTCTTGGTCCCCGGCAGGTACTGCTGGACCTTCTGCTTGAGCCCCTCCTTCGCGAAGCCCCAGGTGTCCTCGTCGCCGTGGAGGACGGCACCGGCCAACGACTTGACCTGCTCGAACGTCGCGTGCGGCGGGATCGGCGGGACGTTCGGGTCGCAGCGGATGTCGAGGACCGTCGGGCGGTCGGTCGACAACGCCTCGTCCCACGCCTTGCCCAGCTGTTTGGGCTTGTCGATGTTGTGCGCGGCCAGTCCGAGGCTGCGGGCGAACGCGGCGTAGTCGATGTCGGGCAGCGACTGCGATTCGGCGAACTTCGGTGAGCTCTCCATGGCGCGCATCTCCCAGGTGACCTGATTGAGGTCGTCGTTGTGCAGGACGGCGATGATCAGCCGCGGGTCGGCCCACTGCTGCCAGTAGTGCTTGATCGTGATCAGTTCGGCCAGGCCGTTCATCTGCATGGCGCCGTCACCGACGCCCGACCACGCACGGATCATTTATTTGTCTACCTGCAATGTTTGCATTTTGCAACCAACAGGAACAGAATAGGCATGTGGCTTCCAGCTCAGCTCCCGCTCCGCGTCGGCGGCGAGGCGTCGCGGCCGAGGCCGACGCAGTCCTGGCCGCGTGCCGGCTGCTCGTCGGGGTCAGCGTGCAGTCGATGGCTGCCGTGGCAGACGCTGTCAGCGTCATCCAGCTACGGATCCTCACCGTGATCGCCAGCCGCGAGAGCGTCACGCTGAGCGAACTGGCCGCCGCAACCGGGCTGCACATCTCGCAGGCGAGCCGGACGTGCGATCGCATGGTCCACGACGGCCTCGTCGGGCGCACCGAGGATCCGGACGATCGCCGCAGCGTGCGGCTGACCCTGACCGAGCCCGGCCAGCGCATCGTCGGCGAGGTCGCGGCATCGCGACGTGCCGCGCTGGAACCCGCGCTGCGGCGTCTGGATGCCGACTCCAGGCAGGCCCTCGTCACCGCACTGGAACAACTCGTCACCTCGGCAGGCGAGCCGGCCGAGGCGGATCTGTGGGCCCTCGGCTGGGCCACCTGACCCTGACTTACCCGACGCTGAACCACCTGACAATCGGCCGTCCCGGCCGGGCATGTTCCCGGTGAACATTGCGCTCATCGGCCGCGCTGACAGGAACGGCCGCCGGCTGTCCGGCGGCCCGAGAAGGAGTGAGAACACATGGCACAAACCATCGTCGTGACCGGGGCGAGCGGCGGGATCGGCCGCGCCACCGCCACCGCATTCGGGGCCCGCGGGGACACCGTCGCACTGTTGGCTCGCGGGGAAGAAGGGCTCGCCGGTGCGGCGCGCGACGTCGAGGCCGGTGGCGGCCACGCGCTGGTCGTCCCGGTCGACGTCGCCGACGCCGACGCGGTGTTCGCCGCCGCCGAACGCGTCGAGGCCGAGGTGGGCCCGGTCGACGTCTGGGCCAACGTCGCGTTCACGTCGGTCTTCTCGCCGTTCGAGAAGATCAAGCCCGAGGAGTTCCGCCGCGTCACCGAGGTCAGCTACCTCGGCTACGTGTACGCCACCATGGCCGCCCTCAAGTACATGAAGCCCCGCAACCGGGGCACGATCGTGCAGGTCGGCTCGGCACTTGCCTACCGCGGCATCCCGCTACAGAGCGCCTACTGCGGCGCCAAGCACGCCATCCAGGGCTTTCATGAATCGCTGCGCTGCGAACTGCTGCACGAGAAGTCCGGCGTCCACGTGACGATGGTGCAGATGCCGGCGGTGAACACACCGCAGTTCTCCTGGGTGCTGTCCCGGCTGCCGCGCCACGCGCAGCCCGTCCCGCCGATCTACCAGCCCGAGTTCGCCGCCCGCGGGGTGCTGTTCGCCGCCGATCATCCGCATCGCCGCGAGTACTGGGTGGGCGCGAGCACGATGGGCACGCTGGCCGCCAACGCGATAGCGCCCGGGATCCTGGACCGCTACCTCGCCCGCACCGGCTTCAAATCCCAACAGTCCAGCGAGCCGCACGACCCGGACGCGCCGGTCAACCTGTGGGACCCCGCCGACGGTCCGGACGGGCACGACTTCGGCGCGCACGGCGTCTTCGACGCCAAGTCCGTCGACAAGGATCCGCAGCTGTGGGCCTCGCACCACCACGGCCTGTTGGCCGCGGCCGCTGGGGCCGGTGTCGCAGGCCTGGCCGCCGTCGTGGCAGGTCGACGCCGATGACATCGCACTCCTCGGCTGCAGCCGGCGGCGGGGGAGCGCCAGTCCCGCACGTCCTTCGTGAATACGCGCTGTTGGCCGATGGCGAGCGGGGCGCCATGCTCGGGCCGCGCGGCGACATCGCGTGCATGTGCGCGCCGCGCTGGGACAGCGGCTCGGTCTTCGCGTCCCTGGTCGGGGGCACCGGCGTCTATAGCGTCGCCCCGACCGGGCGCTACGTGTGGGGTGGCTACTACGAACCGAGGTCGTTGATCTGGCACAGCCGTTGGGTCACCGCGGGCGGGATCGTCGAGTGCCGCGAAGCGCTGGCCTACCCGGGCGAGCCGCATCGGTTGGTGCTGCTGCGCACCGTCCACGCCGTCAACGGCCCGGCCACGGTCGACGTGACGCTCCGCCCGCGCGCGGACTACGACACGGCCGGACTGTCGGAACTCAAGCACACGCGCGGGGTCTGGACGTTTCGCTGCGGCGAGCTGCACGGCCGGTGGACCAGCGGCCCCGGCGCCCGCGCCCACGACGACGCGATCGCGCTGCATTTGACCCCCGAGCCCGGGGAGCGCCACGACCTCGTCCTGGAACTCAGTGACCGGCCGCTGCCCGGCGACGCCGCCGACCCCGGCCAGTCGTGGGAGGCCACCGAGGCGAACTGGCACGCCCGGATCGCCGCAGTCGAGAGCGTGCTCGCCCCGCGCGACACCGCGCACAGCATGGCCGTGCTACACGGCCTCACCAGCGCGACCGGCGGCATGGTCGCGGCCGCCACCACGAGCCTGCCGGAACGTTCGGACGCCGATCGCAACTACGACTACCGCTACGTGTGGATCCGTGACCAGTGCTACGCCGGGCACGCCGCGCTCGCCGCCGGCGACGACGTCCTGCTCGACGCGGCCGTCGGCTACCTCACCGCTCGGCTGCACGAGCACGGGCCGCATCTGGCGCCCGCCTACACCGTCACGGGTGCGCCGGTGCCGGCCCAACGTCACCTCGGCCTGCCCGGGTATCCCGGCGGCTCGGACATCGTCGGCAACCAAGCCGGTGAACAGTTCCAGCTCGACGCCTACGGCGAGGGATTGCTCCTACTCGCCGGTGCCGCCGGGCGTGACCGCCTGAACGCCGAGGGATGGACGGCCGCCGAGCAAGCCGCCGACGCCATCGCCGCTCGCTGGCGGGAGCCAGACGCAGGCATCTGGGAGATCGACAACCGGGCCTGGACGCACAGCCGCCTGATCGCCTCGGCCGGACTCCGTGCCGTCGCCGCCGCTCGTCCCGGACCGGCGAGCTCGCGGTGGCTAACCCTGGCCGACCAGATCCTGGCCGACCAGATCCTGGCCGACACGACCGCGCACGCCCTGCATCCCGACGGGTACTGGCAACGCAGCCCGGACGACACCGCGCTCGACGCCGCCCTGCTGCTGCCCGGCCTGCGCGGCGCTCTCGCTACGGACGACCCGCGCACCGTCGCCACGCTGCACGCATACCTGCGCGAGCTGACCGAGGACGGCTACGCCTACCGGTTCCGCCACGACGCCCGCCCGCTGGCCGACGCGGAGGGCTCGTTCCTGCTCTGCGGCTTTTTCACCGCCCTCGCCCTGGACACCCAGAGTAGTCGGATCGAGGCCCGCGCGTGGTTCGAGCGCACCCGCGCGGCGACCGGACCGCCCGAACTGTTCAGCGAGGAATACGACGCCCACCAACATCAGATGCGCGGCAACCTCCCGCAGGCGTTCGTGCACGCGCTGATGGTCGAAACCGCCAGCCGACTAGCAGAGGAGAATAATCATGCACCCGATCCCGCGACCTGAACTGCTCGACGCGGACCGCACCAAGTCCCACTACCGTGACGAGATGTCCATGCTCGACCAGGAGAGCCGCGCCGAGCGGCTCGACGACGCACTGCACGCCAGCTGCGCCTACGCCACCGAGCTGTGGCAGCACCTGGACGCCGTCCGGGGCTACCTCTACGACAGCTTGCCCTCGGACCCCCGCGCCCCCGGCGACCACCCGCACGCCTGCGCCTCGCCCACCGGCGCCGACGACGAGCCGGGCTGGCAACGCTGGATCGATACGTTCGCCACCGCCACCTCGATCCTCGCCGGGCCGCACGGCGATTCCGGCTTCGGGCTCAGTGAGGCGAACAAGGCCGCCCGCGCGCGGCGTGAGGCACCGAACCTGAAGGTCCTGGGGAAGGCAGCGGCGGTGCGCACTCCCGCGCACGCCGGCAGTCACCCCAGCGCCACCCCGGCTGTGCAGCCGACGCGCGAGGATGCCAAGGCACCGCGGTCCGACCCGAAACGCCTCGTCGGCCTGGCCCTGCTGACGATCCTGGCCGTGCGCGGCCTGCGGCCCAGGCGTGCCCACCCGTGACCGCCGACGCCGGCCCGCACGCGCCGAGGTCGGCGCGACCCGGCGATGTCCTCGCACCCGTCGTGCGGCGGCTGCTGACGGGCCTGATCGGCACGACCGTCATGACCGCCACCATGGGGGTCGAGCGGGTCCTGCGCGCAGGCACGGACCTCCCCGTGGACTACGACGCCACCGGCCATGTCGTCACCGCAGCTGCCACCGTGCTGCGCTACCGGCCGCAGACCCGAAGGGGGAGCCACGCACTGTTTCTGCTGGTGCACTGGGGCTACGGATCGGCGGTCGCGCTCGCCTACCGGCCGATCCGCCACCGCACACCCCAGACCGCCGCGGCGGCCTTCTCGTTCTTCGCCCTCTGCCAGAGCATGGCGTTCGCGATGTTCCCGACGCTGGGTGACACCCCGCCGCCGTGGCGGTGGCGCCGCGACATATTCGTCTCCTCGCTCGCCCAACACGCGGTGTACGCCACGACCGTCGCCGCGTGCGACCGGTCTGTCGCCCGCCGATACGTAGCCGACTCGTTACACCGAGGCCGAAGGGAAACCTGACGCACGCACGTACCGGCTCGGCGCCCGACCGTATCGCCCACCCGTTGGGCGAGCGCACGCCGTTCCCGAACGCATGATGATCACTACGACACAGAGGGAACACAGAGGATTCGTAGAGGTCCCGGTCAGGTGGGCTGCGCGACCATTGGCCGCATGACCAGCCCAACCGGGCCACCGGCACCCCTTCCGTCCGCGCGGTACGGGCTCGCCGATGCCGACGGACGCGCGTTGCGCGCCCTGGTCGTCGACGACGAGATCTCACTGGCCGAGATCGTCGCCCGAAGTCTCTCCTTGGACGGCTGGGAGTGCCGCGTCGCCCACGATGCTCGGACCGCAGTGGCGGCGGCCGCCGAGTTCGCGCCGCACGTCGCCGTCCTCGACGTGATGCTGCCAGACAGCAGCGGGCTGGACGTGCTCGGGCAACTCCGCAGGAGCCGCCCCGAAATCTGCGTGCTCTTCCTGACCGCGCGCGACTCGGTCGAGGACCGGATTGCCGGCATAACGGCCGGCGGGGACGACTATGTGACCAAACCGTTCAGCATCGAGGAGGTATCCGCACGCCTTCGTGGCCTCGCCCGCCGCGCAGGACTCATCGGCAGCACGCAACCCGGCGTCGCCGTCGGTGACCTCACGATGGACGAGGACGCCCACGAGGTCCGCCGCGCCGGTGACATCGTCCAGTTGACCGTCACCGAGTTCGAGTTGCTGCGCTACCTGATGCGCAATCCGGGCCGCGTGCTGTCGAAGACGCAGATCCTCGATCGGGTGTGGAGCTACGACTTCGGCGGCGACGCACACGTCGTCGAGCTGTACATCAGCTACCTGCGCAAGAAGATCGATCGCGCCCGCGCGCCGATGATCCACACCGTGCGCGGCGTCGGGTACGTCCTGAAACCTGCGACGTGACCAGCCGGCACGGGCCATGGCGTCCGCGGCTGCACACCCTCCGGGGCCGGATCTTGGCCGGAACCGTGGCCCTGATGCTGATGGTGTTCGCCCTGGTCGGCGTCGTCACGGTCGTCGCCCTGCACACCTTCCTCGACCACCGGCTGGACCAGGAGCTGGTGGCGGCGGGCAATCGGTTCTCCGTCGGCCTGGAACACCCGAACGACCACGACGCGGACAACGACCCGAGTCAATTCCAGGGGGTGAGCGGACAGGCCACCGGAACGCTCGGCGCGCGGGTCGTGGCCGGGAAGGTGACGGTCGCGGCCGTGGTCGTCGGCGGCGACCAGGCGCCGGCCACGGTGTCTGCCGAGGCTCGCGCGGTTCTCGGCCGGCTCACCGCGTCCGATCAGATCCGCGAGGTGCGGCTGCCCGGCCTGGGAACGTATCGGGTCGCGGTGTCCGCCGGGGCCGACGGCGACCTGCTGGTCACCGGGCTGCCCGAGCATCCCGTCCACGAGATCGTCTCCCGGCTGGTCGTCATCGAGGCTGTCGTGTTCGGGGCGGCCCTCGTCGTCGTCGCCCTGGTCAACGCAGGGTTCGTCGGGTTCGCCACCCGGCCGCTCGAGCGGGTGGCGGACACCGCGAGTGCCGTAGCCGAGTTGCCGATGTCCTCAGGCGCGGTGACGATCGACGCGCGGGCGCCGGTCCCCAAAGCCCGCGACGGTGAGGCGGGGCAGGTCGCGGTCGCGCTCAACCGGCTGCTCGACCAGGTCGACAGCGCGCTCGGTGATCGGCAACGCAGCGAGGATCGGCTGCGGCTGTTCGCGGCGGACGCGAGCCACGAGTTGCGTACCCCGGTGGCGGTGGTGCGGGCGCACGCGGATTTCGCAATGCGAGCGGCGGCGGACGCGCCGGTGGAGGTCGTCGAGGCGCTGGCACGGATTGCGGCGGAGGCCGAACGGATGGGTCGCCTCGTCGACGACCTGCTCCTGTTGGCGCGACTGGACGCCGGCCGTCCGCTGGCCCGCGACGAGGTCGACCTCACGCGGATCGCTCTCGAGTCCGTCGGCGACGCGCGGGTCACTGGCCCCGGGCATCGTTGGCAGCTCGAGCTGCCCGAGGAGCCGCTGATCGTGATCGGGGACGACCACGCGCTGCGGCAGGTGGTGGCGAATCTGCTCGCGAACATCCGCACGCACACTCCGGCCGGCACGACGGCGCGTCTGCACCTGGCCGCGACGGCCACCGGCGAGGTGACCCTGACCGTCCACGACGACGGCCCTGGGCTCCCGGGCGGCCTCGAACAGCGAGTGTTCGACCGGTTCGTCCGCGGGACGGACCCGCGCGCGGCGTCGACTACGAGCAGTGGCCTGGGGCTGGCCATCGTGGCCGCGATCGTCGCGGCGCACCACGGTTCGGTGGACATCTCGTCCAGCAGCACGGGCACGACGGTGCGCGTCCTGCTGCCGGTCGGCGTACTCACAGCAGGGTGAGAGCGGTCCGAGAGGTTGGCCCGGCACTGTGGACGTGTACTCGCCGAGGAAGGAGTAAGCGTGACCGCGCTGCAGAACCCGCGCACCGAGCGCGCCGCCGTGCGTCCGGCGCGGCCGGCGATCGCGCCAGAGGTCTTGCTCGCCGCGATCGCGGCCGGTGGTCTCGCGGTGCTCGGGTTGTGGTGGCAGGGCACGAACTTCGTCTACGGCTGGGGCTCGTGGCTGACGAACGCCGGGCGTCTCACCGGCCTGCTCGCCGGGTGGACCGTTCTCGTCCTGCTCGCGCTGATGGCCCGCGTGCCCGCGCTGGAACGCGGCGTCGGTGCGGATCGGCTGGCGAACTGGCACTCTTCGGGCGGGCGTTACGTCGTGTTCCTCGCGGTCGCGCACACGTTGCTGATCATCTGGGGTTACGCCGTCACCGCGGGTACCGGGGTTGTTTCGGAGACGTCGACGATCGTGCTGACGTATCCGGACGTGCTCATGGCGACGGTGGCGCTCGGGCTGTTCGTCCTGATCGGCGTGGTGTCGGCGCGGGCCGCACGACGGCGGATGTCCTACGAGACCTGGCATCTCGTGCACCTGTACACCTACCTGGCCATCGCCCTCACGTTCGCGCACCAGTTCGCCAACGGAGCGGACTTCACCGATCCGCTCATCCGGTGGGCATGGGGCGGCGCGTACCTCGTCGTGGGTGTCGTGCTCGTGTGGTTCCGGATCGTGACGCCGGTGCGCGCGGCGTTCCGGCACCGGTTGCGGGTGGACGGTGTCGTCCGCGAGGGCGACGACGTCATCTCCGTGCACGTCGTCGGTCGTGACCTCGAGCGGCTACGGGCCGAGCCCGGGCAGTTCTTCAAATGGCGGTTCCTGACCCGCGAGCTGTGGTGGGCGGCGAACCCGTACTCGCTGTCCGCGGCCCCCACGCGTCACGGCCTGCGGATCACGGTCAAGACGGCCGGGGCGCACAGCGCCGCGCTGGCGGATCTGCGCCCGGGCACATCGGTCGTGGCGGAGGGGCCCTACGGCGCGTTCACCGCTGCCCGCCGAACCCGCCGCAAGGTGCTGCTGATCGGGGTCGGCGTGGGTATTACCCCGGTCCGCGCGTTGTTCGAGTCCGTCTCGGCCGGGGCGGGCGAGCTGACACTGCTCTACCGGGCCCGGGGGGTCGACGATCTCGTGCTGCGCGCCGAGATCGACCGCATCGCCGGGGCACGAGGCGCCCAGGTGCACTATCTGCTGGGCCCCCGCGGGACGGAGCAATTGTCGGCCGCCCGGTTGATGCGGCTGGTGCCGGACCTCGCCTCCCATGACGTCTTTTTCTGCGGTCCGGAAGCGCTCGCCGCCGAGCTGCGCCGCTCGTTGCGCGCCGCCGGCGTGCCGAGCAAACACATCCACCACGAGTCGTTCGTCTTCTGACCGGAGCGCTGAATGAAACGCATCCTGTTCGCAGTCACCGGAACGGTCGCCGGCCTGATCGCCCTGCTCGAGTTCAAGACCCAGGGTCAGCCGATGCAGCCAGCAGGTGGGCTGCCGTCGGCGACCCTGTCGAGCCCTGCGGCGGCCGCTCCTCGCGGCACATCGCCGTCGCCCGGTCAGGTCACGACGAAACCGACGCCGACGCCGAGGGTGGCCGGCTACATCGGCGCACCGGTGACGACCCGCTACGGCATCGTGCAGGTGAAGATCGGCGTCACCGCCGGACGGATCGCCGACGCGTCCTTCGTACAGCTGACCGCGTTCGACAACCATTCGCAGGACATCAACGCACAAGCCGGGCCAATCCTGCTGCACGAGACGCTGAGCGCGCAGTCCGCGCACGTCGACACGGTCTCCGGGGCGAGCTACACCAGCGACGGCTACCGGCAATCGCTGCAGAGCGCCCTTGACACCGCACACCTGCATCCATGACGAGCGCCGATGCCGGCACGTATCGCCACGTCGAGCACTGCATGGGCACCGTATTCACGATCGACGTCCGCCCACCAGGCGTCCCGGCCTGCGCCGTCGCCGACGTGATCGACTGGCTCCATCAGGTGGACGCGATCTACTCGACCTACCTGCCGGACTCGGTCGTGAGCCGGCTGCGGGACGGCCGGCTCGCTCGCGGCGCTGCAGGGGAGCAGGTGCGCGCCGTCCTCGCGCAGTGCGACCAACTGGAGCGAATCACCGGCGGCGCGTTCAGCGCGTGGGCAGGAGGCGAACTCGATCCGTCCGGCTATGTCAAGGGATGGGCGATCGAACGAGCGTCCGACATTCTCGTTGCCGCCGGCGCACCGAACCATTGCGTGAACGGCGGCGGGGACGTCCAGTGCCGCGGCACGCCGGCGCCGGGCCGGCCGTGGAGCGTCGGCATCGCGGATCCGGCGCGGCCGGGACGTCTCATCGCGCGCGTCGAGGATGACGGATCGTTCGCTGTCGCGGACGGCGACCGATCGTTCGCTGTCGCGACGTCCGGCAACGGCGAGCGAGGCGCGCATGTCGTCGATCCGCGCACCGGGCAGCTGGCCGCCGCGCTTGGGAGTGTGACGGTGCTGGGCGCGCGGCTCGCCGACGTCGACGCCTACGCGACCGCCGCATACGCCATGGGCCGCGAGGCTCGGCGCTGGCTGTTCGAGCATCGGTTACGGGCGCTCATCGTGCATTTCGACGGCACGACGGAGACCACCGGCCAAGGCGTTGCTCAGTACGTCCGGTCGATGGGCGCCTCGTCGACGTAGGTCCCGGGTCGTTGCACGACCACGCGCCGACGCCGCGTCGTCATGTAGATGATCTCCGCGAGCAGGCCGATCACGCCGATGATCATCAGAACGACGCCGACGGTCTGGAGATCCACGCCGCTCACGTGCTTGGTGACGGCAAATTTCAGGATTGCTCCGAGTGCGATTAGGAACAGAGCGGCACCGATGCGCATGGTCTTGTCCTTTGCTGTCGCTCGACGGGGGCTCCGACGGACTCGCTACATTAATACCCTGCGTTTACGCCAGCCAAACAACTCACCGGAGCGGGGTGGATGAGTCGCCACGACTCGCCGGCGGCGGTGACGCCGGACGCGACCAAGCCGGCGCGGTGCCTGCCCTCCCCTCCGGGACCCTCAATCACGAGGCCCAGTGTCGACGCTGTGGGAGGGGAAACCGAGATCGGACCCCGTCGTCACCAGGTGCCGGTAACGCCAGGCCAGGACGCCGACGACCGCGGCGCCGCCCCAGACCCACCCGGCGCCCGGGAACGGGTGGAGCGCGTGCAGAGCGGGCACCCCGACCGGTGTACTCACCAGCCACGTCACGGCCCAGAAGCCGAGCAGCGACCGGGACCGCCACTGCATCGTCAGCGGGATCAGCAGCAACAGCGCGAAGTAGTGACTCCACACGATGGGGCTGGCGACGAGAGACGCCAGCAGGCACGCACAGAACAGCGCGGCTTCGTCGCCCCGGCGGCGGTGGACGACCACGCCGCCGATGACGAGCGCAGCGGCACCCACGAGTGCGAGCACGGTTGCCGGCGCTCCGTTCACACCCAGGCGATGGAACAGCGCAGTGATCGACGAGCTGTGCGGCCCCTCGTGCGCGGAGAGCAGGGCGAGCATGCGGGCGAAGGACGGGACGCTCAGGTCGGCGAGGCCGCACCCGACTACGACGAGGGCGACGGACAGGAACGCAGTCACTGCGGCGACGCGAACCCGGCGGGTCAGGACCAGCCAGGCCAGCATCGGCACCAAGAACAGCTTCGCGACGATGACGGCCGCGAGCGCGCAGACCAGGACCGACACCCCGTGCCGATGGCGCCAGGCCAGCGCGAGACCGAGGAGCAGCCAGACGTTCAGCGTGCCTAGTTGCAACGCCCGGACCACCGGTTCCGCGGTCAACGTAACGAGGATCGGGACCAGGCCCGGCGCAGGTCCGCGCACAACCCGCACGGTCAGCAGAAGCGCCACAATGCTGCTCAAGTAGTACACCAACCCGGCGATCGCGCTCGAGAACGCACTCAAGGGGGCGAAGCACCAGGCCACGAGGTACGGATACACGAACGCGTGCCCGGACCAGACGCTCGGCGAGTTCGGCGCGACATACGGCGACAGCCCGTGGGCCACGGCGTGCCCGGCTCGAACGAAGACCTGCAGGTCCGCCGGCCCGAAGCCGCGCAGGAACAGGCCCCAGATCGCCGCGGCGCACGCGCCTGCGACGACGAACTGCACGGCGAGTGCCCGGCCCCCGTGTCCCGAGGGCGCGGCCGTGCTGCCGCCCGCGGCCGATCTCGTGCTGCCGCGCGCATCGCGGGGCGACACGGCTGCGCGCCACTCGATCGGATCCACGTCAGTCGATCGTCCCTACCGGTCCGGAGCACGGCGCATCACGCGCCGCATATCGCACTCACCTCGACGGTACGGGTGGACGGCCCGGTGGGCGCCGCAGACGCCTGTTGCGTACAGCCTCGGTTCAGGCCCGCGGACCGTTGAGCGACACGGTCCGTGGGGGGAGCGACGTCAGCGAGTAGACGTGGCTTTCGGTGTCGTCGGCGGGGGTCTGGACCTGGCCGCGTCGGCGTCGAGAAGTTGCTGCACGAGCTTGTCGCGCGCAGCCTGGGCCAGGGCGATCCGCTGGGGGTCGCGGCTCGAATAGGCCTCGTCCAGGCTGGCCTGCGCCTGCTTGAGCCGTCCGAGCAACGCCTCGACGCCCGCCGTCGCCGGGGTGATCGACGCGCCCGTGGACGGTGGCACCGTCGACGCTGGCGTCGTCGGCGCCGACGACGACCCGGTCGGCGTCGGAGTCGGCGTCCCTGGCTTGGAACCGGTGTCGGCGTTTGCGGTCTGCCCCGCCGCGATCGAAGCGCCGATCCCGCCGCCGTCGCGCAGGTCGGCCAGGGCATCGGCCAGATTAGCCGCGTACCCCTTCTGGTCGCCGTAGGTCACGAGCACGCGTTGCAGCGTCGGGTACGAGCCAGGAGTCGTCGACTGCACGTACAGCGGCTCGACGTAGAGGAACGAGTTGCCCAGCGGGAGGGTCAGCAGGTTGCCGTGCAGCACCCTGCTCTGCCCGGTGTCGAGCAGACTGATGTCCTTGCTGATCACCGATTCGGACTTGAACACGTTGGCGATCTGGGCCGGTCCCTGGATGTTTGACTTCCCCGGCACCGTGAGCACGGTGATCTTGCCGTAATTGGGCCCGGAGTCGCTGTCGACAGTCATGTAGGACGAGAGGTTGTTGGCCCCGTTGACGACCATCGGGCTGGTCAACTGGAACTGCGCCGTGGTGTTCGTGTCCGAGGTCGTCGTGGTCGGCGAGTTCGCCAGAACGTAGTACGCCGGCTGGTCGCCGGAGGTCGGATAGAACGGGTCGGCCGGCACCGCCCACTTACCGTTGCCGTTATATGACGCGACCGGATTGGTGATGTGGTACTGCGTGAGCAGGGCTCGCTGGACGTTGAACAGGTCCTGGGGGTAGCGGATGTGCGCCCTGATCTGAGTCGGCATCGACGACGCCTTGTCCACCAGGCCCGGAAAGACCTTCATCCAGGTCTTGAGCACCGGATCCTTGGCGTCCCACGCGTACAACTTCACCGTGCCGTCGTAGGCGTCGACGGTCGCCTTGACCGAGTTGCGGATGTAGTTGATCTGCGTGTCCGGCTGCCCCTGGCGTAGCGAGGTCCCGGTGACCTTGGCCAGCGACTGCAGCTCGGAATAGGGGTAGTTCGCCATCGTTGTGTAGGCATCGACGATCCACACGATGTGCCCGGTCTTGCTGTCCACCATCGGGTACGGGTCGCCGTCCGCGGTCAGGAACGGTGCGACCTTCTCGACTCTGGTCTTCGGACTGCGGTTGAAGATGATCCGCGCGCCGTCGGAGCTGACGGCGTCGTTGAGCAGGAACTTCGTCTCCTTGTACTTCAACGCGAAGGCCAGCTTTGAGATCGGGCTGCTGAGCGACACCCCACCGTTGCCCTGGTAGGTGATCTTGTCGCCGTTCGCGTCGTACTCGCGCTTGCCGCCGCCCTTAGCGCCGACGATGGAGTATTCGTTCATCAGCTGGCCGTAGTAGGCCTGCGGGGTCGTGAGCCCGAGCGGCCCGACGGGCGGGATGTTGCCTTCGGTGTAGTCGGACACCTTGCCGGTCGTGACGTCCTGGTCGGCTTCGGCGGCCACGAATCCGTAGCCGTGCGTGTAGACGGTGTGCTGGTTGATCCAGTTGTCCTGCGAACCGCGCAGGTTGCTGCCCGGAACCTGTTCCCGGACGCCGACGACGTAGTCGTGCTCGACGTTGCCGACCTTGTACCTGTCGACGTCCAGCTTGCTGGAGAAGCCGTACGGTATCCCGATCTTCTGGGTGTTCACGAACGTCGGGCTGATGACGTTCGGGTCCAGGATGCGGATGTTGTCGACCGTGGTGTTCTTGCTGTCCACCAGAGCCGAGTTCGGCGACGCCGTCGCCGGGTAGGACCGGTAGGTCACCGTTCCGCCGGGGTTCTGCGCCGAGTTGGTGACGATCCCGTACCCGGCGCGGGTGGCGTCGATGTTGCGCCCGATGTACGGCGCCTCCTTGTCGCTGGCGTTGGGATTGACGGACACCTGCTGCACGATCGCCGGATAGATGCCGCCCATGAGGATGGACAGGATCAGCAGGACCACGAAGCCGATCCCCGGCAGCAGCGCGCTGCGCAACCACAGGCTGGCCAGGACGCCGATCGCGAGAATGATCGCGATCCAGAACAAGATGGTCTTGGCCGGCAGCGCCGAGTGCACGTCGGTGTAGGAGGCGCCGGTGAACTTGCTGCGGTCGGAGAACACGAACCCGTAGCGGTCGAGCCAGTACGCCACGGCCTTGAGCAGCATGAAGACGAAGACGAGGATCGTGATCTGGCGCCGCGCGGCGACAGTTATCTTCGGGCCGGGTGTCTGCAATCGGATCGCGCCGGACAGGTAGTGGATCCCGATGACGAGCACGAGCGAGAAGATCACGGCGGTGAAGCCGAAGCTCAGCAACGTCCGGTACATCGGGTAGTCCCAGGCGTAGAAGCTGATGTCGAGGTGGAACTGCGGGTCCGACACCCCGAAGGACTGCCCGTGCAGCCACGTCTGCCACAGCTTCCAGTCACCCTGGGCCGACGCACCGGCGGCTAGGAATGCGATCGCCATCGCGCCGCCGAGGATGAGCTTGCGGCGGGGTTCGACCATGAGCACGTAGCGCTGCAGATTCTGCTGCTCGGGCGACATCGGGCGGAATGGCGGCTTGATCAGGTAAGCGACGACGAGGTTGCCGCCGATGATCAGCGCCATCAGCAGCCCGAACACCAGGAACAGGACGACCTTCGTCCACACGACGGTGCTGTACACCTCGCGCTGGCCGACCTCGCCGAACCAGAGGTAGTTGACGTAGGTGCCGGACAACTTGAACAACAACACGAGCAGGACGATCAGCGCGCCGACGACGGACAGTGCGATCTTGGTGCGTCGCGAGATGACCACGGACGGCATGGGCGGTCGCATCGCCACGGGCTGGCTCCTGACTGTGCATGATCTCTAGCGATCTGTGGACACGCGACCACCAGGGGATCGCGGTCATGATCGGTGCCGGTTCTGCGTCAACGTACCGGCCGGCTCGGCGGTTCCGACGGAGTGCCTGTGCGCGAGTGCCGGTTCGCGAGTGCCTATGCGCGAGGATGGTGCGGTGCCGGGGTCCCTGCCGCGGCCGTGATGGGGGCTCGACGTGGACGAACTCGAACCGGTCATCGCCGAGGTCGAGCGCCACGTGCACGCGGCCGGCTGGGACCAAGGGCCCAGCCTGTTCGCGCTGGTCCGCGCCGCGCAGTTCACCCTCGACGATCCGCAGACCGCGCGGCGCCTCGGCCTCGACCAGGTCGCCGGCGACGTCCTCACCCCGATCGAGCAGCAGAAGCTGCCCGAGGAGCCGCTGGACGAGGTGCTGGCCGGCATCGCCTGGCCGCCGGGCGTCGAGGGATGTGCCGTAAGCCAGGAGATCGTGATCCTGCCGCCGTCGGCCGAGGCCGCCCTCACCGCGGACGACCTCACTGGCGACGAGTCAACCGGAGACCAGATCGCGCGGGCTGCGGATCATCCCGACCGCCGCGAGGCCCGTTTGGTCGCCGGCGTCCTGCGCGACGGTTCGAGCGCTGTCCTGCTCCGGATGCGCTCGGCAGACGGGCGCGCGGACGATGAGTACGACGACCTGCTCACCGGACCGGACCTCGCGCCGAACCTGGTCGCTGCGCTGCACGCGACGCTGGCCTAACAGCCCGGGACGGCCTCGCCCTTCTCGATCTTGAGCAGATCCTGGACGGCACCGTGCAGCGTCTCGACCTTGACCACCTTGAGTCCGGCCGGCGTCGCGTTGCGAACGTCCTTACAGTTGCCGCCCGGGGCGAGGAACACCGAAGCGCCCTTGTCCCGCGCAGCGATCATCTTCAGCGGGATACCGCCGATCGGGCCGACCTTGCCCTCGGCGTCGATCGTGCCCGTTCCCGCGACGAACCGGCCCTTGGTGAGGTCCTGGCTGCCGATCTTGTCCATGATCCCGAGCGCGAACATCAGCCCGGCCGACGGTCCGCCGATCTGATTCGCCAGCCCGAGGTCGATGCTGAACGGCGCGAGGCAGGTGGTGCTCACCTCGATACCGAAGCGAGCGCCCTGCTTGCCCTTCGGCGCGGCGGCCAGTGTCACCTGCACCGTCGTCGGCTTGGAGTGCCGCGTAACGACCACGGTGGCCCGATGGCCGGCGGACTCGGTCTTGAGCAGTGCCGCGAGCAGGTCCGCGTTGTTTGCGGGCCGGCCGTCGACGGACTTGAGCTGATCGCCGGTCTGCAGCACGCCCTTCGACGGACCATCCGCAGACACGCTGACGACGCCGAACGCCTTGGGATACCCGAGCTCGCACAGCGCCGCGACCTTCGCGCTGTCCTGCGAGACGACGAACTCTTGGGTGTTCTGCCGGTCGGTCTGTTGCTGCGACTTGTCGGGCGGGTAGACCGCGGACCGCGGTGCG
Organism: Jatrophihabitans sp.; assembly: GCA_051000605.1. Classification (GTDB taxonomy): domain Bacteria; phylum Actinomycetota; class Actinomycetes; order Mycobacteriales; family Jatrophihabitantaceae; genus Jatrophihabitans. The sequence goes on from JBPCOE010000022.1 coordinate 20,590, forward strand.
ACGACCTGGTCGCCGGCCAGCCAGGCCTTGACCACGTCGAACGGGGTCGGGGTGCCTCCGCTGACCCCGACCGTGGTCAGGTTCAGGTTGCCGCTGGTCTTGTTGACCTTCGTGCCGCTGATCTTGATGATCTGCTGGCCGTAACACGAGCCGAGGGTGTTGCAGGTCGGGCCCGGCGTCAGCACCACATAGGGCACCGGCAGTGTGAACACCAGCACGAACAGGACGATGAACAGGATCCCCGACACGATCAGCGTGCGGACGCGCCGGCTCAGCGACGCCCAGGCACGCCCACCGGGAATCTGGTCAGCGGACGGAAGCTGCAGTCGGGCCACTCGGGCAGCGTAACGATCGGTCCTGATGAACCTCAGTCGCCCAGCCCACGGTCTTTCGAGCGTGCCGTCTGCACCAACGCGTCGAGGTAGTCGCTGTGAACCTGTATCGCGTGATCGGCGTCGAGCGACGGTTCGGGGCGCGCTCGCAACCACGTCCAGCCGGCGGCGAGGACGGTTACGACGACCGGGACCGCCAGCCACACCGCCCAACTCATCTGATCGACGCTACCGGTGAGACCGGTTCCGCTCTCGGCGCAACGCGGCACGGCGAGCACTTCGGATTCGTCACTACTACCGTGAACACCATGAGCGAGGACGACGCAGTGACCGGCCCTGAGGAGAACGCATGACTTTTCCGTTCGGCTTCGGCAACCCGTCCGGCGACGGCGAGGGTTCCGATCCCAACGACATGTCTGCCCAGATGCCGCTGTTCGCCGAGTTGCAGAAGCTGCTCTCGTGGTCCGGCGGCCCCGTCAACTGGGATCTCGCCAAACAACTCGCCGTCTCACAGCTGCCCGGCGGCGGCGGCATCGTGAGCCCGGCCGACCGAGCCGGCGTCGCCGAGGCGATCCGGCTCGCTGATCTCTGGCTGGACGACGTGACCGACCTGCCGTCGGGCGTCCAGACCATCGAGTGCTGGTCGCGCCTGGAGTGGCTCGAGCGCACGCTGCCCGTCTGGTCGTCGCTGTGCGAACCCGTCGCGTCGCGCGTCGTGTCCGCCATGTCGCAGGCGATCCCGCAGGAACAGCTGGAGGCACTGGGCGCGGGCAACCCGCTCGCGGGCATCATGCAGCAGGTCGGCGGCCTGATGTTCGGCGCACAGGTCGGCCAAGGTCTCGGCGGTCTGGCCCAGGAGGTTCTGTCGGCCACCGACATCGGCATTCCGCTCGGGCCGAAGGGCGTGGCCGCGCTCGTGCCCGACAACATCGCGTCGTTCGGCGCGGGCCTGGAGCGTCCGGCCGACGAGGTGCGCCTCTACCTCGCACTGCGCGAGGCTGCGCACCAGCGGCTGTTCGCGCACGTGTCGTGGTTGCGTGAACGCTTGCTCGAGACCGTGGAGTCGTACTCGCGCGGCATCAGCCTGGATATGTCCACGGTCGAGGAAGCAATGCGCGGCATCGATCCGATGAACCCGGCGAGCATGCAGGAGGCCCTGTCGGGCGGTTTGTTCGCGCCGCAGCAGACGCCCGAGCAGTCGGCCGCCCTGCGCCGGCTGGAAACCCTGCTGGCATTGGTCGAGGGTTGGGTCGACGCGGTCGTCGCCGCGGCCGCCGGCGATCGGATGCCCGGCGCGGTGGCACTGCGGGAGGCCTCTCGGCGCCGTCGCGCCTCCGGCGGCCCGGCCGAGCAGACCTTCGCCACGCTCGTCGGCCTCGAGTTGCGTCCTCGCCGCCTGCGCGATGCAGCGGCGCTGTGGTGGGCAGTCACGGAGAAGCGCGGGATCAGCGGACGCGACGCCATCTGGGCCCATCCGGACCTCCTGCCCACTGCGGACGACCTCGACGACCCGCTCGGTTACGGCGAGAAGGGCGGTCTCACCACCGCTGACTTCACCGCCCCTGACGACCTGAGCGAACTCGACGCTCTGGACCTCGAGAAGTCCGTGCCCACCGACGGGTCGGACGCTCCGCCTGCCGAGCCGGACTCGTCGGTAGATACGCCTGATGACGGCGACGACCAGGCGCCGCCGCGCACTGAGTAGCGACATTTAACCCTCGGCACGCCCAAAATCATCATTAGGTGCACTAATCGATGATGCCTAGGAGTAGTTCGATGAGCTGCGCGAGCCTCCCAGACGTAGGACACGGCCAAGCTGATCCTGGTCGACACGTCGATCTGGACCGATCATCTGCGCTGCGGCGACGCAGCGCTCGCCCGTCTGCTGACCGACGCACAGGTGCTGGCGCACCCGGCCGCAGTCGGGAAATCGCGCTCGGCCAGCTCTCGGATCGGAACGAGATACTCGGGTTGCTGGGCAATCTGCCCAAGGCCACGACGGCGACCAGTACCGAGGTGATGACGTTGATCCAGGCTCGAAGGCTCTTCGGGCTCGGCATCGGCTACGTCGATGCCCACCTGCTCGGCGCTGCCCTGCATGCTCCAGGGACAATCCGAATCACATCCGCCGACGCAGAGCGCTCCGGCGAGTGCATCGAGCGGCATCGGGGTTACTCAGCCACTTCGGCACCGGTGTCGCTGGCTGGTTCCGGTTCGGTGTCGTCGGCCAGATCGTCGGCGATAGGCAGGTTCGCGGCGGCGCTGACGCCGTCGAGGTAGCCCCGGGCGCGCTCGGTGCGCGGATAGTTGTCGACCAGTCCCCAGAACACGGTGCCGTGGCCGGGCTCGAGCAGGTGCGCGAGTTCGTGCACGAGGACGTAGTCCTGCACCCAGCCAGGCAGCTGCGCAAGTCGCTGCGAGAGCCGAATGGTGCCGTCGGCGGGGGTGCAGGACGCCCAGCGCGTGCGCATCGGCGGCACCCAGCACACGCTTGTCGGGACGGCGCGCCCGGCCAAGTACCGGCCCGACAACTCGGTCGCGCGCCGCGCCAGGGCGGCGTCGCCGTCGCGCCGCCGTGTGCCGGTGCCTTCTACCCGTGCGACCATCTTGGCGACCCACTCGTGCTCCTGCGCCGCGGTGAACCGGGCTGGGATCAGGACCACGATGCGCGTTCCGTCCCGGTAGGCCGACACGGTGCGGCGTCGCTTGGCGCTGCGCCGGACCTCGACCGGCGCCCCACCGGCCGAGCGCTCGAGACCCGACGTCACCACAGCGCCCACGCTAACCAACCCGAACGACAGCGCCGGCCCGACACCCACCGGGGCCGACGCTGTCCACAAGTCGAGCGGGTTGTACACAGGCTCGTCCACAGGTGTGGACATTCACCTCAGGGTTACCTGCTGGACACCTCGATTGTGGATAACTTCGGGTCGACCGGTCGCGCCGTGTCATCGTCGTGCGTGTGACCACCGTGGAGCCCACCGATGCGGCGACCATTGACGCGGCGCCGTTCACCGCGGCGTCCGTCAATGCGGCGCCTCCTCACTACGTGCTCGGGCCCGCCACGCGCCTGCTCTGGCGCTCGCCGGACTCCGTCCACCTCGAGCTCGGCAGCCGGGCCGTGGTCGTCGACGGCCTGCCCGCTCGGGTGATCAGCCGGGTAGCGGCACCTCCGACGGCCCGCCTCAAGGCCGATCGGCGGGCCGGCCGGCAGCGCGCCGAGCCACCCCCCGACCCCGAACCGGTCGTCGAGGCGCCGGTGGCGGAAGTGCTCCTCGATCTCGCCGACGCCGGTTTTCTGTGGACGCGCGCCGCTCCGGCCGCCGATGACGCCGACCACCCCATCGACTCGGTCGACGACCGCCTGATCCCGCCGTCGCCCCGCCTCGCCGGCGAGCTGACCTCGCTGGCCGCGCGCCACGGCGATCGCGCCGCCGAGCTGCTCGACGCCCGCCGGCACGCGTGCGTCATGGTCTACGGCGGCGGCCGCACGGCAGCGCATCTTGCGGCCTTGCTGGCCGCAGCCGGCGTCGGGCGCGTGCACTGTGCGTCCGCGGGCTCGGTGCGGCTCTGTCACCTGGTTCCCGGCGGCGTCCAACCTCGCGACGAAGGCCTCGCCCTCGCCGCCGCGGCTGACGCGGCAATCCGACGGGCCGCGCCCGATGCCGACACCACCCCGCTTTCCGTTGGTGACAGCCCTGACCTCACCGTCCTGGCCGTCGACGCTCCGATCGACGAGACGCGGCGCGCGGCCCTGCACGCCGCCGGCGCAGCGCATCTGGTGGTGGCGGTCGGTGTCGATCATGGCGTGATCGGCCCGCTCGTGGTCCCGGGCCTCACAAGTTGCCTGCGCTGTGCCGACCTGCACCGGCGCGACCGTGACCCGGCATGGTCGGCGCTCGCCGCCCAGCTCACCATCGACGGCCGCTACGGGCCGAGCTCCGACGTCGCGGTCGATACCACGATCGTGGGCAGCGCCGTGATCCAAGTCCTGACATTTCTCGACGGCGGGGATCCGGCCTGCATCGAGGGCACCCTGGAGCTGCACCTGCCCGACTGGCGCCTGCGGCGCCGCAGCTGGCCCATCCACACCGACTGCGGCTGTTGCGGCGAGTGACACAGGCTGTCGGGCGCCGAAAGCGGAGGCAATTGCCAGCCCGTTGGGCACAATGGCCGGGTGGCCGACCGCAGCGAGGGACCGACGGGACGAGCGCGCGCCCAACGCGACAGCGATGACATCCCACAGCGCCGCGGCGCCCGCACCGTAAAGCTCGCTTCGCTGCCCCTCGGCGTAGCCGGTCGCGCCACGCTCGGTTTCGGGCGCCGGATGACCGGCAAGTCGGCCGAGACGATCAACGCCGATCTGCAGGCGCGAACTGCCGAGCAGCTGTTCAACGTCCTCGGCGAGCTCAAGGGCGGAGCGATGAAACTCGGGCAGGCCCTATCGGTCTTCGAGGCCGCGTGGCCCGAGGACAGCGCCGCGCCCTATCGCGAAGCCCTGACCAAGCTGCAGGAAGCCGCACCGCCGATGCCGACCGCGCAGGTGCACAAGGTGCTCGACGAGCAGTTCGGCAAGCGCTGGCCCGAGCGGTTCCGCGAGTTCGACGAGGTCCCGGCGGCGGCTGCGAGCATCGGCCAGGTGCACAAGGCCGTCTGGCGAGACGGGCGCGTCGTCGCGGTGAAGCTGCAGTACCCCGGTGCCGGGCCGGCCCTGATGGCCGACCTCACCCAACTCACCCGCTTCGCCTGGCTGTTCGGACGCATCTCCCCCGGGCTCGACGTCAAACCGCTGCTGTCGGAGATCAAGGAACGCGTGCTCGAAGAGCTCGACTACACTCTCGAGGCCGAAGCCCAGCGCGCGTTCGCCACCGCGTTCGACGACGATCCCGACATCGCTGTCCCGCGGGTCGTCGCGAGCGCGCCCAAAGCCCTGGTGAGCGAGTGGATGGACGGGCGGCAGCTGTCCTCGATCATCGCCGACGGGACGCAGGAAGAACGCGACCGCGCCGGTTCACGCATGGCGCTGCTGCATTACTGCGCACCGAGCCGGACCGGATTGCTGCACGCCGACCCGCATCCGGGCAACTTCCGGTTGCTGCCCGACGGGCGGCTCGGCGTGATCGACTTCGGCGCCGTGGCCCGACTTGCCGGTGGGTACCCGGTGCCGCTCGGGCGGCTCACGCGCCTGGCCGTCGACAACGACCCGGACGGAGTCATCGAACTCATGCGCGATCTCGGTTTCGTCAAGCCGGGGATTCAGCTAAGCGGGCAAGAGGTCATGGACTATCTGGGGCCGGCCGTCGATCCGCTGCGCGAGCCGACGTTCACCTTCAGCCGGCGCTGGATGCGAAAGCAGGCCGCCCGGCTCGCCGACCCGCGCAGCGCCGAGGCGCGAGTGGGCCGGCTGCTCAACCTGCCGCCGTCCTACCTGCTCATCCACCGCGTCACGCTCGGATCCATCGGCGTGCTGTGCCAACTCGATGCCACCGCCCCGTTCCGTGAGCTCGCGCAGCGGTGGCAGCCCGGCTTCGCCCACGCGTCCGGAGAACTCGATGGCTGAGACCCCGCCGGCCGAGTCGATCTTCACCTACGGCGCGCCGACGCTGAAGTTCGGTGACGGCGCCGCAGACGAGATCGGCTATGACCTCGCGCAGCTCGGCTCACACCGCGCGCTCGTGATCACCGACGCCGGCGTCGCTGCGACCGGCCGGCCCGCGCGGGTCGCCGAACAGATGTCGTCCTTCGGCGTCGAGGCCGAAGTCTTCGACGGCGTTCGCGTCGAGCCGACCGACGCGAGTATGCAGTCCGCCATCGACTGGGCGCGGGCCAACGGGCCGTGGGACGCGTTCGTTGCCGTCGGTGGCGGCTCGAGCATCGACACCGCCAAAGCGGTGAACCTGTTGCTGACCAATCCGGGCGAACTGCTCGACTACGTCAACGCTCCGGTCGGCGGCGGCAAGAATCCGACACAACCCCTGCGTCCGCTGGTAGCGGTGCCGACGACGACCGGCACCGGATCGGAGAGCACGACCGTCTGCGTCATGGACGTGCTCGTGCAGCGGGTCAAGAGCGGGATCAGCCACGCCCGGCTCCGGCCGACACTCGCGGTCGTCGACCCGCTGCTGACCCTCACCCAGCCAGCGGGCGTCACCGCGTCAGCGGGCATGGACATCCTGTGCCACGCGCTCGAGAGCTACACCGCACGGTCCTATAGCGCAGTTCCGCGCAAACAGCCCGAGCAACGGGTGCCGTACTGCGGCTCGAACCCGGTATCGGACATGTGGTCGGAGAAGGCGCTGTCCCTGCTCGCGTCGAGCTTCCGGCGTTCGGTGCGCGACGGCGACGACCTCGACGCGCGACGCGAGATGGCCCTGGCCGCGACCTTCGCCGGCCTGGGCTTCGGCAACGCCGGCGTGCACATCCCGCACGCCAACGCCTATCCGATCGCCGGCCAGGTCCGCGACTTTCGACCGGCCGGTTACCACGCGGCCGAGGCGATGGTGCCGCACGGCATGGCGGTGTCGCTCACCGCGCCCGAGGCATTCCGGTTCACCTTCGGCGCCGGACCCGATCGGCATCAGCGGGCTGCACGACTGCTCGAACCAGGCGTCGACACACCGTCGGACGCATCGGCGTTGCTCCCGGACGTCCTCACCCGCTTGATGCGCGACATCGGCATCCCGGACGGCATCGGTGCGGTCGGTTTCGGCGACGCCGACGTGGACGATCTTGTGGACGGCGCGGTCAAGCAGCAGCGGTTGCTCGCCACGGCACCGCGTGACGTGACGCCCGACGATCTGGCCGGCATCTTCCGACGCTCGATGGCGCTCTGGTGAGCGGAGTGAGGCCGTGAGTGGCGAGGTGTGTTCGCTCTGCGGCCGCACGGCGGATGCGGCGGCCGACGGCGATCCGCCGCTCGCGTGGTGCGCCGATGTCGTTGAGACGGCCGGTGCTCGCAGGACGCGCTGGATCTGCCCCGACTGCACGCGACGATACGTCCGCTCGATCGAGGCCAAACTGGGCCCGGAGTGGTGGTAGGAGGAACGCGAAACGGCCGCCGGATCAGAACTGCGATCCGGCGGCCGTTCTTCGGGTGAGAGGCGAGCATCGTGCCGATGCCGGCGACGGCCGGACTACCGGACGGCGCCCACCTGGCTCACGCGGGCCGCATGCCGCATCTCGGCGGCACGCGCGTACAGCGATACTCGGTGCCAGCGACGCTGCGCCGCAAGCTCGCGAGCCAGGCTCGCCTCATGAGATCGCCTTTCTCGTTCGCGCATTCGTTCCCGCGCGAGGGCCTCGTGCATGGTGTTCATCTCGGTGCTCCTGAAATTCGTTGGTTACGTTCCTGCACTTACGCGGCGACCTCGGACTGGTCAGCCTTGCGCGGGCGTCCACGCGGACGCTTGCGCGCGATGACCGTGCCCCGCTCGAAGATCTCGCCGCCCCAGACTCCCCACGGCTCCCGACGCTCCAGCGCACCTGCGAGGCAGGAGAGTCGCGCCGGGCACTGCCCGCAGAGCGTCTTGGCGCGGTCCAACTCGACCGGAGTGTCGGCGAACCAGAGCTCAGCATCCTCGACGCGGCAGGGCAGGTCGTCCGGGCAGTTCTTGGACAGTGGGTCCAGCGGTTCGATTCCGATCGCGTCGTCGGTCAGAAGGTCGTCCGCCACGCAACTGGTCAACACGTCGGGTCACCTCCTTCGGTTCGGTCGTAGTCGTGGTCGTGGTCGGTCGTGCCGGTCATGTGGATCTTTCGTCTTGAGTTGTGTCTCGCCGTTGTGGACGGTCCGCAAAAAGCAAAGAGGCCGCGGTTCCCAATTCGGGAGCCGCGGCCTCGAGGAGCCGATCGCTGACGGAGTCAGCGCGGTGTTCCTCGAGGTGGGCGGCCCTGCTTGCGGGCGGCGTAGCTGCCGGCGCCGGCGAAGGCGCCCGTAGCCGCGCCGACAACCGTCCGCACGCGGACTGCGTGAATCGGGGTCTGGATGGAGTTGTGGCGCACGGCGGGGGCGGCGGAATCGCACATGAGCGGCGAAACTGCACCCCACGAATTCAGCGCTTCGCCTGCGAGGCGGACGGTGGGTGCGACGGCGACGAGGGCGGACGTCATGGCCGTTGCTTCCAACGTCATCGAGTTCGTCGTCATCGAGATCGTTGTCGAGTTCACGATCGGCCACCCCCTCTCATCGCGGGACGCGCGCTCGGGCGCGCCTATCCGTTTCTGTGATTTGCAGGCTATCGGCGGCACAAACCCGCTTGCAAGTCATTTATCGCGCTTTGACAAGAGTAGTTCTGCTCAGGCGTCCCGCGGGCCACCCGCGCGGCGCGGTGCCGGCGATCTTGTGCCGAATAGGGCGCGCGAGCGTGTCCCACTGCACAAGATCCACTCACGGCCGCAAACATCCAACCCGCCCAACCGGATCTTGTGCATGCCCGCGCTCGGGCGCATCCCCACCGCACAGGGTCGGTCCACGGATGCCCAGCCCGAATCCAGGCGGCCCTCAACCGTCGATCAACTCGACCGTGTGCCCGTCCCGGAGTCCTGCCAGACTGACCAGATGACCGCGGGACGGATTGCCCCTCGCACCGCCGCGCTCGCCACCGTCCTCGGCGTCCTGTTCCTCACGTTCCTCGACACGACGATCGTGAGCGTCACCCTCGGCGACATCGAGTCCGACATCGGCGCCGGGGTCATCCCGCTGCAGTGGGTGATCAACGCCTACGCCCTGGTGTTCGCCAGCCTGATGCTGATCGGCGGGTCCCTGTCGGATCGCTTCGGTCGCAAACGGCTCATGATCGTTGGCGTCGCGATCTTCACCGTCGGCTCGGTGATGTGCGCGCTCGCCCCGGACATCGGCGTGGTCATCGCCGGACGCGCGGTCATGGGGCTGGGCGCTGCGGCCTGCGAGCCAGGCACGTTGTCGGTGATCCGGCAGCTTTACCCAGAACGCGCCACGCGGGCACGCGCGCTCGGCGCCTGGTCGGCGGTGTCTGGGCTCGCGTTGGCGCTGGGTCCGGTCGTGGGCGGCTTGCTGGTCGGGGCAGGCAGCTGGCGGTGGGTGTTCTGGTTCAACCTCGTCGTCGCCGTGCTACTGCTCGTCGCGGTAGCGGTGTTCGTTCCGGAATCCCGCGATCCGCAGCCGGGCCGGCTCGACTTCGCCGGTTTCGTGCTGGGGGTCGCCGGCCTCGGCTGCGTGATCTTCGCGGCGATCTCGGGTGAGTACCAGGGTTTCGGGACACCGTGGATCGTCGCCCTCTTCGTCGTCGGCGGGCTGTGCCTCGTGGCCTTCGGGCCCGTCGAGTCGCGCGTCCGCAACCCGATGCTGAACCTGTCCCACCTGCGCAAGCCGATCGTCGGATCGGCGTTGTTCGCGGCGTTCGCCGTGTACTTCGGTGTGTTCGCGATCTTCTTCTTCACCGCGCTGTACCTCGACATCGGGCTGAACTACTCGGGGCTGAAGCTGGCCGAGATGTTCGCACCCATGGCCGCCGCCATCGTCGTCGGCGGTCTGGCCAGTGGTCGTTGGGTGGCGCGCGCGGGGACGCGCTGGCCGACGGTTGCCGGTTGCGCTCTGGGCGCGGTCGGCATGCTGCTCGCGCGCGTCGAGCTGAACCGGGGCGCGTCCTTCACGTTCTGGTTGCTTTCTCTCGCGCTGGCGTTGGCCGGGATCGGCTTCGGCATCACCGTCGTGCCGCTGACGTCTGCGGTGCTCTCGCACGTGCCGGGCCGGCACTCGGGCATGGCTGCGTCGGCGACGAACACCGCCCGCCAGCTCGGCGCCGTGGTCGGTGTCGCCGCCCTGGGCGCGGTGATCAACGTCCACCTCAAGGCCGGCGTCGACAAGGCGGTCGGCGGTCTCGGCGGTTTAGGCGGCCCGGGGCTCCGCAAGCAGGTCATCGGCTTCATCGAGACCGGCGGCAGCGGAGGGTTCGACATCAACTCCTTCCCTGCGCCGCTCAAGAAGCCATTCGTCGACGAGTTCCTCGGGGGGCTGCAATTGGCGTTGCTGGTGGCCGTCGTTCTTATCGTGCTCGCGGGAATCGTCGCCGCGCTCGTGCGCGAGCCCACCCCTGAGCCGGATATCGAGGCGACCGCCGATGCTGCGGTCAAGGCGGCGTAGACGTCCCGCGTCCGACGCGCTCGACACCCGGCGCCATCCTCTCCGGTGGAATGCGTTCACATGAACGCATCCCGCTGCGGTGTCACGAGGTCACCTCGACCGGATCGACGGCGGAAGGGTCGGCACCGCTCAAGACAGCCAGGACGGGGTCGGCGTAACGGGTCAGCTTGGTCGGGCCGACGCCAGAGATCTGCGCGAGCCCGGCTCGGCTCTTCGGGTGGGCATCGGCGATCGCCACGAGCGTTGCGTCGCTGAACACCACGAAGGGCGGCACCGCCTGCGCGTCGGCCTGGGCACGGCGCCAGGCGCGCAGGCGGCCGAACAGCTCGGCGTCTTCGGCCGCGGCGGCCTTGACCCGCTTCGGTTTGGAGGTGGGCTGCGGCAGCTCGGGTCGCAGCCCGTCGAGGAATCGGCTCGGGCGGCGACCCTTGCGCTGACCCGGACTGCGCGCGAGTGCCCACGACATCGCGAGCCGCTCGCGGGCCCGGGTGATGCCGACGTAGAGCAGGCGACGTTCCTCGGCGATCTGGGCGGGCGTGGTGGCGTGCTGGATCGGCAGGGTGGTGTCGGTGAGCCCGACCAGGAACACGGCGTCCCATTCCAGGCCCTTGGCCGAGTGCAGCGACGCCAGCGTGACGCCCTGGACGGTAGGCGCGTGCTGGGCACCGGCGCGCTGATCGAGTTCGGCGGTGAAGTCGTCGAGGTGCGCGTAGGAATTGACTGCGATCAGGTCGTCGGCAAGGGTGACGAGCGCGGCCAAGGACTCCCAGCGCTCACGGGCGGCCCCGCTCGGTGGCGGATTGTCGGGATACCAGCCCAGGCTGGACAGCACGCCGCGCACGGCGTCGGGCAGGGGGGCCCCGGTGTCTTCGCCGCTGCGAGCCGCGCCACGCAGCAGGAGGCGGGCCTCCCGGATCTCGGGACGCTCGAAGAACCGCTGGCCACCGCGCAGGACGTAGGGCACGCCGGCCTGGGTGAGCGCCGCCTCGTAGACCTCGGACTGCGCGTTGACCCGGAACAGAATGGCGATCTCGGCGGCCGCCGTGCCGGCGTCGACCAGGGTGCGGCACTGCGCGGCGACGTCGGCGGCCTCGGCCGGCTCGTCGTCGAACTCGGCAAACATCGGTGCGGGCCCGTCGGGACGCTGGCCGACGAGCGTGAGGCCTGACTCGCCCGGCCCGACCAGCGAGTTCGCGAGCGCGACCACCTGCGGCGTCGAGCGGTAGTCGCGGTGCAGACGGACGAGCACGGCCTCGGGGAACCGGCGGCGGAAACCGAGCAGATGCGCAGGAGTGGCCCCGGCGAAGGAGTAGATGGTCTGGTTCGCGTCGCCGACCACGCAAAGGTCGTCGCGGTCGCCGACCCAGGCGTCGAGCAACCGCTGCTGCAGCGGCGAGACGTCCTGGTACTCGTCGACCACGAAGTGCCGGTAGCGGCTGCGGATCTCCTCGGCGACGTCGGCGTACTGCTCCATCGCCGCCGCCATGATCAGCAGGAGATCGGCGAAGTCGATCTGCCCGGTGCGCTTCTTGGTCGCCTCGTACTCCGCGTACAGCTTGGCGACGGTGGCGGCCGTCATCGAGGTCTCGCGGCCGGCTTCGCGCGCCTTGGCCGGGTAGCCGTCGGGAGTGGCGAGCACCGATTTGGCCCAGTCGATCTCGGCGGCGAGGTCGCGGACCTCGGCGCGGTCGACCTTGATCCGCAGCCGCGCGGCCGAGTTGGCCACCAGCCGGATCGGGTTGTCGATGACGTCGGGCACGCCGCCGCCGAGAACGCGCGGCGCGAAGTACTGCAGCTGCTTCAGCGCCGCGGCGTGGAAGGTGCGCGCCTGCACATTCCCCGCCCCGAGCGCCCGCAACCGCGACCGCAGCTCGCCCGCCGCGCGGGCGGTGAAGGTGACCGCGAGCAGCTGGCCAGGCGGAACGGCGCCCGAGCAGACGGCATAGGCGATGCGGTGGGTGATCGCGCGGGTCTTGCCCGTGCCGGCGCCGGCGAGGATGCATACTGGCCCGCGCACGGCCACAGCGGCCTCACGTTGTTCGGGATCGAGCCCCGCGAGCACCCGCTCGGCGTCTGCCTCCTGCACGGGGTTGATCCTGCCAGCGAGCTAAGACAGTCCGGGCACAGGTGTGGACAACCAGGTCTGGAATGCGTGCCGGCGCGCTCGGGTTCCATGAAGGGATGACCAGGCGACTGAATGGGTGACGCTCGATGATGACCATTTACACCACCACGTGGTGCGGTTTCTGCGCGCGGCTGAAGAGTGCCCTTGCCCACGAAGGTATTGAATGGGATGAGGTAGACATCGAGGAGATCGAGGACGCGGCCGAGATCGTCGAGAGCGCGAACGGCGGCAACCGCACCGTCCCTACGGTGGTCTTCGAGGACGGGACCGCGCTGACCAACCCGAGTGTCGCCCAGGTCAAGGCGAAGCTCGCGGCTTGAGCTTCCAAGAGCGTGGGCGCTCGACGCGCGTGCGATGGCGGCCGATCTCCCCGCCGGCCCTGCCGATCGCGCTGGCCGAGCGTCTCGTGTGCATCGACGGAGTTGTCCGCGTGGCGATGGACGGGCCGCCGTGCGCCCACCCGGACGCCCTCACCGAGACCATGATCGAACCGCTTCGGGCGCTGGGCCGCGAGACGATCCACGTACGGTCCCAGCTGTTCTGGCGGGACGCCTCACTTCGTCTCGAGCACGGCCGCGAGGACGTCGAATCCTATCTCGATTGGCTCGACGCCGCTGCCCTGAGCCGCGAGGTCCTGGAACCGATTGCGACCGCCGGCGCCTATCTGCCGTCCCTGCGCGACCCGCGCACCAACCGCTCGACCCGCGAAGCCGTACGGCACACCACCGCGAACGCCATCCTGGTCGTCAGCGGTGAGCTGCTGCTCGGCCTGGGCCTGCCCTTCGACCTCGCCGTCCATCTCACGATGTCGCACGCGGCCCGAGCCCGTCACACCGCCGACGAGGACGCGTGGACGCTGCCGGCGTTCCAGCGGTACGACGCCGCGACGAAACCGTCAGAGGTGGCTGACATCGTGGTGCGCATGGATGACAGCCGGCACCCGGCCGTGCGCGGTCTCGCATGAGTGACGCCACACCCGGGTGGGTGCGGCGACTGTGGACGCAGCTGATGCTGCACCGCCGCAACGTGGTTCTCGCGTTCGGCGCGGCGGTGTTGGGTAGCGCCGGGCAGATCGTCGTCCCCCTCATCGCCCGCCAGATCCTCGACAACGTCGTCATCGCCCGCCGCGATGCCCTGTGGCCGTGGCTGGTAGCCCTGTTCGCAGCAGCCACGCTCACCTTCGCGCTCGCGTACGTGCGGCGTTACCGCGGCGGGCAGGTCGCGCTCGCCGTCCAGCTCGACCTGCGCAACGCGATGCACGACCACCTGCAGCGCATGGACCAGGCGACGCTCGGGCGCATGCCCACCGGGCAGCTCGTCTCGCGCGCGAACTCCGACTCCGCGCTCATCCAGGGCCTGTTGCAGTTCCTGCCGCTCGTCACCGGCAACGTCCTGCTGATGCTGCTCTCGCTCGTCGTCATGTTCGTGCTCTCGCCGCTGCTCGCGCTGCTCACCCTGATCGTCCTCCCTGCCCTGTTCGCGGTCTCCTACCGGATGCGCCGGCGCATCTTCCCGGCAACGTGGGACGCGCAGCAGCACGAGGGCGACGTCGCGCAGATCGTGGACGAGGGCGTCACCGGCGTCCGGGTGGTCAAGGCGTTCGGGCAGGAGCAACGCGAGCTCGCCCGGCTCACCGAGTCGGCCCGCAGGCTGTACGGCACGCGCATGCGCGCCGTCCGGCTGACCGCGCGCTACCAGCCGTTGCTCGAAACGATTCCGACGCTCGCGCAAGTCGCGATCCTCGTGTTCGGTGGCCTGCTGGCCTACGACGGCAGCATCACCATCGGGACGTTCCTCGCCTTCTCCACCTACGTCGGCCAGTTCGTCGCCCCCGCCCGTCAGTTGGCTGGCATCCTCACCGTCGGCCAGCAGGCGCGGACCGGCGTCGAGCGGATCTTCCAGCTGCTCGACATGCGGCCGGCGATCGTCGACTCGCCCTCGGCCGTCCCGGTCGCCGACGTGCGCGGCGAGCTGTGCTTCGAGGACGTCCGGTTCGGCTACTCCCCCGACACGCCGGTGCTCGACGGGTTCACCCTGCGCATCGGCGCCGGCGAGCGGGTCGCGCTCGTCGGGGCCAGCGGCAGCGGCAAGTCCACCGCCGCGATGCTGGTGTCGCGCTTCTACGACCCGCAGGGTGGCCACGTCCGCGTCGATGGCCACGACCTGCGCACCGTGACCCTGCACTCGCTGCGGCGACGCATCGGGATGGCGTTCGAGGAGAGCTTCCTGCTCTCCGACACCATCCGCGCGAACATCGCCTACGGCCGGCCCGGCGCGACGGCCGCCGAGATCGAGGACGCCGCCCGCGTGGCCCAGGCCCACGAGTTCGTGCTGCGTCTGCCCGCGGGCTACGGCACCGTCGTCGGCGAGCGCGGGCTCACGCTGTCCGGCGGCCAACGCCAGCGCATCGCCCTGGCCCGCGCGATCCTCGCCGACCCGCGCATCCTCGTCCTCGACGACGCCACCAGCGCGATAGATGCCCGCACCGAAGAGGCGATCCACGACGGCCTGCGCGCCGTGCTCGCCGATCGCACCACCCTGCTCGTCGCCCACCGCATGTCGACGCTGCATCTGGCCGACCGCATCGTGGTCATGGCAGACGGCCGGGTTGCCGATCAGGGCACTCACGACGAGCTCACCACCCGCAGCGCTCTTTACCGCAGCCTGCTGTCCGGGCTCGCCGACGAGGCCGTGCGCGAGGCCGGGGACCGTATCGAGGCGCTCGCGGCGGTGACGAAGGACGGCGTGACTGCCTCGGCGTGGCAGGCGCGCGAATCCACCCGGACGCAGCACCTCACCACCACGATCCGCGGGCCGAGCGACGCCATCGGCAACCTGCCCGCCACCCCCGGACTCCTGGCGAGCGTGGCGGCCCTGCCACCCGTGCGCGACGAAGCTGCCGTCGATCTCGAGCGCGAGAGCGCCCACGACCGCGAGTTCGGCCTTTGGCGGCTGCTGCGCCAGTTCCGGCGGCCACTCGCGTTCGGGCTCGGGCTCGTGGTGCTCGACGCCGTGCTCGGGCTCGCCGGGCCGTACCTGGTCAAGACCGGTGTCGACAACGGCGTCGTCGCGCAGAGCCGGTCGGTGCTCTTCGGCGCGGCGATCGCCTTTCTCGTCGTCACCGTGCTGAATCTCGGCGTTCAGATCGGGTCGACGTTCGTGACCGGCCGTACCGCCGAACGGATCATGCTGTCGCTGCGCATCCGGGTCTGGGCCCAGCTGCAACGGCTCTCGCTCGACTACTACGAGCGCGAGCTCGCCGGTCGGATCATGACCCGGATGACGACCGACGTCGATCAGTTCGAGTCGCTCGTGACCAATGGGCTGCTCTCGGCGCTGGTCGCGTTCGTGACCTTCGTCGGGGTGGGGGTGACCCTGCTGGTCGTCGACCTCGAACTCGGCCTGATCACCCTCAGCGTGATGATCCCGCTCACGATCGCGACGGTGTGGTTCCGGCGCCGAGCGTCACGGCTCTACGACCTGTCCCGCGAGCGCATCGCGGTCGTCAACGCCGACTTCCAGGAGAGCCTCTCGGGCGTGCGCGAATCGCAGGCATTCGTCCACGAGGACGCCAGCACCGCGCACTTCCATGAGCTCGGCGCTTCCTATCTGCGCTCTCGAGTGGCCGCGCAGCGACTGGTGGCCACGTACTTCCCGTTCGTGCAGTTTCTGGCCGCCGTGGCGGACGCGCTCGTGTTGGGCGTCGGCGCGACTCTCATCGACTCCGGCTCCCTGACCGTCGGCGCGCTGATCGCCTTCCTGCTCTACATCGACATGTTCTTCGCACCGATCCAGCAGCTCTCGCAGGTCTTCGACTCGTGGCAGCAGACCCGGGTGTCGGTGAACCGGATTGCCGACTTGATGTCGCTCGACTCACTGACGCCCGAACCGGCCGAGCCGGTGCTGCTCACCGATCCACGCGGGGAGGTGGGCGTCGACGACGTCACCTTCGCCTACCCGTCCGCGGCGTCCGGCGACGCGTTGCAAGGGATGGCGCTGCGCGTCGCCGCCGGCGAGACGGTCGCGCTCGTGGGCGAGACCGGCGCGGGCAAGTCGACCGTGCTGAAGCTGCTGGCGCGCTTCTACGATCCGGTGGCCGGGCAGGTCACGATCGACGGGCACGACCTGCGCTCGCTCGGTCTCGGCGCGTTCCGAAGCCACCTGGGCTACGTGCCGCAGGAGGCGTTCCTGTTCACGGGCACCGTGCGCGACAACATCGCGTACGGCCGCCCGGACGCGGGTGATGCCGAGGTCGAGGCCGCGGCGCGCGCGGTCGGCGCGCACGACGTGGTCGCCGCCCTGCCCGGCGGCTACCTCACCGTGCTCGGCGAACGGGGCGGATCGTTGTCCTCGGGTCAGCGCCAGCTCATCGCCCTCGCTCGTGCGCAGCTGGCCGACCCCGCGCTGCTGCTGCTCGACGAGGCGACGTCCAACCTCGACCTCGCCACCGAGGCCCGGGTCAACGAGGCGATGCGGTCCGTCGCCCGGGACCGCACCACGATCGTCATCGCGCACCGGCTGCAAACCGCGCGGGTGGCCGACCGGATCGCGATGCTCGTCGACGGCCGGGTCGCCGAGATCGGCAGCCACGAGGAGCTGATCGCCCTCGACGGCAACTACGCGCGCATGTGGCGGGCATTCGACACCGTCGGCGCACGGACCTGATTCAGACTGGCGCCGCACCGCGCAAGTCACCCGGGCAGGCGCGGCCGGCTCGTTGACTGGCGACCTTCGCGCTGACTGGCGGCCTATGACTCGCCAGTCAGCCGGTAACTCGCCAGTCATCGGCGCGGGAGACAGCACAGATCAGGCTGGTGCGAGGGGTTACCCGTCGCCGGCCAGCCAGCGGTCGATGAGGTACCGCGAGATCGAGAAACGTGGTGGGATCGCCCGCAGCCGGACATCCCCGCCTTCGTCGAGCGGCGTCGTCAGGTCGTCGGTCCAGTCCGCGGCGCGGCGGATCTCGTCGCGCGTGAACCAGCCGGCCTCGGCCACCTCGACAGGGTCCAGCGTGATCGACGGATCACCGTCGAGCCGCGCGACGAACCCGAGCATCAGCGATGCCGGGAACGGCCACGGCTGGCTGGCGAGATAGCGGATGTCGCGGATCCTGATGCCGACCTCCTCGTAGACCTCGCGCGCGACGGCGGCCTCGATCGACTCGCCCGGCTCGACGAAGCCGGCCAGGGTCGAGAACCGGCCCGTCCCCCACTGCTGGCCGCGACCGAGCAACGCGAGATCGGCCCCGTCGTGGACGAGCATGATGACCGCCGGATCGGTGCGCGGGAAGTGCTGACTGCCATCGGCGGTGCAGGTGCGCGTCCAACCGGCCTCGGTTTCGACGGTCTCCGCCCCACACCGCGGGCAGCGTGGGTGTCGCTGGTGCCACTGCTCGAGCCCGATCGCGCTCACCAGCAGGCTCGCGTCGAGATCGTCGGCCCCCGCACCGACGTCACGCAACGTCTTCCAGTTGTCGCCGTCGGGATCAGCGGTGACGGTGAAGTAGGGCACGTCGTCGACGACTCCGAGAAAGCGGCGCGACCCGGCCGGCGCGTCGACGGCGTCGCGGAACTCGGCGCGGCCGTCCGGGGTTATCGGAGTGGCCGATTTCGCGCTGATCAGGACGACCAAGGCGCGAGTCCAGGCTCGGGCGAGCCACTCGTCATCGGAGCGGTGCAGCGCCGCGCGGTCGTAGGTGAGGCGCGCCAGCGGCGGGCCGTCCGGGTCGGTCACGCTCCCTCCTTCGTCGGTCGCTGACCGGGTACCGCGCTCAACGATGACCTCGCACGCTCGGTCATGTGCCGGCCCGCTCGAGCGGGAACAGCGCGGCGAGCGGGTCGGCGATGGCGTTCGCGTCGCCGACGAGGACGGACGTGAACGACGACGGAGTCAGGAACTCCGCGGCCGCGGCGCTGACGTCCTCGACGGTGGTGGCGAGCAGCCGGGCCGGGTGCTCCTTGATCCAGTCCAGTCCGATGCCGTACGGCCACAGACCCGAGAGGGTTGACGCGAGGCCAGCCTGGGTGGCGGTGGACAGGGCGAGGGTGCCGATGGCGTACTGGCGCACCGAGTCGACCTCCGCTGCCGTCACCGGCAGCGCGGAGATCCGGCCCAGCTCGTACCAGGTCTCCAGCATCGCGGGGCCGGTGACCTCGGTGGCGACCTCGACCTCGAGGCCCAGGGTCGAGCCCAGCACGTGGTGCTCGAGGCGGCTGTGCGGGCCGTAGGTGTACCCCTTGTCCTCGCGGATGTTCTCGGTCCACCGCGACGAGAAGTACCCACCGAAGATCATGTTGGCCAGCTGCAGAGCCGGGTAGCGGGGGTCGAGGCGTCCGACGGCGCGGCGGGCCATGCGTACCGACGTCTGCACCGACCCCGGCCGATCGATCAGCAGCAACGGGGTGGAGTCGGGCGTCGGCAACGCGGGGACGCGGGTCCTCGGCGCGGCACCGGTCCAAGGCGAGAGTGCGCCTTGGGCCAGCTCGATCATCCTGGCCGGGGCGAGGTCACCGACAAGGACGAGCACACCGCCGCCGGGTCGGACAAAGGCCGTGTGCAGGGCGCGCAGCTGGCCCGGCGTGACCGCGGCGACGGCCTCGGGTTCGGCGAGATCGACCGCGTACGGGTGCTCGCCCCACATGCGCTTGGACAGCGCCTCGCTCGCGATGAGGCCGGGGCGAGAGCGGGCGATGACGAGCTTCTCGACGACGCGATCACGTTCTGTCGCGACCTCGTCCTTGGCGTAGCTGGGCCCGGTGACCAGCGACGCGACGATGCTGAGCAACGACGAGAGGTTCGTGGCGAGGACATTGCCGCCCAGCACGATGCGGTCAGCGTCGACGGACGCGCTGATCTCGGCACCGAGGCCCTGGATGGCGGCGGCGAGGCCGGCGCGGTCGAGACCGCCGGCGCCGGTGAGCAACGCCTCGCCGAGCAGGGTCGACTGCGCGGGGTGAGCGGGTTTGGCCGAGAGGAACGGCATGCGCAGGCGCATCTCGACGATCGGCACGCCGGGCTTGCGGACCGCTATCACCTGCAACCCGTTGTCGAGGGTGGCTTCGGCGGTGCGCAGTGCCTTCGCGGTACGCGGCGCGGTCAGGGCGGGAACCTGCGTCATTTCGCGCCTCCGGCGATGAGTTCGAGCACGGCCCGGCGGTCCGGGCGCAGCGCACCTGCCGCCGCGCGGATGTCGTCGACCGACCTCGCGGCGAGGCGGCTCGGCAGCTCGGCGATCAGCTCGGCACGGCCGTGCACCAGCTCGAACTTGGCGAACTCCAGAGTGCGGGAGATGACGGCGTCCATGTCCCGCAGCAGGACGCTGGTCAGCCGGGTGCGTACGCGGTCGAGCTCTCCCGGCTCCAGGCCGTCCTCGGCGATGCGGTCGAGCTCTTCGTCGATCGCGCGCAGGATGGCGTCGAGCGCCCCGGCATCCGGGTACTGCGCGTTGATCGTGAACGTCGTGGGATCACGCTCGTCGAACGGATCGCCGAACTCGCCGACGTACGCGGAGATGTCGGTGACCAGATGATCACGCTGGACGAGCCTTCGCTGCAGTCGTGAGGCGTCGCCGTCGCTGAGCACTTCGGCGAGCAACAGCGTGGCGAGCAGGTCGTTCAGCGAACCGACGGGGTCGATCACCCGGTAACCGATCGCGACCGACGGGATTGGGGCGTGCGGGTCGTCATGGGTCGAGCGTCGCTCGGCGGTGAGTGGGGGCTCGGCGAAACTCGGACGCTCGGGCGCCCTGCGCTTCTTGATCCCACCGAAGTGCTTCTCGACCAGGGCCAGCGTCTCGTCGACATCGAGGTCCCCGGCCACCGCGAGCACCGCGTTGGCCGGGGCGTAGAACGTGGCGAAGAAGTCGCTGGCGTCGGCGACGGTGGCACTCTCGAGATCTTCGAAACCGCCGTAACCGTTGTGCGAGTTGGCGAACGAGTCGAACAGGACCGCCGGCAGGTAGATCCAGGGGAACCCGCCGTAGGGCCGGTTCAGGACGTTGACCCGGATCTCGTTCTTGACGACTTCGAGCTGGTTGGCCAGGTTCTCCTCGGTGATTCGTGGGCTGAGCATCCGGTCGGCCTCGAGGAACAGCCCGCGCTCGAGCGCGTTCGACGGCAGCGCTTCGAAGTAGTTCGTGTAGTCGAAGTGCGTGCTGCCGTTGAAGGTGCCACCGCTGGACTGGACGTAACGGAAGTGCTCGAGCTTCTCCAGATTCGCCGAACCCTGGAACATCAGGTGCTCGAACAGATGCGCGAAGCCCTGACGGTGCGGCTGCTCATGGCGGGACCCGACGTCGTACCAGATGTTTACCGCGACGACCCCGAGCCCGGGCGTGGGGCTGACGACGACGCGCAGGCCGTTGTCGAGGGTCCGGCTCACCGTCGGATAGCTGACTTCGGCACTCACCCGACGAATGTACCTGTCGCTTTGGTCACGACATGACCGATCGGCACCCAGGGAAGAGGGACCGGCGGATGCCGGTCCCTCCTCCTCGCGTGTTATCGGGTCCACGTCCGAGCGTCGCCGGAAACCACCGGATTGGCAGATTCAAAGGTTTCCCGTTCCAACTGGGCCCACCCTGGTGGCGCAGGGGGTCATCTTGGGAACACCACGACCAGGAGTCGAAGGTCCCCGATCACTGACCACGGCCGCTGCTTCACAAGCTCCAGCGAGGTTGAACGCAGTATTGTCGTGGAGGTTCGGAGATCTCGAGGACGTTCCTGAGCGGTGATTTGGGGTATCGTCGCAGGTCAGAGGTCCTTTTGTGATTCCGTTGACGTCCGTTGGTGATCGCAGTTTGTTGGGCAAGGTTCACCGTTCGTCGCCATGCCTGTCTGATGGGGCGTGGGAAACCATCTGGAGGCTCTTCATGAAGCGTCGACGTCCGCGATTCAATGACCTGGCGCCCTTGCTGCGGTTCAAGCGGCCCGTCCTGAACCCCACGACCCGTCGACTGCGCGCCGCTCTCACGATCGAGGATCTGAGGGCACTTGCGAAGCGCACCACCCCGAAGGCGGCGTTCGACTACACCGACGGCGCGGCCGAGCAGGAGCTTTCCCTCTGTCGCGCACGCCAGGCGTTCCGAGACATCGAGCTCAGACCGGCTGTCCTGCGCGACGTCTCTCGGGTCGATCTGGCCTGCGAAGTCCTCGGCAGCCGCTCGCTCCTGCCGTTCGGCATCGCGCCCACCGGCTTCACCCGGTTGATGCACACCGAGGGTGAGATCGCTGGCACCACAGCGGCAGCCGCGGCTGGGATCCCCTTCACCTTGTCGACGATGGGTACCACCTCGGTTGAGGACGTCGCGTTGGCGAACCCCCAAGGACGCAAGTGGTTCCAGCTCTACATGTGGAAGGACCGCGACAAGTCCATGGCACTTGTCGAACGTGCTGCTGCCTCCGGCTTCGAGACCCTCATGGTGACGGTCGACGTGCCGGTAGCGGGAGCCCGGCTTCGGGACGTGCGGAACGGGATGACCATCCCACCGACGCTGACGCCTCGGACAGTCATCAACGCGATCCCTCGGCCAGGCTGGTGGTTCAACTTCCTGACCACGGAGCCGCTGACGTTCGCCTCGCTGGAGTCGTGGGGAGGAACAGTTGCCGAACTGCTCGACGCCATGTTCGATCCCACCGTCGGCTATCAAGACCTGCGCTGGCTGCGCGAGCAGTGGAAGGGCC
>JBPCOE010000035.1:0-27532 GCA_051000605.1 Jatrophihabitans sp.
CGCGCTGTGCTGTCCTTCGACGCCCCGCCTACGCCCGGGGCGTTCCTGGCCGAGCACGCCGTCCTGCGCGGGACCGCCACCGTCGAGGAGGGTGGCGCGTGGAACCTGCTCGACCGGCTGGCCAAGGTCTACGTCGGCCCGGAGGTGACGTTCCCCGCGCCACGCAGCGACGGCGGGTACGTGCTGCGGTACTCGATCGACCGGATCGGCGGCGTCGGTCCGTGGGCACCCGGTTCGCAGTGAGCAGGGCCGCAGCGCCTCGCCGCTAGTCGATGCCGAACAGGTTCTTCAGCGGCTCGATCGCGAAGTAGATCGCGAACAGCGCCGAGATCGCCCACATCAGCGGGTTGACGCTGCGGGCTCGTCCGGTGGCCGCCCGCAACACCACCCAGGAGATGAAGCCCGCGCCCACGCCGTTGGTGATCGAGTACGTGAACGGCATCAGCACCATCGTGAGGAAGGCCGGGACCGCGTCGGCGAAGTCGCTGAAGCCGATGTGCCGGATCTGGCCCATCATCAGCACCCCGACCACGACCAGTGCGGGGGCGGCCGCCTCGGACGGCACGAACTGCGCGAACGGGGACAGGAAGATCGTCACCACGAACAGCAGCGACGTGGTGACGCTCGCCAAGCCGGTTCGCGCGCCGTCGCCGATGCCGGACGCGGATTCCACATAGGTCGTGGCCGACGACGCGCTTGCGACGCCGCCGGCGACCGCGGCCACCCCGTCGACGAGCAGGATCTGCTTGATCCGCGGCACGTCGCCCTTCTCGTCGAGGAGGTTCGCCTCACTGGCCAGTCCGATCGTCGTGCCCATGACGTCGAAGAAGTCCGACAGCACGAGGGAGAACACGATCACGAGGCCGGCGATGATCCCGGTGGCCGAGAAGCCGGCGCCGAGTGAGAAGTTGCCGAACAGGCTGAAGTCCGGTGCGCCGAAGTGCTTGCCGTCGAAGGACGGGACGTTGAGCGCCCAGCCGTCCGGGTTCACCGGCTTGCCCTGTTTGCTGCTGGACTGCTGGCCGAGGTTCAACGCGGCTTCCAGGATCACGGCGAGGACGGTCGCGGCGACGATGCCGATCAGCAGGCCGCCCTTGACCCGGCGGGCGACGAGCACGGCGCAGAGCAGGAGACCAACGACGAAGACGAGCGTCGGCCAGCCGTTGAGGTGTCCGCCGATGCCGATGTCGACCGGGGTGCCGGCCCCGCGCCGCACGAACCCGGCGTCGACGAGACCGATCAGCGCGATGAATAGCCCGATGCCGATGGCAATCGCCGCTTTGAGTTCGCGCGGGATCGCGCGAAAGACCGCCACCCGGAAACCGGTCAGCACGAGGACGACGATGACCAGCCCCTCGATGACCACCATGCCCATCGCGGCCGGCCAGGACATCTGGTTCGCGACCTGGAACGCGACGAAGGCATTGAGCCCGAGGCCGGTCGCGAGGGCGAACGGGGCGCGCCCGACGATGCCCATCGCGAGCGTCATGACGGCGGCCACGAGCGCGGTCATCGCGGCGATCGCCGAGATCGCCGGCGCGGCTCCGCCGCCGAGCAGCTTGTGGTTCGCGTCCGGGACCGTCCCGATGATCAAGGGGTTCAGCACGACGATGTAGACCATCGTGACAAACGTGACGAGGCCGCCGCGCGCTTCGGTGGCGATCGTGGAGCCGCGCTCGCTAACCGAGAAGAATCGGTCCAGACCACTGGCGCGGGGGGAGAGAGACTTGGTCATGGCGACAGCTTCTCGTACGCGCTACGCCGCGCCGCCGTCAGGTGTCGGTAACGGCGTGCTCGCGACAAAGGATCAGGCGGCGGCGGAGAAGGCCGGCAGGTAGCCGCCCGACTGGCCGGCTGCCGTCGGGTGATACGACTGGACGAGGTTGTCGAAGTCGACGTTGTGCAACCACGAGCTGCTGCCGTCGCAGATCTGGTGTCCGGCGGCGAAGCGCGAGCGGACGTCGGCGAACGCGAAGCCGTGCGCCGCGGCGGCCGCCTGGATGACGCTGTCCAGCACTCCGGCACCCTCGTTGATCTTCTTACGCGAGGTCTCGCTCAGACCGACGCAGTACCAGACCCCCGTGTGATAGAAGACCGGGTAGCTCAGGACGACGACCCGCGCGCCGGGTGAGTGCGACCGGATCTTCGAGTACAGGCTGCCGAGCAGGCCGGGCAGCGCGGAGCGGGCCTTCGCCTCGGCGGCGTTGATCTCGCTCGTGCATGTGTCGGTGCCGTGCAGGACGCAGTCCTGCATGACCTTTGCGAAGCCGACGTCGTTGCCGCCGACGGAGATGCTGACGAGCGTGGTGGACGACGTCAGGGCGGAGAGCTGCCCACTGGTCACGGTCGCCGTCGTGGCCCCCGAGCACGCCACCGACCGGTACGACGAGGGGCCGTGGGCGTTCGCCCAGAGCTGGCTGTAGGCCAGCGTGCTGCGTAGGCAGCTCCCGCTGGAGGAAATGTAACTGCCGGAGCCGACGCCGGAGGAGTACGAATCACCGAGCGATACGTAGTTCGCCCCCGCCGCCTGCGCCGAAGTGATACCGAGGACCAGCGTCAAGGTGCTGAGCGCTGCGACAAAGGTGACGACGATCCGTGATCTGCGCACGAGGTTCCTCCACGATGAGGTATTGCTGAGGATTCATGGCTATCAGGAGGCATCTGAAATCTGCGTAAAGCGGAGGAATTTCGGCGATTACCGCGGCTTCGCGAACGGTGCGTCGGGTGGTTCGTCGTCGCGACCAGACGGGGCCGGGTACGCCGGCACCGGATACGCCGACGGGTGCGGCGGGTGGGCCGCTTGCACAGCCGTGGTCGCTCGCCGGCGACGTTCGGCGAGCACGCTGGACAGCAGGGCCGGCACCGGCGCACCCGCGGGCGGTGGCGGTGAGGTCACCGCGAGAACGCGCTGCAGCAGGTCGTACCCGAGCTGCAGCTGCGCGCCCGGGGTCATCGCGTGGGCCCGGCCCACGAACTGGCGGACGGCCAGCGCGAGCCGATCGTCGAGGCGATGCAGGTCCAGCGAGAGCACCCACGGCTGCAGCGGGACCGGTACCCAGGGCGGCGCGGCGGCGAGCGGCTGGGGCGTTCGTTCGTTGAGCACGACCGTGCCGGCCATCATGTCGCCGATGCGTTTCTCGCGCACGCTGGTGCTGATCGCCAGCAGGCCGGCGATCGTCGTGAACGGGAACAGCAGGCCGGGCTTCTCGAGCAGCAGGCTCGCGAGCCCGCGCACTGCGGCCTGCCGGAAGGCGATGGGGCCGCCGTCGTCGCGGACTACGCGCAGCCCGAGGCAGAGCTTGCCGACCGTGCGTCCGCGCGTCGACCATTCGAGGACGATCGGGTAGCCGGCGAGGACGAGGACGAGCTCGACGACCAGGACGGCGCGGGTCGCCGCCTCGTCCGCGTTGCCGGCGACGGCCACGTCGATGAGGACGAGCAGGAAGTACGCCACCGCTTGGATGACGACGTCGACGAGCGAGGCGATCACTCGGGATCCGACGCCGGCCGGAAGCAGGGCGAGCCGAACGCCCTCACCCGAGACCAGGCCCGTGTCCGCTGCCATGCCGGCACTGTAATGGGCCCGGTTCCCTACACTTCGGGACACCGTGGACGTCGACACCTTCATCGCCCAGCACACCGGGGAATGGCAGCGTCTCGACGCACTCGCGAAGCGGCGCACGCTCGACGGCGCCGAGGCCGACGAGATCGTCGCGCTCTACCGTCAGGTGGCCACTCATCTGTCGCTCGTCCAGACGCGGGCACCCGACCCGATGCTCGAGGCCCGGCTGTCGCAACTCCTGTCACGAGGCCGGGCCGTGGCGGTCGGCGTGCCGCGGGTGCGGGGGTGGTCGGCGTTCGCGCACGGGGTCACCGTCGACTTCCCGGTGATCATCTACCGGACGTGGCGCTGGTCGGTCGGTACGGCGGTGCTGAGCATCGCGGGGTCGGTCGCGATGTGGCTCTGGCTGCGTGCACATCCGGAGCGCATCCGGCGGGTGCTGCCCGACAACGAGGTGCACAAGCTCGTCGACAAGGACTTCGCGAGCTACTACTCGGATCACCCGGCGCAGGCGTTCGCCGCACAGGTGTGGACGAACAACGCCCTGGTCGCCGCGCTTGGGCTGTTCCTCGGCGTCACCGTGGTCGGCACGCTGTACGTCCTGTGGCAGAACACGGTCAACCTCGGCCTGGTCGGCGGGATCATGATCGCGTCGGGCAAGTCCGAGCTGTTCTTCGGGCTGATCCTGCCGCACGGAATGCTCGAACTGACGGCGGTCTTCGTCGCCGCGGGCATCGGCCTGCGGACAGGGTGGGCGTGGATAGCGCCGGGGGAGCTGCCGCGCTCCCGATCGCTCGCGCAGGCCGGCCGGTCCGCTGCCGTCGTCGCGCTCGGGATGATCGGTGTCCTGCTCGTCTCCGGCGTGATCGAGGCGTTCGTGACGCCGTCTGGGTTGCCGACGTGGGCACGTATCGGCATCGGCGCGCTCGCCGAGCTCGCGTTCGTCGCCTACGTCGTGGTGCTCGGGCGGCGCGGTGTCCGGGCGGGGGCTACCGGCGACATCCTCGACAGCGGGGACGTCGTCCCCGTCGCGTAGCGACGCCGATACGGTGAGCGCAGTCCGCAACCATTCTGGAGGTCCCTATGCGGGTGAGCGTCGACAACGGCCGGTGCGAGGCCCATGGTCAGTGCGAAGCGGTTGCGCCGGACTTCTTCACGCTCGACGACGACGGCTACAGCAACATCGGCCACGGCAAGCAAGTACCGGCCGGCCTGGAGGCCGACGCCGGCCAGGGCGTCGCGGCCTGCCCGATGGCGGCTCTGTCGGTCGACGACGAGGGCTGAGCGTGCACCCGGCCGCAACGGCCTGGTTCAGCAAACGCACGTCGACGTGGGCCGACTGGCCCCTCGCGACCATCGAGGCGCTGCGCACGCAATCGGGCACGACGGTCAGCGTCGTGCTCCCGGCGCGGGACGAGGCGGCCTCCGTCGGCCACGTAGTCGAGCGCATCCGGCGCGACCTCGTTCTTGACCGACAGGTCGTGGACGAGGTGGTGGTCATGGACTCGTTGTCGTCCGACGGCACCGCTGACGCCGCGCGGGACTCCGGCGCAACCGTGTACGACGTGGCTGCCGTCCGTCCTGACCTCGGGGTGCGGGCCGGCAAGGGCGAGGCGCTCTGGAAGTCGCTGTTCGTCACCACCGGCGACATCAGCGTCTTCATCGACGCCGATCTCACCGAGTGGGGCACCCACTTCGTCAGCGGGCTGCTCGGCCCGCTGCTGGCCGATCCCGCCGTCCAGTTGGTGCGGGGTTTCTACGATCGCCTGCTCGACGACGGTGCCGGGCGCACGAGTACCGAAGGCGGCCGGGTCACCGAGCTGCTGGCGAAGCCGTTACTCGCGAGCCGGTGGCCCGAGCTGGCGGCCGTGGTCCAGCCGTTGGCGGGTGAATGGGCCGTCCGGCGGCGGCACTTCGAGCGTCTGTCGGTACCGACCGGGTACGCCGTCGAGTTCGCGACGCTCGTCGACACCGCGGCCGATCCGGGGCTGGATGCGATCGCGCAGGTCGACCTCGGCAGCCGCTCCCACCGGCACCAGCACGTGCACGACCTGGGCGCGATGGCCCTGGAGATCCTGACCGTGGCCGACCGCCGTTCGTTCGGCGACCGCGGCACCGTGCCCGACGTCATCGCGCAGTTCGATCGGACGCTCGCCACGCACTGGCGGGAGCGGACGGTCCCCGTGTCCGAGCGGCCGCCCGCCGTCACCGCGCCCGGCTACCCAGGCCCGGTTGTGTCGTGCTGACCCTGGGCTCGCGCACCTTCGCGCCCGGCGAGTTCGCGATCATGGCCATCGTCAACCGCACGCCGGACTCCTTCTACGACCGGGGCGCGACCTTCGCGTTCGACCAGGCGCTCGATCGTGTGCATGCGGTCGTCGAGCAGGGCGCGCACATCGTCGACATCGGCGGGGTCAAGGCCGCGCCGGGCCAGGACGTCTCGGCAGCCGAGGAGATCGATCGCACTGGCGCGTTCGTGCGGGCCGTGCGCGAGGCGCATCCGGACCTGATCATCAGCGTCGACACATGGCGGCACGAGGTAGGCGACGTCGTGTGCGCCGAGGGCGCAGATCTGCTCAACGACGCGTGGGGTGGCCACGACCCGTTGCTCGCAGAGGTCGCCGCCCGGCACGACGTCGGCATCGTGTGCACGCACGTCGGCGGCGTCTCGCCACGCACGCGTCCGCACCGCATCGCTTACGACGACGTGATGGCGGACGTCCTGTCGCGGACGCTCGGGTTGGTCGAGCGGGCCGTCTCGGCGGGGGTCGACCGGCGGCGCGTCCTCATCGACCCCGCACACGACTTCGGCAAGAACACCTACCACTCGCTGGAGGTCACCCGGCGCCTCGGCGAGCTGGTCGACACCGGTTGGCCGGTGCTGGTCTCGCTGTCCAACAAGGACTTCGTGGGCGAGACGCTCGGGGGACTGCCGCCGCCCGACCGGCTCACCGGAACCCTGGCGGCCACCGCGATCTGTGCGTGGCTCGGCGCGGTCGTCTACCGCGTCCACAACGTCGTCGAGACCAAGCAGACGCTCGAGATGGTCGCGACGATCCGCGGCGATCGGCCGCCCGCGCGCGCGGTGCGCGGGCTGGCTTAACCAATCCGCCGCATACGGGTTCGATCTCGACCGCTCGCTGTTTTGCTGAGCCGTAGGCGCGCGAGCGCTCATCGCGGCTCGGAGCCGATCTCGAACCCCATGGCCGCGACTTCGTCGCTCCCCCGCAAGCTCGCTTCGCTTGCGCGGCTGGTGACCCACCGGGCGCAGCGAGGGGGAGGCAGCATAGGGACGTGTCTCGGCGGTTAGGCTGGGCGCCGTAAGCGCCCGGGGTGTGGCGCAGCTTGGTAGCGCACTCGCTTTGGGAGCGAGGGGCCGTGGGTTCGAATCCCGCCACCCCGACCGACCGGCCCCTGTGCACCATCCCGATCGCCGCCCGAAACGTAGCCAGATCGCGTTACCGATGTCACCGACACGAGGAGCACCCGCACGTGAAGAGCACCGTCGAGAACCTGAGCCCGACGCGCGTCCGGCTCGCCGTCGAGGTGCCATTCGACGACCTGAAACCGAATGTGGACAACGCCTACAAGGCGATCGCCCAGCAGGTCCGGGTGCCGGGATTCCGCCCGGGCAAGGTGCCGGCCCGAATCATCGACCAGCGCGTCGGTCGCGGGACGGTCGTACAGGAGGCCGTCAACGAGGTTCTCCCGCGGCTCTACAGCGAGGCCGCGCGCGAGCACGAGCTCGCGGTGCTGGGCCAGCCCGAGATTTCCGAGCTGACCGACCTCGACGAACTCGTCGCCGGCGGCACGCTCGCGTTCATCGCCGAGGTCGACATCCGTCCGGTGCTGGAGCTGCCCGACCTCGAGGGCATCGCGGTCAGCGTCGAGGACACCACGGTCACCGACGCCGACGTCGACGAGCAGCTCGACGAGCTGCGCGATCGCTTCGGCACGTTGACGGGCGTCGAGCGACCGGCCGCCGAGGCCGACTACGTCTCGCTCGACCTCGTGTCCGTCGTCAACGGCAAGGACATAGAGGACGGCGCGGCCAAGGGGCGCTCCTATGTCGTCGGCTCCGGCAACTACATCGACGGTCTGGACGACGCCATCACGGGCAAGTCCGCCGGTGAGACCGTCACGTTCATCGCCCCGCTGCGCCACGGCGACCACGCCGACGCCGAGGCCGAGGTCACCGCGACCGTCAACTCCGTCAAGACCAAGGAACTGCCGGACCTCGACGACGACTTCGCGGAGCTGGCCAGCGAGTTCGACACCGTCGACGACCTCCGCGACGACCTGCGCACACGCCTGGGCCGCGTCAAGGTCATGGAGCAGGGAGCACAGGCCCGCGACCACCTTCTCGAGCGCCTGATCGAGACCATCGACGTCCCGCTGCCCGAGTCCGTGGTCAAGGCCGAGATCGAATACCGCGAGCACGAGATCGTGCACCAGCTCGGCCACGACGACGCGCAGTTCCAGGCCTACCTCGACTTCCAGGGCAAGACGCGCGAGGAGTTCGATACCGAGATGCGCGAGAGTGCCGAGAAGTCGGTGCGGGCGCAGTTCATCCTCGACGCCGTCGCCGACAAAGCCCAGGTCCAGATCGGCGACGCCGAGCTCACCGAGTACCTCGTCCGGCAGGCGCAGCAGTACCAGATGCCGCCGCAGGAGTTCGCGAACCAGGTCGTCCAGGGCGGCAATCTGCCCGCGATCGTCGCCGACATCCGCCGCAACAAGGCCCTGGCCCACCTGCTCGAGTCCGCCGTCGTCACGGACGCCTCCGGGGATACCGTCGACCTGCTCGCGCTCACAGGCGGGGGGGACGAATCCGAGCAGGCCGCAGCGGACGACGCTGTCGAGTCGGACGACAGGGACGACACGGCCGAGGCGGCAGCCGTGGACGACGACGCCTGAGCTCGCGGTCGAGGCGCAGCCGCGCACCGCATCACGCCCACAGCGAACGCGGCCCATATCGGGAGTCTCCGGCGCCTGCCCTTCGTTAGGGTCGATATGCAACCAGCCCGAAGAGCCGTCGATAGGAAGGTCGCAGCGATGAGCGTTCGCGCGAAGAGCCCGGAAATCAGTAGTGAGCATCGCAGCGAGCGTCAGCGAGCGAGGAGCGGAGCGAACGCAGCGATGAGCGCTCGCGCGAAGAGCCCGGAAATCAGTAGCCCGTTCGATCCGCAGCCGATTCGCGGTATCCAGATGAGGACCGCGGGCGCCGGGATGACGCTGAACGACTCGGTCTACGACCGCCTGCTCCGCGACCGGATCATCTTCCTGGGCCAGCAGGTCGACGACACGATCGCGAACCAGCTGTGCGCGCAGATCCTGCTGCTCGCCGCTGAGGAGCCGCACCGCGATATCAACCTCTACATCAACTCCCCCGGCGGTTCGGTTACCGCCGGCATGGCGCTCTTCGACACCATGCAGTTCGTCGAGTGCGACATCGCGACATACGCGATGGGCATCGCCGCCTCGATGGGGCAGTTCCTGCTCTCTGCCGGCACACCGGGCAAGCGGTACGCGCTTCCGCACTCGCGGATCCTCATGCACCAGCCCTCGGCGGGCATCGGCGGTACGGCCGCCGACATCGCGATCCAGGCCGAGCAGCTGAAGTTCGTGAAGGCCGAGATGGCCCAGCTGATCAGCGAGCACACCGGTCAGAGCGTCGAGCAGGTTCAGAACGACTCCGACCGCGACCGCTGGTTCACCGCGCAGCAGGCGCTCGAGTACGGGTTCGTCGATCACGTCGTCAGCCGGGTTGCCCAGGTGGGCGACGGCGCCGGTCCGGCACCGTCCTGAAAGGAAACGTCATGACCGAGCTCTACCGGCCGACCGGCATCAGCGCGGGGGCACAGCTCCCACAGAACCGCGGTCCCGAATCGCCGCTGTCGCGGTATGTCCTGCCGTCCTTCATCGAGAAGACGAACTACGGCGTCAAAGAGTCGAACCCCTACAACAAGTTGTTCGAGGAGCGCATCATCTTCCTCGGCGCGCCGATCGACGACGTCGTCGCCAACGATGTCATGGCGCAGCTGATCGTGCTGGAGTCCACCGACCCCGACCGCGACATCCAGATCTACATCAACTCGCCCGGCGGCTCGTTCACTGCGCTGACCGCCATCTACGACACGCTGCAGTACGTCCGCCCCGAGATCCAGACGATCTGCATGGGCCAGGCGGCGTCGGCGGCCGCGGTGCTGCTCGCCGCCGGTACCAAGGGCAAGCGCTTCGCGTTGACGAACGCCCGCATCCTGATCCACCAGCCGTCCGGCGAGGGGCAGGGTCAGGTCTCGGACCTCGAGATCCAGGCCAACGAGATCCAGCGGATGCGCGTCCTGCTCGAGGAGATCCTGGCCAACCACACCGGCCAGACGGTCGGGAAGGTCCGAAAGGACATCGATCGCGACACGATCCTCACTGCCGCCCAGGCCAAGGAATACGGGATCATCGACGAGGTCATCACCACGCGAAAGCTGGCTGCGCAGGTCTGATTCATGGGTAGGACAGGAGTCGTCCGGCGCGTTATCCGGCGACTTCCCGCCTACTTGCGGGTACCGTGCGAATCACGAAGTAGCGCCTTCTGTCACCCCGCCCCCACCCTTCAGCCATCGACGACCAGCCAACACCGAGGGTCATCAAGGAGTGTCGCCAGTGGCACCACGTGTCGGTGAGACCGGCGATCTGCTCAAGTGCTCGTTCTGCGGCAAGAGTCAGAAGCAGGTCAAGAAACTGATCGCCGGTCCGGGTGTGTACATCTGCGACGAGTGCATCGATCTGTGCAACGAGATCATCGAGGAGGAACTCGCCGAGACCAGCGAGTTCAGCTTCGACGAGCTGCCCAAGCCGAACGAGATCTTCGAGTTCCTCAACGGCTACGTCGTCGGGCAGGACCAGGCGAAAAAGACGCTCGCGGTCGCCGTCTACAACCACTACAAGCGCGTCCAGGCCGGCGCCGAGACCAAGCCCCGCAACGCCGACGCCGCGGTCGAGCTGGCCAAGTCCAACATCTTGCTGCTGGGCCCCACGGGTTCGGGCAAGACGCTGCTGGCCCAGACCCTGGCCCGCATGCTGAACGTCCCGTTCGCCATTGCCGACGCCACCGCACTCACCGAAGCCGGCTACGTGGGTGAGGACGTCGAGAACATCCTGCTCAAGCTGATCCAGTCCGCGGACTACGACGTCAAGCGCGCCGAGACCGGGATCATCTACATCGACGAGGTCGACAAGATCGCGCGCAAGGCCGAGAACCCGTCGATCACCCGGGACGTCTCGGGCGAGGGTGTCCAGCAGGCGCTGCTGAAGATTCTCGAGGGTACGTCGGCGTCCGTGCCCCCGCAGGGGGGCCGCAAGCACCCACACCAGGAATTCATCCAGATCGACACGACCAACGTGCTGTTCATCGTCGGTGGCGCCTTCGCCGGGCTCGACACGCTGATCGAGGCGCGGGTCGGCAAGAAGGGTCTCGGTTTCGGGGCCGAGCTGCACTCCAAGTTCGAGAAGGAGACCAAGGACGTCTTCGGCGACGTCATGCCCGAGGACCTCATCAAGTTCGGGCTGATCCCCGAGTTCATCGGCCGGTTGCCGGTCATCACGTCGGTTCGCCCGCTCGATCGCGACGCGCTCGTGCAGATTCTCACCGAGCCCAAGAACGCGCTCGTGCGCCAGTACGCCAAGATGTTCGAGCTCGACAACGTCGAGCTGGAGTTCAACGACGACGCCCTCGAGGCGGTCGCCGACCAGGCGGTCTTGCGCGGCACCGGGGCGCGCGGCCTGCGCGCGATCTTGGAAGAAGTGCTGCTCTCGGTCATGTACGAGGTCCCGTCCCGCGAGGACGTCGCGCGTGTCGTCATCACCCGCGAGACCGTGCTCGACCACGTGTACCCGACCCTCGTGCCGCGCGAGCCGGCCAAACGCGAGCGGCGCGAGAAGAGCGCCTGAGCCTCGCGCTCGCTGAATCACTGCCCGGTGGACACACCGGCAATCAACCGGACAACGCTTCATCGTAGGCGAGCGGCCAGGGTGGCGAGGTCCCGCCGCCCGGCCAGGCGAGTCGCCCCGGCGAGCTCCGCGGTCAACCGCGACGGCGTGGTCAGCCCGCGGCGATCGCGGGTCCGCGCTGATCCGGACCGGCGAGCAACGGCCACGATGACACCACGGACGGCGCGACGGCCGCGGTCATCAGCCCATCCAGGCGGAGGGCGTGTGGCAACGTCTCGACCCGGTGCACCGTCAACCCATCCTGGGGGCGGGATAACCTGCTCGCTGGAATCGACACATGAATGCCTTCGCCGGGGACGTCGAGCCCGCATTGGCGTAGCGAAGTCAGGTGGCTCAGCACCGCCGGAGCCCCGACACTGATCAACGCCGCATGGTCGATCGTTGCGGGCAGGTCGAGATCCCAGGGGCGGCAATACGCGCGGCGGAAGACCCGAGTGAGCCGGCCTCGGCGGATCTCGTCGTCGAGCTGTGCCGGCGTGAGACGGGTAAGCAGTTCGTCGCGCGAGGCCACCCCGCCGAGCTTGGGGAGTACCGCGTCCGCTGCTGTACGCACGGTGGGAGCGTTCCGTCAGCAGACCTGGATCGGGGAGGCGGGTGCACAAGTTGTGGATGCAGGCACGGCCTGTGGACATCGGACGCTGAATCACTACCAGGGACGACACGCCGTCTCGGTTCGGGTAGTGATTCAACGTCGGCGTGCGTGAGCGCGATCGACCGGCGTCGTAGGGTCGAGGGGTGACCGCTGCCGAACCGCTGACCCTGCCCGCCGACGACTGGATCGGCTGGGTCGCCGCCCGCGTCGACGACCACCTGAGCACCGCCCGGCAGCTCCTCGATCGGCTCAAGGACGGCACCGCGCGAGACACCGCGGCGGTGCTCGAGCTGTGGAATGACGCCGACATCGCGCTGCGTGGGGCCGACTCGCTGACCGGGGTGCTGAACGAGGTGCACCCGGACGCACGCGTGCGTGAACTGGCCGAGAAGCGGGCCCAGGAGATCTCGCGGGTGCTCACCGAGCGCGGGCTCGACCGCCAGCTGTACCAGGTCCTGGAGGCCACGGACCCCGACGGGCTCGACGCCGACGCGTACCGGCTGCGGGAGCACGTCCTGCGCGATTTCCGGCGCAGCGGCGTCGACCGTAGCGACGAGACGCTGAACCGGCTCAAGGAGATCTCCGAACGGCTGACCGTGCTGGATCAGGACTTCGCCCGGGTGATCCGCGAGGACGTCCGCTCGATCAAGGTGCGTCCCGAGCAGCTCGATGGCCTGCCGCAGGACTACCTCGATGAGCACGCGACAGACGCCGACGGGCTGGTCACAGTGACGACCGACTACCCGGACTTCCTGCCGGTGCGTTCCTTCGCCCGGGACGGCGAGGTCCGCCTCGCCCTGACCCGGGAGTTCCTGAACCGCGGCTGGCCGACGAACGACGCCGTGCTGCAGGAGATGTTCGCCCTTCGCGACGAGCAGGCCCGGCTGCTCGGGTACCGGACGTGGCCCGACTACGACACCGACGTCAAGATGATCGGCAGCTCGCAGGCCATCGCCGAGTT
The DNA here is from genome assembly GCA_051000605.1 of Jatrophihabitans sp. GTDB lineage: Bacteria > Actinomycetota > Actinomycetes > Mycobacteriales > Jatrophihabitantaceae > Jatrophihabitans. The sequence goes on from JBPCOE010000035.1 coordinate 13,123, forward strand.
CATCGAGCGCCTCGCAGACGCCGCCGAGCCGTCCGGACGCCGGGACGCCGACGTCCTGCTCGAACGCCGACGCCGCGATGAACCCGATGCGCAGACGATCGACGCCGCGAGTACCGGCTACTACAGCGAGCTGATCCGCCGCGAGAACTTCGACGTCGACGCGCAGGAGGTTCGGCGCTACTTCGACTTCGGACGCGTCCGGCAAGGCCTGCTCGACGTCACCGGGCGCCTGTTCGACGTCGACTACGAGCCGATCGACACGGGCGCCTGGCACGAAGACGTCGCCGGTTACGACGTCGTGCGAGACGGCACCCGGCTCGGGCGCATCTATCTCGACCTGCACCCGCGCGAGGGCAAGTTCAAGCATGCAGCGCAGTTCGACCTGGTCGCCGGCGCCACCGACCGCCAGCTGCCGGAGGGCGTGCTGGTCTGCAACTTTCCGCGCGGGCTGATGGAGCACGACGACGTCGTCACGCTGTTCCACGAGTTCGGCCACCTCGTGCACCACATCCTCGGCGGCGCGCAGAAGTGGGTCCGGTTCTCCGGCGTGGCCACCGAGTGGGACTTCGTCGAGGCGCCGTCACAAATGCTCGAGGAATGGGCCTGGGACGCCGACATCCTGGCCAGCTTCGCCCTCGACGACAACGGCGAGCCGATCCCACGCGAGCTCGTCGAGCGCATGCAGGCCGCGAACGACTTCGGCAAGGGCATCTTCGTCCGGACGCAGCTGTTCTACACCGCACTGTCCTACCAGGCGCACCGCGACCGTCCGGCCGATCTCACCGCCCGGGTGCGCGAACTGCAGGCCCGCTACGACCTGAACACCTATCTCGAGGGGACGCACTTCCACGCCGCGTTCGGACACCTCGCCGGCTACACGTCCGCGTACTACACCTACCTGTGGAGCCTTGTCATCGCGAAGGACCTCTTCTCCGCCTTCGACCCGGTCGACCTGTTCGACCCGGCAGTTGCGCACCGCTACCGCGATCGGATCCTCGCCCGGGGCGGCCGCAAGGACGCAGCGGACCTCGTCGCGGACTTCCTCGACCGGCCGTTCGCCTTCGACGCGTTTGCGGCCTGGCTGGACCGCGCCCCCGTTCCGGTCAGCTGAGTCCGGTCAGCTGAGTCCGATCAACTCCCCGGTCAGCCGAGGCACCGCCGAAACGAACGTTCGGCGTCTTCCTAGAATCGTCGGTGTGACCGCCGCCGAGCCCGCCCCCGCCCTCAGTCTGCCGAGCAAGTACAGCCCGGCCGACGTTGAGGGCCCGCTCTACGAGCGGTGGGTCGAGCGCGGCTACTTCACCGCCGATCCGAGCAGCGGCAAGCCGCCGTTCTCGCTGGTGATCCCTCCGCCGAACGTCACCGGCAGCCTGCACATCGGGCACGCGCTCGAGCAGTCGATGATGGACGCAGTCACCCGGCGCGCCCGCATGCGGGGCTTCGACACGCTCTGGCTGCCGGGCATGGACCACGCGAGCATCGCGGTGAACAACCTCGTCGAGCGGTACCTCGCCGAGACCGAGGGCAAGAGCCGCGCCGACTACTCGCGCGAGGAGTTCGTGACCAAGGCCTGGGAGTGGAAGGCCCGCTACGGCGGCCAGATCCTCGGCCAGATGCGTCGTCTCGGTGCCGGTGTCGACTGGTCGCGCGAGCGCTTCACGATGGACGACGGCCTCAACCGCGCCGTCAACACGATCTTCAAGAAGCTCTACGACGACGATCTGATCTACCGGGCCGAGAAGATCATCAACTGGTGCCCGCGGGACATGACCGCGCTGTCGGACGCCGAGGTGGACCACGCCGAGGAGCCCGGCGAGCTGGTCAGCATCCGCTACGGCGAGGCTGAGAACTCGATCGTGGTCGCCACGACGCGCGTGGAGACCATGCTCGGCGACACCGCCGTGGCCGTGCATCCCGACGATGAGCGCTACCGCCACCTGATCGGTAGCGAGGTGCCGCTGCCGCTGACGAACCGCAGGATCCCGATCGTCGCGGACAGCCACGTCGATCCGGCGTTCGGCACCGGAGCGGTGAAGGTGACACCGGCCCACGACCCGAACGACTTCGAGATCGGCCGCCGCCACGACCTGCCGATGCCGACGGTCATGGACGAGCGCGCCGTGATCACCGCGCCTGGCCCGTTCGCCGGACTCGATCGGCTCGAGGCTCGCTCGGCAATGGTGGCGGCGCTACGCGAGGACGGCCGGATCGTGGCCGAGAAGCGTCCCTACCTGCACTCGGTGGGGCACTGCTCACGCTGCGAGACCGTGGTCGAGCCCCGCCTGTCGCTGCAGTGGTGGGTGCGCGTCGAGACCCTCGCCGCGGCCGCGGCCGCGGCCGTGCACGACAGCCGGGTGACGATCGAGCCCGCGTCGATGAACAGCCGATATTTCCAATGGGTCGACAACCTGCGCGACTGGTGCATCAGCCGGCAGCTCTGGTGGGGCCACCGCATCCCGGTCTGGTACTCACCCGACGGCGACGACGCCTGCTTCGGGCCGGACGAGACGCCGCCGGCCGGCTGGACCCAGGACGAGGACGTCTTAGACACCTGGTTCTCGTCGGCGCTGTGGCCCTTTTCGACGCTCGGCTGGCCCGACGACACCGAGGACCTGCGCGCCTATTACCCGACCACCGTGCTCGTCACGGGCTACGACATCCTGTTCTTCTGGGTCGTGCGGATGATGCTGTTCGGCCTGTACGCCATGGATGGCGAGGCACCATTCAAGACCGTGGTACTGCACGGACTGGTGCGCGACGCGTCGGGCAAGAAGATGTCGAAGTCCAGGGGCAACGTGATCGACCCGCTGATCTGGATGGACGAGTACGGCGCCGACGCCGTGCGGCTCGCACTGCTGCAGGGCGCGAACCCCGGGGCGGATCAGGCCGTCAACGAGGAGTGGGTCAAAGGTGCCCGCAACTTCTGCACGAAGCTGTGGAACGCGACCCGTTTCGCGCTGATGTCCGGCGCTACGGTCACGGGCGAACTGCCCCCCGACGTGAGCGGGCCGGACGCGTGGATCCTCTCCCGCCTGCACGAGGTGATCGCCGAGGTCGACGCGCTGTACGCCCACTTCGAGTTCGCGAAGATCGCCGACGTCCTCTACCACTTCGCATGGGACGAGGTATGTGACTGGTACATCGAACTGGCCAAGCTGTCGCTGTCCGGCCCGTCCGCCGCCACGACCCGCCGCGTGCTGGGTGAGGTGCTCGATTCGGTGCTGCGGCTGCTGCACCCGATGGTGCCGTTCGTGACCGAGGAGCTCTGGACGGCGCTGACGGGCGACGAGTCGGTCGTGATCGCGGCCTGGCCGGTGGCCGACGCCGCGCGTCAGGACCCCGCCGCCACGGCCGATGTCGAGACCATCCAGGCTGTGGTCACCGAGGTGCGTCGGTTCCGCTCGGACCAAGGGGTGAAGCCCTCGCAGTCGGTGCCAGCCGCGGTGACCGGCGCGCCGCCGTCGACCGAATCGGCGATCCGAGCGCTGCTGCACCTCGAGGCGGCGGTTGAGGGTTTCTCGAGCACCGCCTCGATCACGACGGCCCGCGGCATCGCGATCGACTTCGACCTGTCCGGGACGATCGACGTCGCGGCCGAGCGCGTGCGGCTGGCGAAGGACCGGTCCGCGGCGGAGAAGGAGCAGGCCGTCAACGCCGGCAAGCTCGGCAATGAGGAGTTCACCGGCAAAGCGCCTGCGGCGGTCGTGGCGAAGGTACGTGACCGGCTTGCAGCGGCCGAGGCCGAGCTCATCCGCATCGACGCCGCACTCGCCGCGCTGGCCGCACCGTCCTCGGCTTAGAAATGGCGGCCCAGTACATCGTCCGGCGCGGCGATCCGGACCGGATCGCGAAGGCCGTGGTCCGCTACCAGGCCGCGCGCCTGCAGTTCTGGGCTCCGCTCGCGGTGGTGACGGTCGCGCTCGGGCTGCTCGGCAGCAGGAACGGGCACGCAGGCGCGGTGGGCGGTGTCGTACTGTGCGTCCTGATCGTCGCCGGCGTGCTGCTGTACAAGCGACGGCAGCTGCGTTCGGTGCTCGCGGCACGGGGTTTCCGGCCGGGCACTACGGTCACCGCCGATTTCGGGGACAGTCAGGTGGCGATCGCGGCCGACGGCGGGACGGCCGTGCACCCGTACCGCGAGATCGCCGACGCCCGCCGGATCGGCGACGTCGTCCTGCTGCGCTTGCGCCAGGCGCGTCTGATCGTCGCGCTGCCGGGCGAACTCGTGCCGGACGCACGCCTGCACGGGCTGCAGGCCGTCGACCGCTCAGGCGCTCCGTAGACTCGGGCGTCGTGGCCACCGAGGACTACTCAGCACAGCTGCGCGACATCGAGACGAAGATCTTCGAGCGCCGCGGCGAGGGACACGTTCACCCCACCAACGAGCGCATGACGGCGCTGGTCGATCTGCTCGGCGATCCGCAACGGGCCTACCGCGCGATCCACCTGACCGGCACAAACGGCAAGACGAGCACCGCGCGCATGATCGACGAACTGCTGCGCGGTTTCGGCATACGTACCGGCCGCTACACCAGCCCGCACCTGGCCGATGTCACCGAACGCATCGTGGTCGACGGCGAGCCGATCAGTGACCGGACGTTCGTGGAGGCCTACCTTGAGATCGAGCCCTACATCGAGATGATCGACAAGCAGGGCGACGTCCCGCTGTCGTTCTTCGAGATCGTCACCGGGCTCGCCTTCGCCGTCTTCGCCGACGCCCCGATCGACGTCGCCGTGGTCGAGGTCGGGCTCGGCGGCGCGTGGGACAACACGAACGTCATCGACGGCGAGATCGCGGTCGTCACGCCCATCGGCCTCGATCACATGCAGTACCTCGGCGACACCGTCGTGCGGATCGCGACCGAGAAGGCCGGGATCATCAAGGCGGACGCACTCGCGATCCTTGCGCTGCAGCCGGCCGAGGCCGCCGAGGAACTGGTTCGGCGTGCCGTCGAGGTCGATGCCACCATCGCCCGTGAAGGACTCGAGTTCGGGGTGATCGAGCGGCGCATCGCCGTCGGCGGCCAGTTCCTGGCGCTGCAAGGTCTGGGCGGCGTGTACGACGAGATCTTCCTGCCGCTGCACGGTGCGCACCAGGCACAGAACGCGGTCGTCGCCGTCGCGGCGGTCGAGGCGTTCCTCGGCGCCGGCGGTGCGAACGGCGCCATCGACGCCGACGTCGTGCGGGCCGCGTTCGCGAAGGTGCGCTCGCCCGGCCGGCTCGAAGTGGTGCGTTCGGCTCCGACGATCGTGCTCGACGCAGCCCACAATCCGTCGGGGCTGACCGCGACGCTCACCGCCGTCGCCGAGGCGTTCCAGTTCCGCCGCCTGGTCGCGGTCGTCGCCGTGATGGCCGATAAGGATGCCGTTGCGATGCTCGAACTCCTCGAGCCTGCGATCGACGAACTCGTCATCACGCAGGTTGCGGGCCCGAGGGCGTTGGACGTCGACGCACTCGCCGCACTAGCCGTGCCGCTGTTCGGCGCCGACCGGGTCACCGTCGAACCGCGCCTCGACGACGCGATCGAGGCGGCCGTGCGGCTCGCGGAGCAGACCGACGACCCGGTGCTATCCGGCGCAGGCGTGCTCGTCACCGGTTCGGTCGTCACCGTCGGCGAGGCCCGAACCCTGCTGCGGCCGCGGCCGTGAGTGACGCAAGCGGTGCGAACCAGGGGTATGGCGTCTTGGGCGGTCCGAGCGGAGCGACGGCGTGACCGAAAACCCGGCCGCACGCGACGCTCCCGACAGCACGCATAGCCGTGCAGGCGCCGAGAGGCCGCCGCCGGGCGCAGACCTGGACCCGACGCCCGAGCAGTTTGCAGCGCGGGCCAGACGGGCAGACAAGGCGACGCGTGGGGCGCTCGCGGGCGTCCTCGGCCTCGAGTGCCTGGTGGTCCTGCTGGTCCCGCGCGCGATCGCGTTCACGACCGGGCTCGGCACCGCCCGCACCATCATCCTGTTCACGCTGGCCGCCGTCCTGCTCGTGGCGGCCGCCACGACCCGCCGTCCGTTCGGCATCGGGCTCGGTTCGGTGCTGCAGGTGCTGTTCACCGCCACCGGTTTCCTGATCGGCACCATGTTCCTCGTGGGCGCGATCTTCATGGCTATCTGGCTGCGGCTGTTGATGCTGCGTCACGAGGTGGTCGGGACGGCCGGTGGGTTGCGGATGCTCCTCGAGTGAGACGACTTCGATTCAGGGCAGCATGTCGATCTGCGTCGTCAACCAGCGCTGCACCAGGATCTTGGGCAAGCCCGTCTGGCTGAATACGAACATTTCGATGATGGTGTTGTCCCAGCGAGCGTAGGCGCGGATGCCGGTGTTGCCGTCGGCGTCCGTCGCTTTTGTGTAGAAGACCGTCGGCGCGCCGCGGGCGTCGATGGAGTACGACGTGAAGTTGGCGTCGCCGCTCGCCGCGGTCTGCACGTCGCGCAACCGGGCCGTCGCACCCGCCTCCGTGTCGAAACGCATGAGTACGAGATCACTCTGAACGCGTTCGTCGGTGATCCAGAAGATGTGTGCGATCTCGGCGAGACCCTGACCCTGCAGCGTAGTGGTCGCTCGCTTGTGCACGCTCGGCCCGTAGAAGTGCTCGACGAACTGCCCGAGGTCCGGGGTGTAGTCCTTCGCCCAGGACGTGGTCCCCGGGACGCTGTACTTGGGCGGAGTCTCGAGGTAGCGGCCGAGGCCGGTCGTCGGCCGGGGCGTGAAGTGCCGGTTGGGTGGCTTGGCGCTGCCGCCGATGGAGCAGGCGGCCAGGCCGAAGACAAGCGACAGCACCACGAGCAGCGCGACGAGGCGTCGCGTCGGCGTGCGCATCGGTCGCTCCGGTTCGGGAGGGTTTGCCGGTCTGATCCCGCCAGGGTAAGCGACGCCGCTGACAGAAGTCGTCCGCGTTCAGCCAGCGTTCGCCGCTGGCATAAGGTCGGCGCCGTGAACGACGCTTGCGGAGTGAGTCATGGCTATGGCGCCTTGGGCGGCCCGAACGGAGTGAGGGCGTGAACGACGCTTGCGAACGCACCCTCGTCCTCGTCAAGCCCGACGGAGTGGCCCGCGGATTGTCCGGCGAGGTGATCGCGCGCATCGAGGCCAAGGGTTACCGCCTCGTTGCTCTCGAGTTGCGCAGCGCGACGCCCGAGTTGCTCGCCCGGCACTACGCCGAGCACGAGGGCAAGCCGTTCTACCAGCCACTCGTCGACTTCATGCTGTCCGGGCCCGTGGTGGCCGTCATCGCCGAGGGCCAGCGCGTCATCGAGGGCGTCCGTTCCCTGGCCGGCGCCACCGACCCGACCGCCGCCGCACCGGGCACGATCCGAGGCGATCTCGGCCGCGACTGGGGCGCCGCGGTGCAGCAGAACCTCGTCCACGGATCGGACTCGCCGGAGTCTGCCGCCCGCGAGATCGCCTTGTGGTTCCCTGAGAGCCGCTGACCAGTAGTCACACAAGCAACATCAGTACCGCGCGTCGCAGCGCGGTTCGGCGTGTCGCCGACCCTACGATCGCGAAGGGGCCCGGTCCGGGCCCTGCTTCGCGATCCTGCGAGTCGAACCGTTGTGAAGGGCGCCGACCGTGACGTTCACCCCGCTGGCCAAGCGCGCCGTGGTCACGCGGGTGACCCAGCGCGGCGGCGACCTGCTCGGTGGCGATCTGGCGATCGATCTCGGCACGGCCAACACCCTCGTCTACGCGCGCGGCCGCGGCATCATGCTCAACGAGCCGTCGGTCGTCGCGATCGACTCCTCGACGAACTCCGTGGTCGCCGTCGGCACCGAGGCCAAACGCATGATCGGCCGCACGCCCGATCACATCAAGGCGGTGCGCCCGCTCAAGGACGGCGTGATCGCCGACTACGAGGTCACCTCGGAGATGCTGCGCTACTTCGTGCGCAAGGTGTTGCGCCGGCGGGGCGCGTTCACCGGGCCGCGCATCGTGGTGTGCGTCCCGTCCGGCATCACCGGTGTCGAGCAGCGCGCGGTGAGTGAGGCCGCCTACGCCGCCGGTGCCCGCAAGGTGCACATCATCTCCGAGCCGATGGCGGCCGCGATCGGCGCGGGCCTGCCGGTCAACCAACCGGCCGGCTCGATGGTCGTCGACATCGGCGGGGGCACCACCGAGGTCGCGATCCTGTCGCTGGGCGGCATCGTCGCGTCGACGAGCGTCCGGGTGGCCGGCGACGCCCTGGACACCGCCATCGTCGACCACGTGCGCGCCGAGTTCGCACTGCTCATCGGTGAGCGCACCGCCGAGGAGCTCAAGATCTCCGTCGGGTCGGCGTTCCCGACCTCGGGGCCCAAGAGCGCCGAGATCCGCGGCCGCGACGTCGGCACCGGCCTCCCGCGCAACGTCAACATCGAGGGCGGCGAGCTGCGCAAGGCGATGGACCCGCCGCTCGCGCGCATCGTCGCGGCGGTACGGGCCACGCTCGACCGCTGCCCGCCCGAGCTGTCCGGCGACCTCGTCACGCGTGGCATCGCACTGACCGGCGGCGGCGCGCTGCTGCGGGGCCTCGACGCTCGTCTGCAGCACGAGCTCGGCGTGCCTGTGGCGGTGGCCGAGCGCCCGCTCGATTCCGTCGTCCTCGGCACGGCCACCGTCGTCGAGCACTTCGAGGCCCTGCAGAAGGTCGTCGTCGACGGCCATCGACGCTGATCGGTCGAGCATGCGGAAGCTGACCCGGCGACAGCGACTGTCCGCCATCGTCCTCACGATCGTGGCGCTGTGCTTCCTCACCCTGGACCTTGGCGGCGGCAGCCTCGGCGGCGCGCACTCCGGAGTACGCGGTGCGCTGGGCTCGCTCTACCGCGGGACCGACGCCGTGCTCGGACCGGCGCGCCGCTGGGTGCAGGGTGTGCCTTCGGCCGGCACGCACGAGTCGGAGATCCGAAAACTGGAGAAGCAGAACGCGCAGCTGCGGGGACGCCTCGACGTCCAGCGCGCCGACGGGCACACCAGCGCCGAGCTCGCCAAGTTGCAGCGCGCTGCCGACGGCGGTGATCACATCGTCCTGCCGGCGCGGGTGATCGCCTACGGCCCGGGCCAGGGCTTCGACTGGACGGTCACGATCGACGCCGGGACGCACGACGGGATACGGATCGACCAGTCGGTGACGGACGGCGCAGGGCTCGTCGGGCGGGTGCTGCACGCCGACGCCGACACCGCCGTGGTGCTGCTGGCTGCGGACCCGGGCTCGGGCGTGGGCGCACGCGATGTCCGCAACAACGAGCTCGGCGTCGCTACCGGCGACGGGCCGCACGGCTTTGTCTTCGCCCCGCTCACGCCGGATGCCGCGATCCGGATCGGCGATGTCCTCGTCACCGGGCCGAGTGGCGCCACCAGCTACGTCGTCGGGATGTCGGTCGGCACCGTCACTGCGGTGACCACATCGGCCGACGGGACCACGCGCGCGACGGTCCGCCCCACCTCGTCCCCCACCGCGGTCGATCTCGTCGGTGTCATCACGAGTCCGGGCACCGCCCGGGCGGCCCGCTCCCCGCTCGTCCCCGGTGGGCGGTGACGGCATGAGGAGAAGCCGGGTTGCCGCCGCGCTGGCCGGGATCCTCACTGCGCTGCTGTTGCAGGCGACGCTCGTGGCGCCGGCGTTCGCTCCGTTCGCGATCAGCCTGCCCGCCGTCGTGGTCGCGGCCGTCGCGCTGGTCGACGGTCCGGCCACCGGGATGTCGTTCGGGTTCGCGGCCGGCCTGATGGCCGACCTCGGCTCACGCCACCCGGCCGGGGTCCTTGCGCTGTGCTGGCTGGCGATCGGTCTCGGCTGCGGAGCGATCGCGGACCGTCGTAGCCTGCGCCGTGACGCGCTGACCGTCGGCATCGTCTGCGGGCTGGCGAGCACCGCCGTCACACTGATGCTCGCGCTGGTGCACCGCGGCGGGACCGTCTGGGTGGCGCTGGGCGACCTCGTCCCGACCACGCTGATCAGCACTGTGCTCGCTCTCGCGGTCGTCGCGCTCGTCCGCCGCATGCTGCATTCGGACACGCTGCGTGCGCCGCACGCCGTCTACACCGAGCTGGCCGTGGGGGCGAACCGTGCCCGCTGACCGCCATCGCCGCCCGCCGTCGTCGCGGCGGCTCGCGATCATCGTCGCGCTGGTGACGTCGATGATGCTGACCCTGTTCGCGCGGCTCTACTACGTCCAGTTGCTCGACCCCCACAAGCCCACCCAGAGTGCGCACCTGACGCACGACGCCGCCATCGTCGTGCCGGCCCCGCGCGGGCTGATCGTCGATTCGGCAGGTCGCCCTCTGGTCGCCAACACTTCCGTCGCGCAGGTCTCAGTCAACCGTGAACTGATGCAGCATCGGGCGGACAAGGGCGCCGCAGTGCTGACGCGGCTGGCGAGCCTGCTGCAGACGCCGGTGTCCGAGCTGTCGAAGGAGATCACGCCCTGCTCGCCCAAGGTGCCGGCGCCATGTTCCACGGGCGAGCCGTTCGCGCCGGTGACCGTTTCCAAGGACGCGCCGACGAACGTCGTTCTCGCGATCAGCGAACATCGCGAATCGTTCCCGGGCGTGAGCGTGCGGACCGCCACTGTGCCGGTGTACCCGGGCGGTTCGCTGGCCGCGCACCTGCTCGGGTATACGGGCCAGATCACCGAGGCCGACAAGTTGCAGAACTCGAAGCTCAACGACGTCGACACCATCGGCCTGAGCGGGCTCGAGGAGCAGTACGACCCACAGCTGCGTGGGGTCGACGGCAAGCAGATCGTGCAGCTCAGCCCGCAGGGATACACCGTAGGCACCGGCGGAATGGTTCCGGCCCAGCAGGGCGACACCTTGGTCACCAGCATCGACTCGGGGCTGCAGAAGCTGGCCGAGGCTTCGCTCGCGCAGCAGATCAAGGATTCCCAGAAAGCGGGCAAGCCTGCGCCGGCCGGCTCGGTCGTGATCATGGATCCGCAGACCGGGCGCATCGTGGCCGCCGCCAGCTACCCGACCTACAACCCCACCCAGTTCGTCGGTGGCATCTCGAACGCTCGGTACCAGAAGCTGGTCGACCCCAGGGCCGGCACGCCGCTGCTGAACCGCGCGTTCGCCGGGGAGTACGCACCGGGGTCGACGTTCAAGCTGATCACGTCGTCGTCCCTCGTCATGAACAAGGAGATCACCACCAGCGGGCGGTACGGCTGCCCGGGCTCACTGGCGATCGACGGCCGGGTGAAGACGAACTACGACTCGGAGGCGCTCGGCCCGATCACGCTGCGCGACGCGCTCGGTTACTCCTGCGACACATTCTTCTACCGGCCGACCGCCGACGAGTACTACACCGACCAACAGCGCATCGAGCACGGCAAGAAGCCGCTGGAGCACCTGCAGGCCATGGCCCGTGCGTTCGGGGTCGGCCGGCTGCCGGGCGTCGACGTGCCGGCAGGGGAGCAGGCCCCTGGCAGTTACGCCGACCGCGAGACCCGGCTGGCCCGGTGGAATGCGAACAAGGCCGATTACTGCGCGGCCGCGAAGCGTGGCTACCCGGACGTCACGAACGGCTCCGATCGCGCGTACCTCACCCAACTCGCCTCGGAGAACTGCACCGACGGCTGGCGTTATCGGGCCGGCGACAATGCCGACATGGCGATCGGCCAGGGCGAGACCACCATGTCGCCGTTGCAACTCGCGGTCGCGTACTCGGCTCTGGTCAACGGCGGCAAGGTCTACCAGCCGATGCTCGGCTGGGGGTTCGTCGACGCGAAGGGCAAGGTCGTGAAGACCCTGCAGCCACAGGTCCGCGACACCGTCCCGGTCAAGCAGTCGCTGTTCGACTTCATCACCAAGTCGTTGCAGTTCAGTCGCGGCTACGCGGTGTCGGGCGCATTTGCGTACATCGGCTCTAAATATCAGGGCCGGATCGGCGGCAAGACCGGCACGGCCGAGGTCCAGGGCAAGAAGGACTCGTCCTGGCTCACCACGTGGGGTCCCACGTACCAGGACGGGCACGGCAACACCCGCGCCCGCTTCGTCATGGTTGGCATGGTCGAGCAGGGCGGTACCGGCGCTACCGCGGCAGGCCCGATGCTCAAGCGCATCTGGGACGGCATCTTCGGCGCCGGCACGAAGGCGGTCGTCACGGGCGCGCGTCCGACGTCGGCTTTGCCGCACATCGGACCGCAGGTGAAGGTCACCACGCGATGACCTATGCCGCCCGCGACCCGCGGGAGCCGTTCACGCTGACGACCACGGTCCTGCCGCTCAACCGACGCATCCGGGGCTACGACATCCCACTCGCCGCCGTCGCCCTCACCCTCTCGCTGATCGGCGCTGTGCTCGTGTGGGCCGCCACCCGTGATCAGCAGTTGCTCAACGGCGGAAACCCGCAGTCGTTCCTGTACCGGCACCTGTTCAACGTCGTCATCGCGTTCGGGCTCATGTTGGCGGCATCGCGCCTCGACGCCAGGCTGCTGCGGTTGTTCGGCCCGATCGTCTACCTGGGCAGCGTTCTCGGGCTGCTGCTGGTATTCGTCGCGGGCTCCACCATCAACGGCGCGCACGCGTGGATCGTGCTGCCCGGCGGGTTCGAACTGCAGCCCTCGGAGTTCTGCAAGCTCGGCCTCGTCGTCGGCATGGCCGTGCTGTTCACCCACCGCTCGGATGAAGCGGATGACGTCGCGCCGACCACAGGTGACGTGCTCATGGCCATCGGCCTGCTCGCCGTCCCGTTCGCGCTGATCATGCTGCAGCCCGACCTCGGCTCGGCAATGGTGTTGGCGTGCGCCGCGTTCGGCGTCCTGGTCGCGGCGAACGTGCCGGCGCGGTACACGGTCGGGCTGATCGCTCTCGGCGTGCTGACCGCTATCGCCGCGGTCAAGCTCGGAGTGCTCGCCGACTACCAGCTCGCCCGCTTCACCTCGTTCACTCATCCGAACGTCGACACTCAGGGCGCCGCGTACAACGTCACCCAGGCGCACATCGCGATCGCGGACGGCGGGCTGTTCGGCCACGGGTTGTTCAGCGGACCGCAGACCAACGGCGGTTTCGTACCCGAGCAGCAGACCGACTTCGTCTACTCGGTGGCGGGAGAGGAGTTCGGTCTGCTCGGGGCCGGCGTGATCGTGGTGCTGTTCGGCCTGCTGTGCTGGCGTGGCCTGCGGATCGCCCGACAGGCCGACGCCGCGGGTCGCCTGGTCGCCGTCGGCGTGGTCTGCTGGATCGCCTTCCAGTCGTTCCAGAACATCGGCATGAATCTCGGCCTGACCCCCGTCACCGGTGTGCCGCTACCGTTCGTCTCCTACGGCGGGTCCTCCATGTTCGCGCAAGGTCTCGCGCTCGGGCTGCTGCAGGCCGTCCACCGCCGCTCGACCGCGGCCTGACTCAATGCGCCGGTGATCATCAGGCCGCGGGCTCGCTGACCGGCGGACGACGCCCCACGAGAGTGGCCCCGACACTTGCCCCGACCACCATCACGAGCGCGATCGCCAGTACCCCGGACAGCGATTGGCCGAGCACGAGCACGCCGGCGAGTGCTGCGACGGCGGGTTCGAGGCTCATCAACAGCCCGAACACCGCCGTGGACAGCCGCCGCAATGCGACAAGTTCGAGGGTGTAGGGGATGAGCGAGGACAGCACCGCCACGCCCAGACAGCCGGCGAGCACCCCGGGACGCAGGAGCGCGGAACCGCCCTCGGCGATGCCGGCCGGCACCACGAGCAGCGTGCCCACCGCCATGCCGACGGCCAGGGCCTCGAGCGCTCCGAACGTGGTCCCGACCCGCTTTGCCAGCAGGATGTACAGGGCCCAGCAACTGGCGGCGACGAGCGCGAGCAGGACCCCGGCCGCGTGGACGCCGGAATGCCCGCCGCGCAGCGCGAGCAGGCCGACGCCGCCGGCCGCCAGCAGTACCCAGACGCCGTCGATCACCCGACGGGAGCCGGCCACGGCCACGGCCAGCGGGCCGGTGAACTCGATCGTCACCGCGACGCCGAGGGGGAGCCGGTGCAGAGCCTCGTAGAAACTCCAGTTCATGCCCGCGAGGGCCACACCGTAGCCGATGACGGTCGCGATCTCGCGTCGCGACCGTCCGCGCAGCGTCGGCCTGGCGATCGCCGTCAGGACGAGCGCGGTGAACAGCACCCGCAGCAGGGCTACCCCGCCCGGCCCGGCTGCTGCGAAGATCGTGTCCGCGAACGCGGACCCGAACTGGACGGAGCCGACGGCGGCGAGCAGCAGGACCTGCGGCGGAACAGTGTCCCCGGCGACGCGCTCGAGATCGTGAGCGTCGCGCACCGGCCGATCGTAGCCGCGCTCCGGTGTCTCGGGCGGTGCGTTGGTACCGCGGCGGCACTAACCTCGATCTTTCGCGCTCCGGCCGTTGATCATGATTTTGGGGATTCGCTGCCTGTGGGGCGCGATTCTGCATGGAGGGTGTGACGGTTTGGCCGATGTCGCTCGGGCTGGGCGCCGGATCCA
>JBPCOE010000065.1:0-48348 GCA_051000605.1 Jatrophihabitans sp.
TTCCTACTCCATTGCCGGCCTGACGGTCGCAGTGCACCAGCGCGAAGGTCAAGCCGACGCAGCGGTCGCTTCGCTTGATCGATCAAGAGACATGACGGCTCTCCGTGGTTCCGGGTGAGCGGTGACCTTGATCTGGCTGGTCACGCCGCATCCCGTGCGGTCGCGTAGGCGAGAATACGGCGTTCGTAGTTGGCTTGGTTGGCGAAGCCGCAGCCGACACGCTTGATCTGCTTGATCGTCCTGTTGGAGCCCTCGGTTCTGGCGTTGGTGATGTTCAACCGTAGGAAGGCTTCGATTTCGGGCCACCACGTCTCGATCGTCTCGGCGAGGGTGACGATTTCGCCGATGTTGGAGAACAGTGCGCACCAGGCGGCGAAGCGGTATTTGGCGTTGCTGATCATGTCCCAGGTCGGCCTGCGTCGGGCGAGTGCGAGCAGTGCTCGCAAGTGTTCTTTGGCGATGTAGGCAGCCAGAATCTGCCCGGACGGATCACCGTCGGACACCGAGTTCCACATCTTGGCGAACCGGGCCGGGGCAAGGCGTTCCTTGGCGGTCAGTAGCCGGCGGCGGTTGGCCCACTCCGGGTCGACGAGTCGACCCCGGCGGTCGCGGTTGTCCCACGTCACCCGGCGACGGACCTTGGTCACCATGTCGTTGGCCAGCCGGTCCAGGTGGAAATGATCCACCACGATCGTCGCCTGCGGCAGCGCCTGTCGCACGGCCTTGGCGTAGGCGGCGCAGGGGTCGATCGCCACCACCTCGATCCCGTCACGCCAGGACTGCTCACGCGCGGCGAGCCAGGTGCAGACCGTCGCCGACGACCGACCCGGAGTCAGCCCGAGGATCGCCCGAGCTGAGCTGGTGTCGAGGTTAGTCAGGCTCGTCATCCACGGCTCCTCCCGGCGCCAGGAACCCGTGACGGGGTCGCGACGCCAGCGAGGGCGTCGGGTGCGAGTCTCATCAATACCCAGCCACCGCACCGCAGGTGGCTCGACCGGCAGCTCGGCTGCGGCCCGGGCTGCGACGTCGTTGACCAGCCACCACGACACCCCGTACTCGACCGCCACCTGCGAATAGGCACGGCACTGACCATCAGCCTGCGCGAGCTTGCGCCGAAGCCGTTCGCTGCTGCGCCGCCGCGCAGCGATCTCGCTGCTGCGCTCGACGAACAGCTTCTGCCCGCAGCTGGTCTCCGGACATCGGTAGCGCCGCTTACGCCAGATCACCACCAACGACCGCTCACCGAAGGGCAGATCCTTGATCCGCGACTCGCGCGTGTCGTAGGGCTTACCGCCCACCACCACCCCGCAGCGCGGGCAGCCATGCTCGACAGCAACCTGCATGATCACGGTCCTGCGCGCGTCGTCGTCGAGCTCGACACACTCGATCACAACGAATCCCGGCAGGTCGAACAGAACAGAAGTAGCGTCATCCACGCTCGTGGCCCTTCGACTGGGTGTCTCAACACCAGCCAGTCTTCAAGGGTCACGAGCCCTTCTACCTCAACGCCACGCCCTCACCCCGAACCGCGAAGAGCCATCATCCAGGCCGTTCGAAATGATCTCTAACCCGAGTCGCTTCGACCGATTCGAACGTTGATCAACTCGGTGTTGATCTTCACGGGTACACATCGGGTACACACCAGAACCAAAAACAGCCGATGTTGATCAACGGCAACAAACGTATCTAGGCCAGCAAATTCTGGCCCTCCAAGCAGTTTTCAACGATCTTCACGAACGTATAAATGGCTCTCCGGAGGCGGTGGCGCAGGTTCGAATCCTGCCGGGGGCACCATCGACAGTCACCGTCGCGCGCAAGCACGAGCGTTAGATGCGCCGGCGCCGCCACCGCGATCGCAAATGACCCTGCCGGTTCACCTGCAATCCGGGACTTCGCCGGCGTCGATGCCCTCGCCCGTCGTGCCGGTTCCACACCCGGACGGCAGCTGACTGCGGCCTTGCCCCCGATCACGCCCACCGCGCCTGGCGGACGAGGCGGTCGATCGTCGGGGTCAGCACATCCGTCATCTGCTGTGCGAGGTACCGCTCACCGTCGGTGTCGGGATGTTCCTCGTCTTCGCTGACGTACTTGGCGTCATCGCCTTGAAACCACTTCAACGACAACGGGTCGACGAACTGTCCGTCGACGTCGCGCGCCGCTGCGCCCAGCGCATCTCGGATCGTGGCCAGACTCTGGGAGGATTGTGCGGGCGGCGCAGGCGGTCCGACCACCACCAGCGTTGCGCGCGGGGCGAGCGTCTTGATGCGCTCGAGAGTGTTCGTGACCGCGGCAGCGAGGCTAGGACGCCCTAGATCGTTGTCCGAACCGAAGACGACCACCACCTGTGATCGGGCGTCGACGACATGATTCACCTGGTCGAGGAAGTCGTTGCCGTATTCGCCTTGCGCCACATACCCGGCGCCGTTCTCGGCAGCGTTGACGATGTCGACCTTGCGCCCGTTCGCGCCGAACAGTTCTTGAGCTTCGGCGGTCCATGGGTCACCCGGTGTCTGGAGCCCCGTACTCAGGGAGTCACCTATCACCGCCAACCTGACCGCCGACCCCCCGCCTGAGCCGGACGCCAGAACCGCCGCATCGCCGCCGCTCAACAGCAGGGCCACCACGATCGCGCACAGCCCGAGGCGCCGGAGTCGCGGCCGCACCGCGGTAGACCTGCCCCCAGTCACCGGTGGGGCGATGGTCATGACAAGAGCTCCGATGTGGTTGAGCCGAATCCGCTACCAGGAACGATCCGGGCAACCCATGGGGAAAGCCTGGGAAACTGCTGTCACGCGGCAATGAGCTGAACCAAGGGTGTGGCAACGAGCTGGACGAAAGCTTTAGACGAAGGCTCTGGACGTCGTGCGCCGACCAAAGTGGGGCCCGACTGGCAATGGACAACCGCTGTGCCGACGAAGCGCGTGCGCCGCGAACGCAGCGACCTGATTTCAGGTATCGGCGATCAGGCCGCGTCCCGCCGGGTGTGGCGACTTGATCTGCGCGCGCAACCAGGTCAGCCAGTCGTCAATGCCCTGCCCGTCGCGCACGCTCATGTCGATCCGGACGGCGAGTGGATTGACGGCGGTGAGGTTGCGACCGAAAAGCTCCATGTCGAAGTCGAGGTAGGGCAATAGATCGATCTTGTTCACCAGGACGACGTCGGCGGAGCGGAACATCACCGGATATTTCAGCGGCTTGTCCTCGCCCTCGGTCACCGAGAAGACCATCACCCGAGCGTGCTCGCCGACGTCGAACTCGGCCGGGCAGACGAGGTTGCCGACGTTCTCGACGATGACCAGATCGAGCTCTGCGATCGGCAGGCGGACCAGCGCCGAGCGGACCATAGGCGCATCGAGATGGCACTCGCCGCCGAAGCCGTTGCCGGTGTTGACCAGCTCGACGACCGCGCCGAACCCGGCGAGCCGGTCGGCATCCAGGCTGGTCTCGATGTCGCCCTCGATCACGCCGATGTGCAGGTCGCCGCCGAGGCGGCTCAGGGTTTCGCGCAGCAGGGCCGTCTTGCCGGCGCCCGGCGAGGACATGACGTTGATGGCGGTGACACCGTGCTCGGCGAGCTCGGCCCGGTTCGCCGCGGCGAGCCGATCGTTCTCGTCGAAGATCCGCTCCAGGACGTCGATGCGCTCGCTGCCGGTCTCGTAGGCGGAGTGGTCGCCCAGTTCGCGATCGTCAAGCGAGTGATCGTGATCGTGCGGATGGTCGTGCGGGTGCTGGTGGTCGTGATCGTGCTCGCCGTCGTGGCGATGGAACCGGCCCAATGCACACCTCCGCAGTCAGCACGAGTCAACGCGTACTCGGATGTGACGTCAATGCCGGGTGAATCCGGTCGTCGGCTGGCGCGGACCGCGTTCGTGAGTAGCGTCGATCTTGTCCTCCGGCGCTCGGAGCGAGAGGGTGCGGAATGCCGTCCGACAGCATCGCCTCGGGTCGTGAACGCGCCCGCATCGAGGTCACCGGCGTCGTCCAAGGCGTCGGGTTCCGGCCGTTCGTCTACTCCCTCGCACGCGAACTCGGCCTCGCCGGCTCGGTCGGTAACACCGCAGCCGGCGTCGTCGTCGAGGCCGAGGGGCCGCCGCAACGGGTGGCCGAGTTCGCCGTCCGACTCCGTACCGACGCGCCGCCGCTCGCGCAGGTCGATGCCGTCGACGTCCATCCCGCCGCGGCCCGCGGCGGCACCGAGTTCGTCATCTCCGCCACCGGACCCGCCGACGGCGGACGCACCCTCGTCTCGCCCGACGTCGGAACCTGCGCCGACTGCCTCGCGGAGCTCGCTGACCCTGCTGACCGCCGCTACCGCCATCCGTTCATCTCGTGCACGAACTGCGGGCCCCGATTCACGATCATCACCGATCTGCCCTATGACCGCGCGGCGACGACGATGGCCGAACTGCCCTTGTGCGATGTTTGCGCGGCTGAGTACGCCGACCCGGGTGACCGCCGCTTCCATGCCCAGACCGTGGCCTGCCACGACTGCGGCCCGACGGTGCGCCTAACGCGGACCGCCCAGGACGACGTGGTCGGCCCGGACGCGATCACCGTCGCGCGACGATTGCTCGGCAACGGCGCGGTCGTGGCCATCAAGGGTATCGGGGGGTTCCACCTGGCATGTGACGCCGAGAACGAGTCGGCGGTGGCCACCTTGCGCAAACGCAAGGACCGTGGCGACAAGCCCTTCGCGGTCATGGTCGCCTCCGTCGACGACGCCAGCGCGCTCGGGTACGTCGACGCGGCCGAACACGAGCTGCTCACCGACGCCCGGCGCCCGGTCGTGCTGCTCCGCCGCCGCGCGGATGCTCGGGTGGCTGCGTCGGTCTCGCCCGATCACCCCGACATCGGGGTGGTGCTCGCGTACACACCGGTGCACGTTCTGCTCTTCGGGCTGCCCGGCGATGCACCCGGCCCGCGCATTCTTGTGATGACGAGCGGCAACCTCGCCGGCGAACCGATCGTCATCGACGACGAGCAGGCCCGTACCCGTCTCGATCAGCTGGCCGACGCCTGGCTCGGGCACGACCGTCCGATCCACGTGCCTTGCGACGACTCGGTCGTCCGGGTGGCCGGTGGCCAGGTCCTGCCGGTGCGCCGATCGCGTGGCTACGCGCCCCTGCCGATCGCTTTGCCGGTACCGATCGACGCCGCGCTCGCGGTGGGCGGCGATCTGAAGAACACGTTCTGCACCGGGGACGGCCGGCAGGCGTGGCTGTCGGCGCACGTCGGCGACATGGACGATCTCACGACGCAGCAGGCGTTCGTGGCTGCGACCGAGCACCTCGGGACGTTGACCGGAGTCGTGCCGGAGCTGATCGTCTGCGACGCCCACCCCGCGTACCGCAGCACCGCATGGGCGCGCGGGCAGCCGCTGCCCGTTCGCACCGTCCAACATCATCACGCGCACATCGCGTCGGCCCTGGCTGATAACGGGCACGACGGCTCGTCCCCGGTGGTCGGGTTCGCCTTCGACGGCACCGGCTTCGGTCAGGACGGTGCGATCTGGGGCGGCGAGGTGCTGGTCGCCGACTACGCCGGTTTCGAGCGGGCCGCGCACCTGCGCTACGTGCCGCTGCCGGGCGGCGACGCCGGGGTGCGCAATCCCTGTCGGATGGCGCTTTCGCACCTGCATGCATCCGGTGTCGAGTGGGACGAGCGGCTGCCGAGCGTGGCGGCCTGCTCGCCCATGGAGCGGCGCGTCCTGGCCCGGCAGTTCGAGACCGGTTTGCAGTGCGCGCCCACGTCGAGCATGGGTCGGCTCTTCGACGCGATGTCCTCGCTCGCCGGTGTGTGCCACCGCGTGGCGTACGAGGCCGAGGCGGCGATGCGGTTCGAGGAGCTCGCCCGAGCGTCGCTCGACTCGTGCGGGAACGCCTACCGGTTCGACCTGCTCGACGGTTCGATCGACGCCCGGCCGGTCGTTGCCGCCGCGTCGGCCGACGTCCTGGCCGGCGTCCCCCCGGCGATCGTGGCGGCGCGGTTCCACCACGCAGTGGCGGGCGTCGTGGTGAGCGCCGCCTGCCGGCTTCGTGATCGCCGGGGCCTGGACACGGCAGCCTTGTCGGGTGGCGTCTTTCTCAACGTCGTGCTGACCGAGTTGTGTCGAGCCGGGTTGGAAGGCGCCGGCTTCCGGGTGCTCACGCACCGGCAGGTGCCACCGAGCGACGCGGGAATCGCCCTTGGTCAGCTGGTCGTGGGCGCGAGAAGGGTCGAACGCGCCGGGGCATGACGCGCGATGTAGAGCGCCCAAAGCACGAGCGGGATCTGCAGCGGCAGCCGCAGCAAGGAGATCAGCACGCTGCCGTGCCCGTTGAGCGCATCCACCGCCATCTTGATGTTGGCCGGGAACACGACGACGAACAGGACGACGCAGGCCCACCCGGCGAGCCGTCTGGTCGCGCGGAACGCAAGGCCGGCGGCGCACGCGAGTTCAACGACGCCGCTCACCGCCACCCAGATGGCCGGCGAGCCGAGGAACCTCGGCACGATCGACTCGAAGCCGTGCGGCGATGCGAAATGCCACACGCCGGTCGTGACCAGTAGCAGCGCGAGCGCCCACGCGAGCCCGGCCGCGACCGTCCGGCTAGAACCTGCGGCGCGGACGGTCACCCGGTCATCGTCCTCTGTCGCCGGTCGCGGTGTTCGAGCGGCGCCGGTACGTGCGGCGGTAGCGTCCTCGGATGCCCCACAGGACACCGGACGAGCCGGCCGACGCCGATACTGGCCCGCGCACCGGTTACCGAAGGTCGGCGGGCTCGCAGCGAGGCGAGGCGCGACGGCGCGAGCTGCTCGAGCGGGTGACGGAGGACCTGTCCACGAACGGCCTGACGGACTTCTCGTTGCGACGGGCCGCGCGCGCGGCGGGCACCACGCACAAGGTGCTGCTCTATTACTTCGACGGCGTCGACGACCTGCTGGTGCGGGCCGTCCTGCAGCTGCGCGAACGGCGTATCGAGAAAGGCATGCTCGCTGCGGCGACCGAGCCGCGACGGCTCGCCGATCGGGTTCGCGCGCTCTGGCCCGTCCTCGTCGGCGCGGAAGCACGGGTGCTGGACCAAGCGATCGGCCTGGCGATGTACGACTCCGGGCGCTACGCCGAACTCGGGCGCGGCGCCTCGAAGCAGTACCTGCCCTCGCTGCTGTCGCTGTGCCCGGCGGACTGGTCAGACCGTCGCAAGCTCGAGGTGTCCGAGATGATCCTGGCGACGCTGCGTGGCTTCCTGGTCGACGCCCGGACCAGTGGGGACACCGCCGGAATCGCGGCGGGCTTCGACTTCCTCGCCCGGGCGCTGGACCGCGAAGAGGCGACCGACGCATAGTTTTCGCTGCACGTCTCGACAACAATGTGAACCATATGGTTCACTTTGGTGATCGGAACGTCGCTTGACACTCGCAGGAAGGTGGCCATGCACCAGATCGAGCTCTCCACGGGGACGATCGACTACGAGGACACCGGCGGTGACGGCCCCACCGTCGTCCTGCTGCACGGCTTGATGATGGACGCGTCGCTGTGGGCCGCCGTCGTCGCCGACCTCGCCGTCGACCACCGGTGCGTAGTCCCGACGCTGCCGCTCGGCGCGCACCGACGCCCGATGCCCGCCGGCACCGACCTGTCCTTGCGGGGCACGGCGCAGCTCGTGGGCGAGTTCCTCGACCGGCTCGATCTGCGCGACATCGCGCTCGTCGGCAACGACACAGGCGGCGCGATCGTGCAACTGCTGATGGCTGCCGGCTGCGAACGGGCGGGGCGAGTCGTACTCGCTTCGTGCGACGCGTTCGACAACTTCCCGCCGGGACTCACGGGCCGGACACTCGTGCGGACCGGGATGCTGTCGCCGAAGCTGTTCGGGATGTTCATGCAGCAGCTGCGGCTACGCCCGATGCGGCGCCTGCCTATGACGTTCGGGTGGCTGACCAAGCGCGGCGACGCCACGGTGCGCCGCTGGCTGCAGCCCGTCCTGACCCAGCCGGCAATCCGGGGCGACACGGTGCGGATGCTGCGCGCCGCCGCGGCCGAACCGGAACTGCTGGTCGAGGCGGCCGAACGCCTGCCACGCTTCGATCGTCCCGCGCTGGTGCTGTGGGCCGCTGAGGACCGGGTGATGCCGCCCGAGCACGGGCGACGCCTCGCGGCATTGCTTCCGGACGCCCGGTTCGTCGATGTCGAGGACAGCTACACGCTGATCCCGCTCGATCAGCCGGCCCGGTTCGCCCAGGCCGTGCGCGAGTTCGTCGAGCCCCGTGAGCGAACTGTAGAGAGCGTCAGGCCGCGCCGCGCCGTTGATCAGTGAGTCGGGTGCCGCTGGCACAGCGCGGCTGACTCGGGCTCTCTGGTCACGGGGAGGTCGTCTAAACCGGCGCTGGCCGGTGCCAGGTCAGGGCCAAGTTGGTTGTTACGGCAACTCGACGGTCTGCGCTCGCAACAACTCACGCAGCGCCGCCTCGAGCAGCGGGCGCAGAACGATGCCTGAGCTCGCCAACAGGTCGGCGATCAGCAGCAGGCCATGCACCAACACGGCGTACTGGTCGACGATGGGCGGTTCGTCCGGCTCGGTCAGGCCGAGGGCGCCGATGAGCGCGAGCAGGACGACGGCGGTGTCGACGGCCGGGTACCACCCGGCGGCCGACCGGACGCAGTTGTCCAGCGCCCGCTGCGCGTCATCGGAGTCGAGGCCGTCGGGATTCGCCTGCTCCAACACGTCTCGCGTCACGGCACCGAGCAGGACGGTGAGCTGCTCGCGGTCGACCCGGTATAGGGCGATGAGTGCGTCGTCGAACGCGTCAGCATCGCCGATCTGCGCAGCCGACACCGCGGCATCGACAGCGACGACCAGCGCCTTTGCCGGACCGGACCAGGTGCCGTACGCCGAGGTCATCGCATGCCACCCGAACGATCCACCGCCATGCGTTTCATCGTGGCACGAGGTTCGGACAGCTTCGGTGGCATTACCGTCAGGCGGGTGCCGCCGACGTCCCTGCTCCCCGATGCGTCCGCGCCGGGTGCCGATCTTCCGGTCCGCCCGGCGTTGCACGACGTGGTGGCAGCGGTCCGGACGCGCGGCGCGGCCGTGCTGGTCGCCCCGCCGGGCTCGGGCAAGACGTCGTTGCTGCCGTTCGCGCTGGCCGACGCGCTGGGCGGCCGGATCATCGTGGCCGAACCGCGCCGGATGGCGACGCGCGCGGCCGCGAATCGGCTCGCCGCCCTGATCGGCGAGGCGCCTGGGCACCGAATCGGGTACGCGATGCGCGGCGAGCGGGCTGGCGGGCGCGACGCGCAGGTCGAGGTCGTGACGACCGGGCTGCTCGTGCAGCGACTGCAACGCGAGCCCGACCAACCCGGCGTCGCGGCGATCGTGATCGACGAGTGCCACGAGCGGCATCTCGACGCCGATCTGGCCCTCGCCTTCTGCGTCGACATTTGCGCAACTCTGCGCGAGGACCTCGTGTTGGTCGCGACGTCGGCCACGCCCGACACGTCGGCGATGACCCGCGCGCTCGCGACGGGCGGGCCGCCGGTGCCGGTGATCACCGCCTCAGCAACGATGTTCGAGGTCACGATGAACTGGACGCCACCGACTCGTCCGCTGCCGTTGCTCGCCGATGCGCGGGTCGACCCGCGCTTCCTCGACCACGTAGCGGACGTGACGCGCCGCGCGCTCGCGGACGGCGACGGTGACGTGCTGGTCTTCGTGCCCGGCGAGGCCGAGATCGCAGGGGTGACGCGGCGACTGCACGGCGCCGCCGAGGTCCTACCGCTGTTCGGACGGCAAGCGAAGGCGGAGCAGGAACGCGCTCTGACGCCGGGATCTGGCAGACGGGTGGTGGTCACGACGTCCGTGGCAGAGAGCTCGCTGACCGTCCCGGGCGTCCGGGCCGTCGTCGACTCGGGGCTCGCCCGGCAGCCTCGCACCGACCAGGCCCGCGGGCTGAGCGCACTCGTCACCACGCGCGTCTCCAAGTCCTCGGCCGACCAGCGGGCCGGGCGCGCCGGACGGATCGGGCCCGGGCGCGTTTACCGATGCTGGTCGGTCGACGATCACGCGCACCTGGACGCGCACACGGCACCGGAGATCGCGACGTCCGACCTCGCCGGCTTCGCCCTGACCGTGGCCGCCTGGGGGCACCGGGCGGCATCGGTCTGGCCCTGCTGGACGCGCCGCCCGCGCCGGCGCTCGAGGCGGCCACCGCGCTGCTGCGAGCGCTGCATGCCCTCGACCGGCACGGTGGGATCACCGATCGCGGACGGCGGATGGCCCAGCTCGGCACGCATCCGCGGCTGGCTCGCGCAGTGGTCGACGGCGCCGACCGGATCGGCGCGGACCGAGCCCGCGAGATCGTCGCGCTGCTCTCGGACACCTCGCTCACCGGACGCGACGACGACCTCCCCGCCCGCTGGCGGGCGTTGCGGCAGGGGCACGACCGGGCCACGTCCGCGCGCTGGCGCGATGAGGTCCGTCGCCTCGGCCGCGGCGGCCCGCGCGGCACCTCGGTGCCCGACGACGTCGCGGTCGGGACGGTCGTCGGCCTCGCCTACCCGGACCGTCTTGCCCGCATCCGGCGTGCGGACTCGCCGTCCTACCAGATGTCCGGCGGCACGGGCGCGGCCCTCGAATCGTCGTCGTCGCTGCGCGGTTCGCGCTGGCTCGCGGTCGCCGTGGCGGACCGGCCGCCTGGTCGGGTGGACGCCCGGATCCGGTCGGCTGCCCCGATCGACGAGGCGACGGCGCGTGCCGTCGCCGACGTTGTCCGGACCGACGAGATCCGCTGGGACGGCGATGCCGTCGTGGCTTGCCGGGTCGAATCGCTCGGCGCAATCAGGCTGAGCGAGACCACGCTGACCGATCCGGATCCGCTGCTGGTCCGGGCGGCGGTGCGTGCCGGGCTGGAGCAGTCCGGGCTCCGAGCCCTCGACTGGACCGCCGCGGCAAACCGGCTGCGTGAACGGCTGGCGTTCTGCCATGCATATCTCGGCAAGCCGTGGCCGGCTGTCGACGACGACTCGTTGCTCGCGGGTCTCGACCGCTGGCTCGGACCGGAGCTGATGCGCGTGCGGCGCGCCAAGGACCTCACCCGCATCGACGTTGCTGCGGCCCTGCGCCGGCTGCTGCCCTGGCCCGCTGCGACCCGCCTCGACGAAATCGCCCCCGACCGCCTGCAGGTGCCGTCGGGCTCCACGGTGCGGGTCGCGTACGACGGTGGCGAGCCGCCGGTCGTCGCGGTCAAGGTGCAGGAGACGTTCGGATGGACGGCCGCCCCGGCTCTCGCTGACGGACGCGCGCCGGTCGTGCTGCACCTGCTGTCCCCCGCAGGCCGGGCCGTGGCGATCACCGCCGATCTGGCGTCCTTCTGGACGCAGGGTTACCCGCAGGTTCGCGCCGAGTTGCGCGCCCGCTATCCGCGGCACGCATGGCCGGACGACCCACGCACCGCCGTCGCGACCAGACGAACGCAGCCCCGGCGGTAAACGCAAGTCCACGCATTCGCTCAGCCCACCCTGGGCATGATCAGCGGTATGAGTGAGCAACCGTTCGAGGGTCATCGCAGCAATCCGTTCGTCGGCGCCGCCGACCCCTCTCTCGAGCGGGACGTGCGTCCCCCGAAGACGGCGCTGGCCGACGATCCGGTGCCGCCCCGCGTGGCGTACCAGCTGATCCACGACGAGTTGCTGCTCGACGGGAGCGCACGGCTGAACCTGGCGACCTTCGTCGGCACCTGGATGGAGCCCGAGGCACAGACGCTGATGGCCGAGTCCGTCGACAAGAACATGATCGACAAGGACGAGTACCCGCGCACCGCGGCCATCGAACAACGCTGTGTCGCCATCCTGGCCGACCTGTGGCACGCACCCGACGCCGAGCACGCGACCGGCTGCTCGACCACCGGTTCCAGCGAAGCGTGCATGCTCGCCGGGATGGCCCTCAAACACCGCTGGCGCGCGGGTGTCGGGGACGATCTCGGCCGCCGTCCGAACCTGGTGATGGGCGCCAACGTGCAGGTCTGCTGGGAGAAGTTCTGCCGGTACTGGGAGGTCGAGCCCCGGTTGGTCCCGGTTGAAGGCGACCGGCTGCACCTCGGCGCCGAGCAGGCGGTCGCAGCGTGCGACGAGAACACGATCGGCGTCGTCGCAATACTCGGCTCGACCTACGACGGCAGCTACGAACCCGTCGCCGAGATCGCCGCCGCCCTCGACGAGTTGGCGGCTTCCGGCGGTCCGAACGTCCCGATCCACGTCGACGGCGCGTCCGGCGCGATGATCGCGCCGTTCCTCGACCCCGACCTGGTGTGGGACTTCCAGCTGCCCCGCGTCGCGTCGATCAACACGTCAGGCCACAAGTACGGACTGACCTACCCCGGCGTCGGCTGGGCCGTCTGGCGCGACGAGGACGCCCTTCCGCGCGAGCTGGTGTTCACCGTCGACTATCTGGGCGGCCAGATGCCAACGTTCGCGCTGAACTTCTCGCGTCCGGGCGCGGAAGTGATCGCCCAGTACTACACGCTGTTCCGCCTCGGGTTCACCGGCTTCCGCGAGGTGCAGCAGGCGTCCCGCGACATCGCGACGTACCTCGCCAGCTCGATCGACGCCTACGACGAGTTCGCACTGGTCAGCAGCGGCGGCGAGCTGCCCGTGCTCTCGTTCACCACAACATCAAAGGTCACGGCCTGGGACGTGTTCGCCGTCTCGCGCGGGCTGCGCGAACACGGCTGGCAGGTACCGGCGTACACCTTCCCGAAGGACCGGGAAGATCTCGCTGTGCTCCGGATCGTCTGCCGCAACGGGTTCTCAACGGACATGGCCGACCTGCTGCTCGACTCACTGGCCGCCGTCGTCGGCGCACTCAACGAGCATGCCGGCGAGCCGCGCAGGTCCGGCCCGAGCAGCTTTCACCACTGACGCCGGTCAGAAGTAGTGCCGGCGTCCCCCGATCTGACGCCCGGTGGCCCCGAGCAGGGCGAGCACTGCCCCGACGACCACGGCGATGATGCCAAGGGTCCAGATGATCGCAACCTTGGCTACGAAGCCGATGATGAGTAGAACCACGCCTAGAACGATCATGACGACTCCTCGGTAGCGCGTCGGTGATCCGACGGAGTCAAGCTGCCCACCGTTCACGCGGCCGTAACATCTGCTGAGTCGCAGGTTGTCCGGTCGTCCGCCGTGCCCTCAGTTGCCCGAGGTTCCGATGATCTGCCGCACGGCCTCGTCGTCGACCTCGCAGCCGTTCGGGCACTCGACGGATTCGACGTCGGTGAGCCCGCCGGAGTCACGGCGCGACACCTGCACCGGCATGTCCTGGCCGCACTTCGGACACTTGATCGTGGTCGATTCCACCGCTCACTCCTGTCTGAAAGACCTCACCGATACTGTGCCCGCTGCAGCCGGATCGATCACCGGGGTCGCCCTGTCGGTCGACGCACGGTGATCCCGCCCGCACGCGCCAGGACCGGCCAGCGGTTGATCGTGCGCCGTGTCTTGGCGCTGAGCCCGGTCAACGGGCGGAACACGATCGCTGCCTGGCCGGAACGCAGGTAACGCAGCAGGTCGGCCTGCCACTTCGGGTTCCGCGGCCGGCTCAGGTACGGCCGCCCGGGCGGCGACGCATCCGCGTCGTAGGTGCGGCCGCTCACGTCCACGTAGTTCGGGCAACCGTGGGACAGATCCCGGCTCAACACGTCCAGCTCGATCAGGGCAGTGGGCGAATCCGTCATCACGCAACGCACGTTCGCGACAGCCGGCCGTAGCTGCGCTGCAGGAAACGAATCGCTCAGCCCGACCGGCCCCCGCACCAGAACCACTGCGGTCACTGCCGCCGTCGCAGCCACGACGCCACCGGCCAGGTAACCCCCGCGCACCGGCCAGAGCCTCGAGCCATGCTCGCTCGCGACGAGCGCGACGAGAAGCGCGGCGCTCGGGGCCACGAAGGCGGAGTAGTAGGTGAAGTACGTCGGCGCGGCCATGAGTACGACCAGCTGCGTCAGGAACACCAGCACCACCACCCGGCCGCGCACCACCCGCCACGCCAAGATCATCATGAGCACGAACAGGACAGCCGCGACGCCAGCCAGCGCGCCCGCGACGACATGAGACTTGCCGGGGAACGAGGCACTGAGGCCGGTCAGCCGGGCCGGGCGGCCAAGGCTCAGCGGCTGACGGTTACGCCCGAGCTGATCGCTCACCACCATGTGCCACATGGCTGTGGGCGCGCGGAGGAAGAACGGTCCGAACACCACGACGACACTGGCGGCCAGTCCGGCGAGGAACGCGGCCGCTCGCCTCGGCTCACCTCTGCGCAGCAGCCAGGCCAGCACGACGACGGCCACCGCTATCCACCAGATCTTCACGCACACGGCCAGACCCATTACTGCGCCGGCCAGCACCACTGTGCGACGACGGCTGCCGTTGCGTCCGACCAGCAACCACAGAGCCCACAGGAACGCGAAGTTGCCCAACGGCTCCAGCCGCGCCGAGACCTCGGCCGTAATGGCGCCGAACCAGACCGCGTAGAAGAGCCCGCCGAGCAACGACGCCGCCCGGGACAGTCCGAGGCGGCGCGCGATCGCCGTGACCAGTGCGGCGTTCGCGGCCGCCACGGCGACGAAGGCCACATCGGCGACGACGAAACCCGTGTGATCGGTGGTGAGCCGACCGAGCACGGCAAACGGGCTCAGTGCGAGCATGATGCCCGGCGGGTGCAGCAGCACGAAGTCGTGATAGGGCAACCGGCCATACACGAACGAGTCCGCGGATGCGTAGTAGACGCCGGCGTCGTAGCCGAAGTTCCCGCGCAGACCGCCCTTGCTCGCCAGTACGAACGCCATCCGGACTGCGAACGCGAAAACGAGAACGGCGGTCGTGTCGACGGCGACGCCGCGCCGGAACCTGGCACCGACCCTGACCGCGGACGTAACGGGATCGGCCGTGGTCGCGCCGGTCGCCGATGTGGTCATATCGCCAGCGAGCATGGTCTGCGAGGACTGAACCAAACCTGACGGCGCGGGCTCCTTCACAGGTCCCGTCCCGTCCGGGCGCCTAAAGTAATGAAAATGCTGCTGGCGAACCCGATCAGTCCCGACACCCTGCTGTCCGGTTCCGGTGCGCTGCTCGTTCTGGCCGTCGTGCTGTTCGCCGAGTGCGGCCTGCTGGTGGGGTTCTTCCTGCCCGGTGACACGCTGCTGTTCGCGGCCGGGATCAGCATCGCGACCGGGACGATCTCGTCGTCGCTGACGTCGTTCCTGATCGTGGCCCCGATCGCCGCGATCATCGGTAACCTGGTCGGTTACGCCATCGGCTACCGCGCCGGCCCGGTCGTGTTCGACCGTCCCAACTCGAAGTTGTTCCGACCCGAGTACGTCACCCGCGCCCACGCCTTCTTCGAGCGTTTCGGGTCGTGGACGATCATGATCGGGCGCTTCGTGCCGATCATCCGGACCGTCGCCACGGTGCTGGCCGGCGTCGGCCGCATGCGGTTCGTGCCCTACGCGATCTACAGCGCGATCGGCGGCATCGTCTGGGCCGACGGCGTGCTGCTGCTCGGTCACCAGCTCGGCAAGGTCAAGTTCGTCCGCGACAACAAGGGCTATATCGACTACCTCGTGGTCGCGGTCGTGGTCCTCAGCCTGCTCCCGGCCGCGGTGCACTATCTGCGCGGGCGGCGAGGCGACAACGGAGCACGCCCGTCGACCGATTACGAGCGCCCGACTGAAAACAAGCGTTGACTGACAACAACATGAACGCGCCGAGCGACCAGGGCGGGTTCACAGCAGCGAAGCGGAAGGTGGGGGCGTGACCATCAGCGACATCGCACACGCAGGTTCGGATCGAAATCGGCGCCGTCTGGCTTGGGCGGTGCCTCTCGTGGTCGCCAGCACGGTGGCCGCCGGCGTCGCCATCAGCACCACGTCCGCGTCGGCGTCGGGCCCTGCACTGGCCAAACGCACTCCGGCTCAGCTGATCGCGGCCGTCGAGAGCAGCAAGACCACTGCGCTGTCCGGCGTGATCGGCGAGTCCGCAAACCTCGGGCTGCCCAGCTTGCCCGGCAGCGGGCACTCGAGCGCGTCGTTGTCGTGGCAGACGTTCGTCACCGGGACGCACTCGGCCAAGGTGTGGATCGACGGCGCCGACAAGCAGCGTGTTGCCCTGCTCGGTGAGTTGTCCGAAGCCGATGTCGTCCACAACGGACCGGACGTCTGGACCTACACCTCCGACACCAACACGGTCACCCACACCACGCTGTCGAAGCACACCGGGTCGAAGCACGACGGGAAGACCGGCGGCACCGACACGAACACGCCGGGCGAACCCTCGGCCACCGACCTCACCCCGGCGGCGGCCGCGAACAAGCTGCTCAACGCGGTGACCCCGAGCACGGCGGTCGGCGTCGACTCGTCCCGCACGGTCGCCGGGCGCGCGGCCTACACGCTCACGCTGCGTCCCAAGGACACCCGCTCGACGGTTTCCAAGGCCACGATCGCGATCGATGCGAAGAAGTTCGTGCCGCTGCAGGTCCAGGTCTTCGGCGCCGGCTCCACCGCCGCCTTCGAGACCGGGTTCAAGACCATCTCGTTCGCGACACCGAGCGCGGCCACGTTTGCATTCAAGACGCCCGTCGGCGCGACGACGTCCAACAACCCGTTCGCATCGCGCGACCACCACGGCGACCACGGCCGGGGCAAGAACGTGCCCCGCCGCTACACCCACTCCACCCCGCCGAACGCGCCGACCACCCCGAAGGAGACGGTCATCGGCTCGGGCTGGACGTCCGTCCTGGAACTCCCGAAGGGCGCGCAGTCGGCGCTGAGCGGTGGAACGCTTCGCGACGCCACCAGCCCGGTCGGCTCGAGCGGGCAGCGGCTGCTGCACACAGCCCTGATCAACGCGCTGATCGTGCCGGACGGGCGCACCTTCGTCGGAGCGGTCAGCCCGGCCGTGCTGCAGCACGTCGCGGCCATCACGCCCCGCTGAGCGGGCGTCGGTGACCATCCCAACCCCAGCCACCGAACGACCGATTGCCGTCGCCGATTCCGTCGGCACGCCGGAACTCGCCGTCGAAACCGTCGGCCTGACCCGCACCTTCGGTGACCAGGTCGCGGTCGACCACGTCGACCTGCTGGTGCCGCGAGGCGCCGTCTACGGCTTCCTGGGCCCGAACGGATCGGGCAAGACGACGACGATCCGCATGCTGCTGGGCCTGATCGCTGCCGACTCCGGCGCCATCGAGCTCCTGGGCCACCCGATCCCGCGCGCGGCGGCGCGGGTGCTCCCCCGGGTCGGCGCCCTCATCGAGGGCCCGGCGTTCCACCCGTACATCACCGGGCTGCAGAACCTACGACGACTGGACGTGAGCGACGCCACGGCCGACCCGTCCACGTCCGCCGGCCGCATCGACGCCGCGCTTGAGCGGGTCGGACTCACCGCTGCGGCGAAGAAGAAGTACCGCAACTACTCGCTCGGCATGAAGCAGCGGCTCGGGTTGGCCGCAGCCCTGTTGCAGCCGCGGGACCTGCTCATCCTCGACGAACCCACCAACGGCCTCGACCCGCAGGGCACTCGCGAGGTCCGCAAGCTCGTCCGAAGCCTCGCCGACGACGGCAGCACGGTGCTGGTGTCGAGCCATCTGCTCAGCGAGATCGAGCAGGTTGCCACCCACGTCGGCATGATGGTCGGCGGCAAGCTCGTGCGGCAGGGCACTCTCGAGGACGTCCTGGCCGACGGCGCATTCACGGTGCGCATCGACACCCCCGACATCGACGCGGCCGGCGCGGTCCTGCGTCAACTCGGGCTTACGTCCGGACTCGGCTCGCACGGCGAGCTCACGGCCGCGTTGGGCACCCACGCCGTCGAGGACGTCGCCCGTGCGCTCGTACAGTCCGGGGTTCGCCTGCGTCGGCTCAATGTCGATCGCCCCGACCTCGAGGAGCTGTTCGTGTCGATCACCGGGGAGGGCTTCGATGTCCTCCGCTGACGCTATCGCAGCACCCGACACCGCCGCCGGCACCGCGTCCTGGGACGTCGAACCGAAGCGGTACCGCGGGGCGCTGTTGCGCCAGTACCGCGGTGAGCTGCGGCTGCTGCTCACCCGCCGCCGCAACGCGATCCTGCTCGGCGTGCTCGCCGTCGTCCCCATCTTCATCGGCGTCGCGGTCAAGATCAGCAATCCGCAAGGTGGGGACGGACCGCAGTTCATCGGCCGCGTCACTGGCAACGGCCTGTTCCTTGTCTTCACCGCCCTCACCGTGGCCATCCCGTTCTTCCTGCCGCTCGTCATCGGCGTCGTCGCCGGCAGTTCGATCGCCGGCGAGGCGGGGCAGGGCACCCTGCGCTACCTGCTCACCATCCCCGTGTCGCGCGGTCGGCTGCTGACCGTCAAGACCATGGCGGTCGCCACCTTCACCGCTGTCGCCGTGCTGGTCGTGGCCGTCGCGGGTCTCGTCACCGGCGCGATCCTGTTCGGCGTGCACTCGCTGGTCCTGCTCTCCGGCGACACGGTCGGCATCGGCGACGCACTGCTGCGCACCCTCGGCGTCGTCGTCTATGTCTCCATCGCCCTGTTCGGCCTGGCCGCGGGCGGCGTGCTGGTCTCGACGCTGACCGAGAACGCCATCGCGGCGATGGCCGCCACGGTCAGCATCGCCGTGTTCTCCGCCTTGCTGGACGCCGTCCCGCAGCTCTCGGCGATCCACCCGGCGCTGCTCACCCACAACTGGCTGGGCTTCGGCGAGCTGCTGCGCACGTCCGTCGGCAATGCCGACCTGCTCCGCTGGAGCGGCATCCATCTCGTCTACGCGGCGATCTTCCTCAGCCTCGCGTGGTCACGCATCACGACGAAGGACGTCACCAGCTAAGCGACGCAAGCGGACCGAACCGACGCTCAGGCCCGGTTCAGCTCGGGCGGTCACAGTGACCACATCCGGCTGGGATGCGAGGAGCCCATCATGCCCATGACCGACGACGAGCGGCGCAGCCTAGACGAGATTGCCGGCGCAATGGGCAGCACCGACGCCGACCTCGAGCGTGCCTTGTCTACCGGTCGCCTGCGCAACCGCCGGCTGCACGGGGCCGGCACCTGTTTCGTCGCCGCGTCCTTCGCCTGCCTCACGACTGCGGTCGTCGTCCAGCAGCAGCTGCTGTGTCTCGGTGCCTGGCTGGTGTTCGTGACCGGCATGCTGCTCCGCTCGTCGGCCGACTGACGCCTCGTCGCGCGCGCTGCTCAGGGGTAGTCCAGGATCGTGCGACACTCTGGGTACGATGCCCGGATCACGCCGCCTGGCCAACACCTGGCCGCCTACCTCGGCTGCGTTGTTGTTCTCCGCCGTCGCGGCGGTGGCGTTCGTCCTCGTGAGTCCCGATGTCGGTGACCTCTGGGCCGCGCGGGCCCGCGCGTCAGCGGCGAACGACGGCGTAGGCCTGCACTACTGGTTCTCTTGGTTTGCCGGCACGGTTCCCGGCCACTATTCGATCCTGGCACCGTTCCTGTCCCGCTTCATCGACGTCGGTGTGCTCGGCGCGGTCGCCACGGTTGCGATCGTCCCGCTCGTGCGGCTGACGACGCGTGGCTGCCCGCATCCTGCGCTGGCCACCTGGCTCGCGGCGTTCGGCTCCGCGGTGAGCCTGTGGAGCGGCCGGGTGCCCTTCGCCGAAGGCATTGCACTGGCTTTGCTGGCGCTGCTGTGCGTCCGCGGCAACCGAGCGCTGGTCGCCGCGCCTGCCGCAGCGGTAGCGGCGCTCGTGTCGCCGGTGGTCGCGGTGTTCCTGATGCTCGGCCTGGCCGGTGTGTTCGTGCACGACCGTTGCCGGCGGGTGGCCGCCGCGGTCACCGGCGCCGCGGCCGGCGTCTGCCTGCTCGCCATTGCCGTCCTGTTCGGAACGCCTGGCCCGGAGGGCTTTCCGGTCGCCCAGGCGGTGGGCGCGACCGCTGCGTTCGCCGTCCTGCTGCTGGCTCGCCCGAGCGCCGAGGTCCGCACCGTCCTGATCGCCTCGATGATCGCGTGCCCGCTCCTCGCGATCGTCCCCAACGGCCTGGGGTCGAACTTCGAACGCTTCGCGTGGTTGTGCATGCCGGTGGCCACGGCCGCGACCGCCAGGGCCGGGCGGCTGCTGGTCGTACTGCCGACCGTGGCCGCCATGTCACTCACGCTCGTCCAGTCGACGAAGGATCTGCGCGTCGCCTCCCAGCCGATGTCCGCCGCGGCCTACTACCGCGGCCTGACCACACAACTGGACCGGACGCCGGGTCTGGCCAACTATCGCGTCGAGGTCGTCCCGGACGGCACGCACGTTGCCGCCTACGCCCTGCTGGGCCACGCGGCGCTCGCGGACGGCTACGAAACGCAGTCCACCCACAAACTCAACGGAATCCTGGGCTCGCACCGGCTGAACGCGACGAGCTATCGACGTTGGCTGTCCGGGGTCGCGGTTCGCTACATCGCGCTCGACCGGACCACGCTGACGTCCGGGCCGGAGGACCGTCTCGTCCGCACCGCCACGCCGTCCTACCTGCATCAGGTGTGGAGCGACCACAACTGGCGGCTGTACGAGGTGGACGCCGCGCGGCCGATCGTGCCGGCCCCCGCGCAGATAGTCCACGCCGGCCAGTCGAAGCTCGTGATCGCGACGCCCCGCGCGGCGACCGTGGGGCTACGAGTGCGGTGGTCTGCCTACCTGCGCGTTCGCGGGCCGACCGGGTCGACGGCGCGCCTCAGGCCGGACGGCCACGGCTTCACCGTCATGGCCATGAGCGGCCCTGGCCGGTTCGTCGTCAGCGGGTGACGCTGCTCACGAGCCCGGGCCCGTCAGGTTCCGTACAGGCGTTCTGACAGACTCTGACGGTGTGCATAGTCAACTCGAACCACCCTTCGCCGCTGCCGTTGAGACGCTGACTTGAGCCCACATCTGAGCTGGCTCGAGGCCGGAGTAGTCGGCGCCATGCAGGGCGTCGCGGAACTCTTCCCGGTGTCGAGCCTCGGCCACAGCGTCCTGTTGCCGGCCGTGATCGGCGGGTCCTGGTCGCGCGACCTCAACGTCAGCACCCCCGAGTCGCCCTACCTCGCATTCATCGTCGGGTTGCACGTCGCGACCGCCATCGCATTGATCATCTACTTCTGGCGCGACTGGGTGCGCATCATCGCGGGCCTGATCACCAGCATCGTGCATCGCGAGGTTCGCACGTCCGATCAGCGGCTGGCCTGGCTGCTCGTACTCGCGACCATTCCGGTCGGACTGGTCGGGCTGATCGGCGAGCACTGGTTCCGCACTCACCTGGCTCGACCGGTGCCCACCGCTATCTTCCTGACGATCAACGGGCTGGTGCTGCTGGGAAGCGAGCAGCTGCGCCGGCGCGATCCCGACGTGGATTCCGAGTACGTCGACGAGCGGATCTCCGGTCCACAATCCGACGAGCGGCTCGCCTCGATGAGCGTCGGGCGTGCCGTCGCCATCGGTTCCACGCAGATCGCGGCCCTGGCGCCCGGTATCTCCCGCTCCGGCATCGCCACCGTGGCGGGTCTGCTGCGCGGCCTGTCGCGCGAGGACGCTGCACGGTTCTCCTTCCTTCTTGCCACGCCGGTGATCCTCGCCGCCGGCGCGTTGAAGCTGGGCGACCTGGCCGGGCCACTGGGGGACGGCATCCGTCCACAGGTGCTCTTCGGGTCGGTGCTGTCCGGCGTGGGCGCGTACCTGTCGGTGCGCTTCCTCACCCGATACCTCGCCCACCGCTCCCTGCGCCCGTTCGGTTTCTACTGCCTGGCAGCAGGTGTCGCTGCGCTGATCTGGTTCGCGGTGCGCTGATGGTCGTTGCCCGCCGAGGACGGCTCGTGGCGATCGCCGCCGCGGCAGCGGTCTTGCTGGCGTCGTGCTCGAGCAGCGGACCGTCGGGCAGCGGGTCGTCGGGCAGCGGGTCGTCGGACTCCGGCTCGGTTTCGAGTTCCCGACCGGGCACACCGTCGAGTTCGGGCGCGAGCAGTGCGTCGCGGTCAGCGGCGTCGTCCGGCACCGTCGTGCGTCCTGGCCCGGCGGACGGGCACGTGGTCGTCGTCCTCCTGGAGAACCACTCGTACTCCGACGTCGTCGGCAATCCGTCCGCTCCATACCTGAACGCACTGGCCCGGCGCGGCGCGTCCTTGACCGACATGCACGCCGTCACGCATCCGAGCGAACCGAACTACCTCGCCCTGTTTTCGGGCAGCACCCAGGGCGTGACCGACGACGCATGCCCGCTGCAGCTGACTGGCCAGACGCTCGGCGGCGAACTTCGCCGGGCCGGTCTGAGCTTCGTGGGCTACTCGGAAGGTTTGCCGGGCGGCGGCAGCTCGGTGTGCAACGCCGGTAGTTACGCGCGCAAGCACGCGCCCTGGACGGATTTCACCTCGCTCCCGGCGTCCACCAACCAGCCCCTCACGTCGTTTCCGAGGGACTTCGCGAGGTTGCCGACCGTCGGGTTCGTGATTCCCGACCTCGAGCACGACATGCACGACGGCACCATCGGGCAGGCCGACACCTGGATCCGACAGCATCTCGACCGGTACGCCACCTGGGCGACGGCGCACCACAGCCTGCTCGTGGTCACATGGGACGAGGACGACGGCAGCGCGGCCAATCGCATCCCCACCTTCGTGCTCGGCGCGAACGTGCCCGCGACGCAGGTGCGCAAACACGTGACGCTGTACAGCGTGCTGCGCACGATCGAGGAGCGCTACCGCCTGCCCCGTCTCGGCGCGAGCGCCTCCGCGCCCACGCTCGGCCTGCCGTAGGCGCCGTCCGATCAGCCGGCAGGCAGCGTCAGTCGAAAGGTCACCTCGCCCGCGTCCGTGCCGACGGTCAGGTCGCCGTCGGCCGACCGCGCGATGCGACGGGCCAGCGCGAGACCGAGGCCGGCGCCGTCGTGGTCGTCGTTCGCGCCGGCGCGGAATCCGGGTTCGAACACCCGCTGGGCGAGCGCGGGATCGAGTCGCTCACCGTCGTTGGCCACATCCACGGTGATGTTCTTCCCGAACCGCTTCGCGGACAGCCGGATCCGGATCGCGGCGTACCGGCGTGCGTTCTCGACGACCGGCGACAGCATTCGGACGACCAGATCGTGCTCCACCCCGACCGCGAGATCGGTCGGTGCGAAGGTGATGGGCGGCTGCGGCTGCTGGCCGGCGATCGCCGCGAACACCGACTGCAGATCACTACGGCCGACGGTGCGCACGAGTTCGCTGCGCGCGGCGGCGAGCAACGAGTCGATGATGCCGTCCATGAGGGTGCAATTCTCCCGGATCGCGAGCAGCTCGGCGCGCTGATCCGGTTGCGCGCCGTCGAGAGCGAGGTCGGCCTGCGCGGCCACCCGCGCGAGGGGTGTGCGCAGTTCGTGGGACAGCTCGGCCGACAGATGCCGTTCGTGACGTAGCACGGCCGCGAGCCGGTCGAGCAGCTCGTCCAAGGTGCCGGCCAGGCTGCTCAACTCGGTGTAACGCTGGCCGGCGCCGAAACGCTGGCCGGGCGCGGTGATGCTCCACTCGGCCGCCTGACGCGTCATCTGGTCGACGGGACGCAGCGCCCGTCCGGTCGCGAAGCGCAAGGCGGGGTACGCGCCGGCGAGCAGCAGCACGGACACGATCGCGGAGCCGAATATCACGGTGTGCTTCGTGCGCTCGTACGGGTCGAGGTCGATGGACGCGACGATGCTGCCCGCCCGCCGTCCCTCGATCTGGACCGGGAGGACGTAGAAGCGGTGGTCAACGCGGTCCGCGTAACCGCGCCCGGCCGCCAGCGAGTCCGCCGCGTGCCGAATCTCGCGCGGCAGGCTCGGCCGCTTGATCGCCAGGGCGCCCCGGTAGACCCAGATGCTGCTGTCCAGTTCGCTGTCGGTCGCCGACTCACGGACCCCGGTGATGCGCATGCCCTGGGTCTCGACCGTGGCGGACGCGGCTTCCGCCCGCACCCTTAGTGCGTCGTCGACCTGGCTGTCGATCCGGTTGACCAGCACAAGCGCGAAGCCGGCGGCCAGCAACAGGAGCCACGCCGCGATCACACCGAACGCGAGGCGCGAGACGTGTCCCCGCAGCGTCGGCAGGTCTCGCCGCCGTCGCCGCAGCAGACCCCGCAGGGTCGGGCGCCGCGGCGCCGAACCGCGCAGCGTCACTCCGCGAGCACGACCTGGTAGCCGACGCCACGCGCGGACCTGATGCCCGCAGGGGCGCCCACGTCGACGAGTTTGCGGCGCAGCCGGCTCAGGTACTGATCCAGCGTGTTGTCCGAGACGATCGCGCCCAGCGGCCAGGCGGCCTCGCGCAGCTGGTGGCGTCGCACGATCGCTCCGGGATCGGCCACGAGTCGCGCGAGCAGCTTGAACTCGATCGGCGACAGCTCCGCCTTCGACTGCCCCCACCGCACGCAGTGCCCGATCGGGTCGACCTCGAGACGCACCTCGCCGTCGCTGTCCCCGACGGGCGCGGTGTGCCGGCGCAACAGGGCGCGCAGCCGGGCGACGAGTTCGGGGAACGCGAACGGTTTGGACAGGTAATCGTCCCCACCGGACGCAAACCCGGACAACCGGTCGTGCACGTCGCGGCGCGCGGTCAGGAAGATGACCGGCGCGTCGACACCGCGGCTGCGTAACGCCTGGCACACGTCGCGTCCGTCCGAATCCGGCAGACCGATGTCGAGGACGATCGCGTCCGGGGCGACGCTCACACTGCGCAGCGCAGACTCACCGTCGACAGCGGTCACGACGTCAAAGTCTGCCGCCCGCAGACCGCGCGCCAGCAGATCACGCAACCCATGATCGTCCTCGACGACCAGGATCCGGTGGGCGCCCACACCCTCACTCCGTTCGGGCCTTCCGCGGCCGCCATACCCGTTGTTCGCTCCGCGAGCGTCGCTCACCCCGCCAGTATCAATCATCTACCGCTGACGGGCCGTTTGGACCGTACGCACGGAACTGGGTGAGCAGCAGTTCGGCGAGCCGGTCGGGTGCCTGCTCGGGGATCCAGTGGCTGACGCCCTCGAGGATCTCGAAGCGGTACGGCCCGGTCACGTACTTCTCGGTCGCGACCGCGGCCGTGCGGCTGAGGAAGCTATCGCCGTCGCTCCAGACATAGAGGGTCGGGACACGTGACTCGTGCTGGTACTCCTTGCCGGCCCAGGCGACGGGCAGCGCGCGGTACCAGTTGAGCGCCGCCGTGAGGCCGTCGCCACCGAGTGGCTCGAGATAGCCGCGCACCTGCGCCCGCGTCAATCCTTGACCGGCGAGCAGCCCGACGCCGCGATCGCTCATCATCAGCTTCTCGGGCAGCGCCGGGAGCTGGAAGGCGGCTACGTACCAGGACTTCAGGAGCTGCCCACGCGGCATCGCAGCGAGGAAGGCGCTGGGGTGCGGGACGCTCAGCGCCGTCAGGGAATGCAGTCGCTCCGGGTGCGCGGACGCGAAGGACCAGGCCACCTGCGCGCCCCAGTCGTGCCCGACGAGATGCACTTTGCCGGTATCGGCGGCATCGACGAGCGCCACGATGTCCTCGACGAGCTCGCCGGTGCCGTAGGCGCGACGCCCACGGGGGCGGGCGCCGGGCGAATAGCCACGCTGGTCGGGGGCCAGCACCCGATAGCCGGCCTTCACGAGATGCGGGGTCAGCGCCGCCCACGAGTGTCGGTTCTGCGGGAAGCCGTGCAGCAACACCACCACCTCGCCGGCGGCCGGCCCGGTGTCGGTGACGTCGAAGACGAGCTCGCCGCGCGCGTATGTGTTCATCGGGTCATCCCACCATCGGATGGCTCCAGGCGGAACCACACGGTCTTGCCCGGCGGTGCGTGGGTCGGGGTGACGCCCCAGGCCGACGACACCTGGTCGACGATGACCAGCCCGCGACCGGACCGTGCGGTCGGCAACACGCGGTCGGGCACCGCCGCCGGCAGCATCTCCCCCTCGTCATGCACCTCGACGCCGATGAGCGGCGGCTGGAGTCTGACGCGCAAGGTGATGGCGGGCCGGCCGTAGCGGACTGCGTTCGTCACGAGCTCGGACACCAACAGTGCGGCGTCTTCGACGAGGTCAGCCGGAAGCGAGTCGGCGTGCTCGGCCACGAAGCGACGGGCCACCCCTGCGGAGTCGGGGTTGGACGCGAGTTCGATCCGGAAGTCGCTTTGTCCCACTCGGGAATGCTCCCCGAGCACCTCGGGTTTGTATCGGAGAACTCGACTAGCTGAGATAACCGCGCGGAATCCAGCACACGCGGCCGCTTTGGTGTACACAACGAGTCGAGTCGAACGCCGAGCGGCCAACGGATGCATAGTCCCGGCCGCGAGGCGAGTCCCGATGGATCGCGGGTAGGTCGTTGGATGTACCCGGGGTTGGGCAGGTGTCCGCGCGGGCGCACGGCACACTCGTTTCGACGTACCTACTCAAGAAAGTGGACAACCGCATGGCAACCGACTACGACGCCCCCCGTCGAGCCAGTACCGACGAGCCGGAGGACGACTCGCTCGAGGAGTTGAAGGCGCGGCAGGCGGATTCGCAGTCCAGCGCGATCGATGTCGACGAAACCGCGCTCGCAGAGGCGGAACTGCCCGGCGCGGACCTCTCGAGCATCTCTGGCGAGGCCCTGACCGAGCGCGTGATCCCGGAGCAGGCTGACGAGTTCACCTGTTCTTCGTGCTTCCTCGTCCACCACAAGACGCAGTTGGCCCGCAAGACCCGCGGGCGTCTGATCTGCCGGGACTGCGCCTGATCCGCCGCTAGGCTGGCCCGCCGGCAACGCGCTACTTGATGACCGCGTCGATGGTCTTCTTCAGCGCGCTCGGTGACGCCGGGGTGTGCGGCGCCTTCTTCTTCGCCTCGATCATGCGCTCACCGATCTCGGCCAGTTGCGTGCGCCCCAGACCCTCGCGAACCTTCGGGAACCACTCGGATTCTTCCTCGTCGATGTGATGGGTGACGTTCTCGATGAGCACGGTCGTCTTCGCGTCGAAACGCTCGGCGTCGGCCTTCATCGCGAACAGTTCCATGCATAGGACGTCCGCGACGTGGTGCTCCTCGTAGGACTCCAGCACGTCGTCCTCGACCTCCGGCAGCAGCCGCCGCACCTCGGGGTACATGATCTCGTTCTCGATGTAGGTGTGGACGGTGAGCAGTTCGATCATCCTGGCCACCAGCTCGGCCTTGCGCTGAGTCGCGTTCTTCCCTGCGGCCTGGAAGTCGCGGAACGTCTTCTTGATCTGCTTGTGATCGTCCTTGAGCAGGACGATGGCATCGGTGGACACAGGGCGGCTCCTTCGGTCGGTCGGGGTCGTTGAAGCGTCCTACCCTGCAGCACGGTCCGCACGGAGTGCGTCAGCGGCGTTTGGGGGCGTGCCAGTCCGTGCGGTACTGACGGTGCGCGGCGTAGGGCGCGGCGAGGGCTCGCAGGGCCTGGGCCGCGGCGTCGCGCACGGTCTTCTCGCTGGGCTGATCGCGCAGCACGAGCAGCTGTTGCAGGTCGCCGATCACGTGCCTCTTGGCGATGAGTTCGGCCCGCAGCCGGTCGACGGACCGCAGACCGAGGGGCCGTGCCGCGGCACGATCGGGACCGCGGACCTCATCGCGGGTCAGGTGGCGAAGCTCGTCCTCGTCCTCGTCGATGCGATCGAGAAGAAACCGGACGAGATCGCTGGCGACGGCGACGGGCAGTGTCATGGACAAGCTGGGCTCCGAACGACGAGGATCTCGGCCTGAACTCGACCAGCGAACTCATACCCGGATTTGGCGACCGGTACACCGGGCGCGCCAAGCCCGCGGCGAGGCGACCTGCAGTCGGCCGATCAGTGCGATCGTGCGTCGTTTCACACCCTGTGCAACGGCCGGGGCAGGCGGGTATCAAGTCATTGGACGGGCGAGATTCGCTCCGGGGCCGTTCAGGGCGCGACGCGAAGTTCGCCGATCGGCCCCGCACATCGGAAGGAGAAATGAATGCAGGTTCCGCGCATTGACCCGAAGAACACCCTCGGCCTCGTCGACAAGGTCGTCGGGCTGGGCAAGGAGATCCTCGGCACGCTCACCAACCAGGATCGTCTCACCAAGTCCGGGCAGGTGCAGCAGGAAAAGGGCACCGAGCGCATCAAGGCGGTCAAGTCCGAGGTGGAGGCCAACGCGCACAAGGCGAAGGCAGCGTCCGCAGGCCGCGCCCAGAAGAGCGCACAGAACACGAAGGAAGCGGTGAACAACTGATGGGTATCGGCGAATCGATCAAGGGCACGATCAAGGAAAAGGCCGGCGATCTCACCGACAACGACAACCTCAAGGCCGAGGGAGACGCACAGGAAACCAAAGGCCAGGAGCAGACGCAGGAGACTGCTGACCGCACTGAGGCGAAGGCGCACGAGAAGCAGGCCGACGCCCTGCAGGAGCAGCAGGACCAGCTCGAGAACTGACAGCCGGCAGCGACCGAAGCCCCGGGCCGAATCGGTCCGGGGCTTCGCCGTGCCGAGCTATCCGCCCATCGTGGTCTTACGGACTCGTGCTGCGTGCTCGACCCGTTCGGTCTCGGTGTCTTCGAGCTTCTTGGTCGAACGCACGTCGGCGAACGGTTCGAGGTCCTCAGGCATCCCGGCCTCGATCGCCCGTTGGCGTTGGGTCTCGGCGTTGACCTCGGCGCCGAGCAGGATCGCGATGTTGGTGATCCACAACCAAACGAGGAACACGATGACGGTGGCCAGGGAACCGTACGTCTTGTTGTACGAGCCGGAGAACGAGACGTACAGCGCGAACAGGCCGGACGCGATCAGCCAGGTGATGACGGCGACCGCGCCACCGAGCGTGACCCACCGGAACCTCGGCTGCTTGACATTCGGCGTCGCGTAGTAGAGCAATGTGAACATGAGGCTCACGATCACGAGCAGCACCGGCCACTTCACGATGTCCCAGATCAGCACCGCTGTGTGCCCGGCACCGATCACGCTGCCGACCTTCGACGCGATCGGGCCGGTCACGACGACCAGCACCGCACTGACCACGAGCATGACCACCAGCGCGAGGGTCACGCCGATCCGCAACGGCGCCGTTCGCCAGATCGGTCGCCCCTCGTCAACCTCATAGATCGCATTGGACGCACGCATGAAGGCGGCCACATAGCCCGACGCCGACCAGAGCGCGAGCACCAGACCGACGATCGCGGCTATACCGGCCGCCCCCGCCTTGCCCTGCACCTGCTCGATCACTGTCCTCAGAAAGGACGTGATCGAGCCCGGCGCGACCTGGCCGATGTTGGTCAGGAACTTGCTCGTCGTCGACTTTCCGACCAGACCGAGCAGCGAGACGAGTGCCAGCACGCCCGGGAACAGGGCAAGGACGCCGAAATAGGTCAGGGCCGCCGCGCGGTCCGTGACGTCGTCGTGCTTGAACTGCTTGACTGCCCGCCTCACTATCTGCACCCAGCCGGGTTTCGGCATGTCGGTCGGGTTCGCCGGCGCTCCGGACCGTGTCATCGGATCCTCCTGTGAGTGTCTAGCCTTGGCCCGGTCGTACCCCGTGGCCCGATGCGATAACGCCCGTTACCGTGCCCGGCAACCGGGGCACCGCCGCAGACGATCAGGAGAACGAGTGGACGCTGCAGTTGCTTCGGGAATCGCCGCTCGCATCGGCGAGGACATCCCGGGGGCGTTGCGGCTCGCCGTCGACCTCGGGCGGTCCCTGCCGTTGCCCGGCGAGGGTCGAACCCTGGAGCGCTGGCAGGCACTGGCCACGATCGCGCGCGTCAACCTGACTGCGGCCCGAGTTGTCGAAGCGCACTCGGACGCCCTGGCGATCCTCGCCGAGTCCGAGTCCGAGTCCGAGTCCGAATCCGAATCCGAATCCGCGGCCGGCCGACAGACCGGCACCTGGGGCGTGTTCGCTGCCGAGTCCCCGACCGAACGACTCGAGGCCGATGTCGCGCCGGACGGCACCGCCACCCTCACCGGCACGAAGCCCTGGTGCTCGCTCGCCGGCGTGCTCGACGCTGCCTTGGTGACCGCGCACGTCGGCGTGGGCCGACAGCTGTTCCGCGTCGAGCTCCGGCAGCCGTCGGTGACGGCGCTGCCCGCCGAGAGGTGGGTCGCGCGCGGCCTGCGGGCGGTTCCGAGCGCGCCCGTCCGCTTTGACGGTGCGTCGGCGCTCGCCGTCGGCGCGCCCGGCTGGTACCTGACCCGGCCTGGATTCGCGTGGGGCGGGATGGGCGTC
The DNA here is from genome assembly GCA_051000605.1 of Jatrophihabitans sp. Lineage (GTDB taxonomy): Bacteria > Actinomycetota > Actinomycetes > Mycobacteriales > Jatrophihabitantaceae > Jatrophihabitans. The sequence continues at coordinate 30,168 of JBPCOE010000065.1, forward strand.
GCCGCCTGCTGGCACGGTGGCGCGCGCGGTCTCGCCGACGCCGTCCGACGCCAGGCCGCGACGCGTCCGGGGGAACTGACGGCGATGCACCTGGGGCGGGTGGATACGGCGCTGCACGCCTCCCGCGCGGTGCTCGAGGCCGCAGCCCGCGCGATCGACGCGGGCACCGCCGACGGCCGGACGGGCGCTGTGCTGGCCCTGCGGGTCCGCAACGTCGTCGCCGACGCCGCCGAACGGGTACTGCAGTCGGCCGCGCATGCGCTCGGGCCGGCCCCGCTCGCCTTCGACGCCGGTCATGCTGCCCGTGTCGCCGACCTCGAGATCTACCTCCGGCAGCACCACGCGGAACGCGACCTCGCCACGCTGGGCACGGCGTTGCTCGAGGACGAGCGGTGAAGCACTTCGACCACCGCGGACCGTCGGCGCCGACCGCTCGTTGGGACGATTTGGTCGCAGGGTGCGGCGACCTGCCGCTCTTCGCCCGCGACGATCATCTCGTCGTGCTCGCCGCGCATCCGGACGACGAGACGCTCGGCGCGGGCGGCCTGATCGCCTCTGCGGCCGCGAGCGGCTGCGCGGTCACCGTCGTGGTCGCCACCGACGGTGACGCCTCGCACCCCGACTCCCCCACCCATACCCCGGGCCGCCTCGCAGGCGTGCGTCGCCGGGAGCTGTACGCGGCGGTGACGGTGCTTGCCCCCGGCGCCGACGTGCACCTGCTCGGGCTGCCCGACGGCCGGCTCGCCGAGTTCGAGACCGAGCTCGGCGCCGCCGTGGCCAAGATCCTCGGCGGGCACACGCATCTTGTCACGCCGTGGGCGCGGGACGGGCACCCTGATCATGAGGCCGCGGCTCGGGCGGGGGGCGCCGCGGCCGCCGCGGCCGGCGCGCTGCACTGGCAGTATCCGATCTGGGCGTGGCACTGGGGCGGCGCGTCCGTTCTGGACGGGCAGCAACTGCGCGCGCTCCGTCTCGACGAGGAGACGCTGGCCACCAAGCGGCGTGCGCTGGCCTGCCACGTCAGCCAGCACCGTCCGCTGTCCGACGAGCCGGGGGACGAGGTGATGCTGGCGGCGGACATGCTGGCGCACTTCGAGCGGCCGGCCGAGGTCTTCGTCGTCGCGCCCGTTCGCGCCTCGCCACCGCTCGAGTATTTCGACGACCTGTACGCCCACAACGCCGATCCCTGGGGCTTGGACGCACGCTTCTACGAACAGCGCAAGCGCGCCGCCCTGCTCGCCGCCCTGACTCGCCCCCGATTCCGGCGCGCCTTCGAGCCGGGCTGCGCCACCGGCGTGCTCACCGCCGACCTCGCCCGGCGCTGCGACCACGTCGTGGCGTGGGACGTCATCGCGACCGCGGCGGAGAGAACCGCGGCGCGGTGCGCCGACCAGGACGGCGTCAGCGTGTCCCGCGGGGCCATCCCCGACGAATGGCCGGATGGCCTGTTCGACCTCGTCATCATCAGCGAGGTCGGCTACTACTGCGCCGACCTCGCCGCGCTCACCGCCCGCATCGACGAATCACTGGCCCCCGACGGCGTCCTCGTCGGCTGCCACTGGCGGCATGCGGCCTCGATGCACCTGCACACCGCGGGCGACGTCCACGCCGCCCTGGGAACCTCGTTGCATCTCGTCGTGACCCATGTGGAAGACGACTTCCTGCTCCAGGTGTGGACGCGCTCCGGGGAGTCGGTGGCTGCGGCCGAGGGAATCCTGGCCTGACGGGCCCGAGCCCTGGGCTAGGGGCTCAGAGTGGGTTCTCCGGCGCTCGGCCGGTGGACCGGTGGGGCTCAGATCCCGGTCGGATTGATCCGCAACGCGTGGCTCTCGGCCCGGCGCACCAGCAACCGGCCGTCCTCGACCCGGGTATCGAGCACCGGCTGCGGCCGGGTGGCCGGCCCGCGTTGCACGGTGCCGTCGTCGAGGGAGAACGCGCTGGCGTGCCACGGGCACACGATGCAACCGTTGCTGATCTTGCCCTCGTGCAGGGGGCCGCCGCGGTGGGTACAGCGATCCGCGAGCGCGAGCCAGCTGTCGCCGCGACGGGTTACCAGGACCGGCACGCCCGCAGCTTGGACGACGGCCACCGACCCGCCCGCGGGCAGCTCGGCCGTAGCGCCGACATCCGTCCACTCGGTCGGAAACTGCTGAAACGCGGTCGTGTCGACACCGACACCTTGGGCATAGGCAAGGTGACCGCCGAGCCAGCCGGCCACACCGAGCGCGGACGCACCGGCGAGCGACACCACGACACCGAGCCCCCGGTTACCGCGCGAGCGGGCCCACCAGCTCAACCCGTACGCGCCGACGGCGGTGTAGTTGGCCAACGCATGCACGAAACCGACCCGCTTCTCCGCGCCCTCGGTCGAGAGCCAGTCGCTGCCGCCGGTCGCCGCGGTGGGAATCGCGGCCAGGACGCCGAGCGCGGTCAGTTGCCGCGCGCCCTCGGGGTTGCCCGTCGCGTCCAGCACGCCGGCCGACACCCAGGCCCCGATCGGAACGGCGACGAGCAGCGGATGCAACGGGTGTCCCAGGGGCACTCCGCTCAGGGTGTCCTCGACCGGGCCGGGACGGATGACCTTCCCGACCAGCCTGACCAGGGCCGCGGCGGGTTTGTCCAGCGCTTCCGCCTGTTCGACGGTCTCGGCGAACTTCTCAAGGAACTTGGGGGTGCGCACGCTTGTCCTCTCAGACCAGGGCGAGGAGAACCGGTGTGCCGCCTGCGTCCTGCATCGCCTTCCACGGCGTCGCGAGTTCGACCTGTTCGACGCCGGAATTGGCGACCAGAAAGGCGATGCGTTTGCCGTCCAGTTCGTTGGCCACGATGGTGCTCCTCTGTTGTCACAAGTTGGCTATACAGAGCGCCGTTCCCCGTTTGCATCGGCGTCTCACGGGTAAGTCACCGACGTGCCGACGCAGTGCCCGAAACGGATGACCTACGGGCCGTGCGGCGGGGTGCGTCCGGACAGCTCCTGCGAGATGGTCGCGATGCCGTGTGCTTTTCCCGCGCCGGTCGTGTCCGCCGAACAGGTGCCGGGCGTGCCGCTGGCGCGGGTGCCGTTGGTGCTCGCGGACATCAGCGCTCCCCCGTTCGACCTCGACGCGCTGCGCCGGGCCGCCGCGATCATGGTGCCGTCATCGGACGCGATGCTGGTCGGCGAGCACCACAATCGTCCCGACTTTCCGCCGACGATCGTGGCGCAGACGCTGCTGCAAGCCGGTGCGCGGCCGTGGATCACACTGGCGTGCCGGGACCGCAATCGGGTGGTGTTGGAGCAAGAGCTGCGGGGGCTGCGGCACGTCGGCGTCGACGCGGTGCTGTGTGTGACCGGTGACGGGCGTGGCCCGGACGTGCGTCCCGATGTCACGCAGGTGTGGGATCTCGACGGCCCGCGGCTGGTCGCGCTGGCGGCGTCGCTCGGGCTCAGTGCCGCCGTTCCCGAGACGCCGACGGCGCCGCCGATCGCACTTCGCGCGCAGCGGCTCGTGGCCAAGCAGCGTCTCGGAGCAGCGGTGGCCGTGCTCAACCATGTCGTGCGTCCGGCGCTGGCGAGCGAGTTCGTGGCGACTGCGCGGCGCCTCGGACTGACGATCCCGATCATCGCCTCGGTGGCGACCTATACAGACGCCGCATCGGCGGCCGCGCTGTCGGCGCTGCCCGGTCTGGAGCTCGATGCGGCGTCCGTGGCGGCTGTGCTCGGCGCGACGGATCCGGTCGCCGCCGGCATCGCGGCGGTTGTCGACGAGGCTCGAGCGCTGCTCGCGATCGACGGCGTCGTCGGGGTGAACGTGTCGGGATCCGCCTCCGCGCGCGGCTGGGAGTACGCCGCGCGTGTCAAGGCCGAAGTCGGGGCGCAGATCAGGACTATGTGGTGAGGAGACCCAATAGATGAGCGACGCGATGGACGCCGAGTTCGACACCGTCGCTTCGTGGACGGCGGACGCAGCAGCGGAATTGGGCCCGGATCACTTCGTCGCCGCGGGGTGCCGGGGCAGCGGTGGCCCGGCAACCTTCGATCTGCTGCTCGACGCCCTGGAGGTACGGGACGGTGCTGCGTTGCTCGACGTCGGCGCCGGGGTCGGCGGCCCGGCCGCGTACGCGCAGCGCAGCCGCGGTGTGCGACCGGTGCTGGTCGATCCCGAGGCCGGTGCGTGCCGTGCCGCCCGCCGGTTGTTCGGACTGCCGACCATCCGTGCCGACGGGCTCGTGCTGCCCTTCGCCGACGGCGCCTTCGACGCCGTGTGGAGCCTCGGTGTGCTGTGCACCACGCCGGATCATGTGACCGCGTTGACCGAGCTCCGGCGCGTGCTGGCCGACGATGGCCGTCTCGCACTGCTCGTCTACGTCGCCGTCGATGCGCTGCCCGAACAGCCAGACGGCAACACCTTTCCTGCCGACCACGAGCTTCACCGGGACATCGCGACCGCTCGCTTGTCGGTGCTCGATGAGCGAGACATGGTCCTGGCCGCCGACGAATCCGATCGCTGGCAGGAGCAGGTCGACGCGGTCGAATGCCGGCTCGACCGCCGGCATTCGGACCATCCGGCGTGGACGACTGCGCAGGAACAGTCCGCGATCATCGGTCGCCTGCTGTCCGGGGGCCAGCTTCGTGGTCGCCTTCTGTCCCTGCGGAGTTCTTGACGAGGCGCTTCGCAGGTAATGATCCGAGCGCAATAGGCAGGTTCGCGCCCCTCGGACATACACAGGGCGATCGTCGGAGCGCCGTTGTGGCCGGCGCGGTAGCTCGACCGACGCCGGCTCGCGGATCATGTGCCGATTCGCGCGCTTGAGCGTGTCTGCCGCGCCATTTGCCGCCTAACCGTCGTCCGCGATCTGGCGCAACGTCCGACCGGTGAGCACCGACTCGCCCTGGGTGCTGGTCGGGTTGCGGCGAGCGTCGGCCGTGGCGTCCTTCTTCTTGATCAGCAACCACATGTTCTCGCCGCGCGTACGGATCAAGCTGTAGCCGCCGCTGATCTTCTGGCCGGCGAGCACGAACGACAGATGCCCACGCTCCAGCGCGTCGCCCGCCGCGACCGCTACACCCTTGTCGTTGCTGACGTTTCGGAACGTGCCCCGATCCCAGACCTGGACGGTGCCGCCCCCGTACTGGCCCTTCGAGATCACTCCCTCGAAGTCCGCATAGCCGAGCGGATGGTCCTCGGTTCGCTTGGCCATCCGGCGCACGCGCGGGTCGGTCGACGGGCCCTTCGGCACCGCCCACGACACGAGCGCCCTGTCGATCTCGAGACGGAAGTCGTAGTGATCGGCGGTCGCGAGATGGTGCTGGATCACGAAACGTCGATCGTCGCCCGACACCCCGTCGTTTGCGCCGCTCGGTTCGGCAGTCCGGGCAAAGTCACGCTTGCCGCGGTACCGGTCGAGCTTGTCCGCCATAAATCCTTGCTGCCCGCCCAGGCGGTTACCCAAACCCGAGAACTGCGTTAAGACGAGCCGAACAGGGGCAAGGCCAACAGGGAGAAGAGAACCAGCAAGAGAGAGGAACCCACATGTCTCGCGCAGTGCGTTTCGATCATTACGGCGGCGTCGACGTCCTACACGTCGTCGAAGTGGACGAACCGGTACCGGCCGAGGGCCAGGTGGTAGTCGCCGTCGTCGCGTCGAGCATCAATCCCGGCGAGATCGCCATCCGCGAGGGTGCGATGGACGAGCAGTGGCCGGCCACCTTCCCATCCGGACAGGGCAGCGATCTCGCCGGCCGCGTCCACGCGATCGGGCCCGGCGTCACCGGCTGGCAGGCAGGTGACGATGTCATCGGCTGGACCGACAACCGCGACGCCCAGGCCGACTTCGTCGCCGTACCGGCCGATCAAATCACGATGCGTCCGCCGGCGACCCTCTGGGACCAGGCGGCCTGCCTGCACGTCGCGGGCTGCACCGCCTACGGACTGGTCCGCACCGTAGACGCAAAATCCGGCGAGACCGTGGTCGTCGCCGGAGCCGCCGGCGGGGTCGGGTGCGCGGCGGTTCAACTGCTCCGCGCGTGCGACGTACGCGTGCTCGGCGTCGCGGGCAACGCAAACGACGACTGGTTGCGCTCCGTCGGTGCCGAACCAGTGAACTACGGCGCCGGGCTCGGTCACCGCCTGCGGGACGCAGCGCCAGAGGGCATCGACGCCGTGATCGACGCCTTCGGCGGCGGCTACGTCGAGCAGGCGGTCGGCGCCCTGCGTGTAGCCCCGGGGCGCGTCGCGACCTGCATCGACTTCGAGGCGGCGGAGAAGTTCGATGCGAAGGGCGTCTACGGCGCGAATTTCACCGCCCCCGCGGTGCTCGCCGAGCTGGCCGAGGACGCCGCCGACGGCGAGCTGACCTTCCCGATCGCCGCGACGTACCCGTTGGAGCATGTCCGGGACGCGTACGAGCAGCTGGCGAAGCGACACACCCGCGGCAAGATCGTCCTGCAGGTGCAGCCTGCACCCAGTTGATCGTTGGTGTTTGAAACAGGGTCGTAACGGATAACTCTCTGGTACCCGCCGCCTGGTTGCAGCGGCGCCCGCGAAGCCCTCGCGGGCGGACGGATGGAAGCAGGACACGATGACCGCGCTCGCCGGCCACGACGGACGCCACGCCTTGATGTACAGCGCCTCGGACAGCCGACGTGTTCTGTCGTGGACGGACGGCGACCCGCTCGTGGACCCCGCACCGACCGGATGAGCCGCCCGTGGATGCGCGGCTTCCCGTTCCCCGCCCGGTTCCAGGCCGCAGCGCACGACATCGCCGCGCACGACATCGCCGCGCATGACATCGCCGCGCACGACATCGCAGCGCACGACATCGCCGCGAAGGCAACACCCGCCGATTCGACGGCCCGCTGAGACGGTGTCGCGACCGACCTATTCCGGTGCCGCCGAATTCATGCCCACCACCCACGGCATCGACGAGCTGCGGGCGACTGCAGCCGCCTGCCGGGGTTGCGAACTGTTCGAGAATGCCACGCAGACGGTCTTCGGCGCCGGGGCAGCCGACGCGCAGCTCATGCTGGTGGGCGAGCAGCCCGGCGACGTCGAGGACGTCGAGGGAGCGCCGTTCGTCGGGCCAGCCGGCACCGTGCTCGACCGTGCGCTGCGCGGCGCCGGCCTGGCCGACGTCCCGACCTGGACGACCAACGCGGTGAAGCATTTCCGCTGGAAGCCCGCCGAGCGGGGTAAGCGACGCATCCACCAGAAGCCGACCGCCGCCCAAGCGGCGGCGTGCCGACCCTGGCTGGCTGCGGAACTCGCCGCCGTGCGCCCCACCGTGCTCGTCGCGCTGGGGGCGACGGCCGCCGGCTCGTTGTTCGGGTCCGGGTTCCGGCTCACCGCGAATCGGGGAAGTATGCTGGACTGGCCGCCCGCAAGGGGAGACTTCGCCGACAGCGAGACCGATGTGCAGGCCGCCTTCGCCACGATCCATCCGTCCGCCGTACTACGGGCACCGGGCGACGGCCGGGAGGCCGCATTCGACGGCTTCGTCCGCGACCTGACCATCGTCGCCGAACGGGTCGCCGCCGGATGACCGAGGTCAAGCGCGAGCGCGAGCTGAAGTTCGAGGTGCCGCAGGACTTCCGGGTCCCGGACGTGACGAACCTGATCGAGCACGCGACCGTCGAGCAGTCGACGATCACGCTGCGCACCACCTACTTCGACACCGCGGAACTCGACCTGCTCAGGCACGCCGTCACGCTCCGGCGACGGGAGGGCGACGCGGACACCGGCTGGCAGCTGAAGATCCCGGCCGACGAAGCGCGCGACGAGATACGCCAGCCGTTGCGGGCGGCCAAGGAACCGCCGGCTCGCCTGGTTGCCCTGCTGGCCGGCATCGTCTCACCCGGGACGCTGGCCGAGGTCGCCACCCTCGAAACCGAACGGCGCCTCGTCCGCGTGCACCGCGATGGCGGCTTGGTGGTCGAGATTGCCGACGACCGCGTCGTCGCCCGGTCCGGGGACGGCCGAGAGGACGAGTGGCGCGAGCTCGAGATCGAGCTCGGCGAGGCCGGCGACGAGAAGGTGCTCAGCGCCTTCGCGAAGCGGCTCAAGTCCTCGGGCGCGACGACCTCGGCACACGCCTCCAAACTCGCCCGCGCGCTGGCGCACCAACCGGTCGAAAGCACGTCACCGGCCGGGCAGCTCATCAGCGACTACCTGCAGCCGCAGCTGCGCCGGCTCGTCGCCGGCGACATCTCGATCCGGCGCGGCCAGGACGACATCGTCCACAAGACCCGGGTCGGGGCACGCCGGATCCGCAGCATCCTGCGCGTCTTTCCCGAAGTGTTCGATGCCGACGAGTTCGGCGCCGACGTTTTCGGCCAGAACGCAGCTCGGGCGCTCGACGCAGAGCTGTCCTGGTATCAGGACCTGCTCGGCGAGATCCGCGACCGTCAGGTGCAGCGGACGCATTTCGCCAGCGCCGTCGACGCGTTGCCCGACGAGCTCGTGCTCGGCCCGGTCGCCGGCCGGATCGAGCAGACCCTGCTCGCCGAGCAGCTGATCGCCTTTCACAACGTCTCGGCCGCCCTGGCCACCGACCGCTACCGGCACCTGCTCGATACGGTCACCGCGATCGCCGACGGCACTCACGTCGCCCCCGGGATCCGGCGCACCGAGGTGCGTCGCCTGGCCGACAAGGCAACGCACACAGCCTCGAGGCGGCTACGTCATGCCGTGCGCGGCGCCGATCCAGACGAGCTGCACCGCGCCCGCAAGGCGGCCAAGCGCGCGCGCTACGCCGCCGAGCTGGCGTCCCACGGTGGCGACAAGAAGAAGATCAAGAAATACAAAGAGGTGCAGGACGTCCTCGGCGAGCACCAGGACGCCGTCGTATCGGCCGAGGTGATCCGGCGGCTCGGCACTCGGGCCGGCACGGTCCGCGACGAGAACGGTTTCACTTATGGCGTCCTATATCAGCGTGAACTCGACGCGGAGCAGCGGCTGCGGGCCGCCGCCGCCGGCCTGCGCATCCCCACCTGACCCAACGGAGGAATCGTGCGCGCAATTATCTACGAACGCACTGGCGACCCAGACGTTCTGCAGCTCACCGACCGGGCGGTTCGCGAGCCCGGGCCGGGCGAGGTGCGGGTGCGCATCCGCCGCTCGGGCGTCAATCCGACGGACTGGAAGTCACGCCGCGGCAGCGCACCCGGCGAAGCGGTTCGTCCGCCACAGGTCCCGGACCAGGACGGCTCGGGCGTCGTCGACGCCATCGGTGACGGCGTCGAGGCGGCGTTGCTGGGCCTGCGCGTCTGGGTATGGGAATCCGCCTTCCAGCGTCCGGACGGGACCGCTCAGGAGTTCGCGATCGTCCCGGCCCGGCAGGTCGTCCTGCTGCCCGACATCGCCTCGTTCGACCTCGGCGCGAGTCTGGGCGTGCCGTTCGTTACGGCACACCGCGCGCTCACCGTCACCGAGGACGGCCCGACGCGGCTCGGGCCCGGCACGCTGGCAGGCCGGACAGTGCTGGTCAGCGGTGGTGCCGGCGCGGTCGGCAACGCCGCCATCCAGCTCGCGCGGTGGTCGGACGCCACAGTGATCACGACGATCAGCACGCCGGCCAAGGCGCAGCTCGCCGCTGCGGCGGGAGCCGATCACGTCGTCAACTACAACGAGCAGGACGTCGTCGCCGAGGTGCGACGCATCGCTCCCGCCGGCGTCCACACGATCGTCGAGGTCGCCGCTGCCGCCAACGCTGGCATCGACGTGCAGGTGCTCGCCCCGAACGGCTCGGTCGCGGTTTACGCCGACGACGGTGGTCAGGACCTCGCACTGCCGGTGCGCCCGTCCATGCAGACGAACGCCCGCTGGCAGTTCGTGCTGCTCTACGCCGCTCCCGCGGCAGCGAAGAAGATCGCCGTCGAGGACGTCGCCGCCGCCGTGCTCGACGGCGCAGCCCGCGTCGGCGAGGACGCCGGCCTGCCGCTGCACCACTTCCCGCTCGATCGGGCCGCCGAGGCGCACGCCGCCGTCGAGGGCGGCGTCGTCGGCAAGGTGCTCATCGACGTCAGCGAGGACTGAGCCGTCAGACGTCAGCGAGGGCACACCGCGTCGCCGACGAACGGGACATGATCGGCGTCGAGACCACTCTGGTCGAGCACGACGTCCAGGCCGCGGCCGGCGCACGCGCGCAGCAGGTCCCGCGCGCCCGGTAGCGCCCGGCGTCTTCGTCGCTGGCATCAGTTAGCTGAGACGCGCCAGTGATTTCGGGTGACCAGTGTCCGAGCCAGCGAGAGACGGCGACGATCGAGCGGCGCCGGTGGCGATGAGGCTGGAACCGAAGTAGTGGTGCAGGGAGTGCGGGGACACGGTGAAGGCGACGCTGCACGGATACGGGCCGCTTGCCGTTCCGGTCAGCGACTTGCCAGGTAACGCTCAGCGATCGGGCAGGTTCGGAGTCGACACTGGACAGGTGAACGTTCGAACGCCCGAGAACGCCAGCATGGCAGCGGTGCCGATTGCGGAAGCGCGATTGCTGGTGGTGGAGGACGACCCGAATATCGTCGAGCTGCTTTCGGCGAGCCTGCGCTATGCCGGCTTCGAGGTCGCCACCGCGGTGGACGGTCACCACGCACTTCGTCGGGCGCGCGAGTTCCAGCCTGATCTGATGGTGCTCGACGTGATGATGCCGGGCATCGACGGGTTTGAAGTCGTCCACCGCTTGAGCTCGGAGGGGAATCGTTGTCCGGTCCTGTTCTTGACGGCGCGCGACGCCACTGCAGACAAGGTCACGGGTCTGACGGTCGGCGGCGATGACTACGTCACCAAACCCTTCAGCTTGGACGAGGTCATCGCCCGCATCCGCGCAGTGCTGCGCCGCGCCGCAACCTCATCCGCGTCCCAGTCAGTCCCTCGGCTGACGTTCGCCGACATCGAGCTGGACGACGAGACTCACGAGGTCTGGAAGAGCGGAGCACAGGTGGCGTTGTCGCCCACAGAATTCAAGCTCCTGCGCTATCTCATGGAGAATGCCGGCCGGGTGCTGAGCAAGCCGCAGATCTTGGACCATGTGTGGAATTACGACTTCAGCGGTGACGCCAACGTCGTGGAGTCGTATGTTTCGTACCTCCGTCGCAAGATCGACACGACCGAGCCGCGGTTGTTGCACACGCTGCGAGGCGTCGGCTACGTGCTGCGCATCCCTTCGGCATGACGAAGTCAGCACTGCCGGCATGGTTCAAACGCTTGACGGGCGCGCCCGGAGCAACCGCTAGCTGGACGCGCCGCGCGTTCTCCCGCACCCCGCTTCGCGTCAAGCTTGTCGCGACGCTGTTGCTGTTGGTCATTGCCGCTCTCACCGGGTCCGGTTTGGTCGCTGCGACAACACTGCGCCACTATCTGGTCGGCCGTGTCGACGCCCAGCTGGCGTCGGTAAAGACTCCCATCGCCGAACATCAGGTCGGGCGGATCACCAAGCAGGCGGACGTCGCAGGCGGGGGGGACAACGGCTCCTTCCGACTGCCGAGCGCATACGTCGTTGCGGTGACGGGTGCGCGCGGTGCCATCGTGTACGGACCCCGGAGCAACCTGGTCGACCCGCGCCAACCGCTACCGAAGCTACCGCACTTCTCGGGCCCGCAGAGTACGGCCAGAGGCACCCGGAGCTTCACCACCGACGCCGTCCATGGCGACGAGAGCTGGCGCGTGCTCGCCGCACCGGTCGTGCTGGCCAACGGGTCGAACGGCACGCTGCTCATCGCCCAGAGTCTTCGCGATGTGCAAAACACCGTGGATCGTCTGACCGGACTCTTCCTGATTATCGGCGCAGTCGCTGTCGTCATACTTGCCGGCGTCGGGTACGTCGTTGTGCGCGCGAGCCTCCGCCCGCTGCGCGGCGTCGAGCGCACCGCGGCGAAGATTGCGGAAGGGGACCTGTCGCACCGGGTGCCGGATGCTGACCCACGCACCGAAGTCGGCCAACTGTCCATTGCCCTGAACTCGATGCTCGGTGAGATCGAAGCTGCCTTCGCGGGCCGGGCTGCCTCCGAAGAGGCCGCCCGCCAGTCCGAGGAACAGATGCGACGCTCCGAAACCGAAGCACGACACTCCGAGGAACGGATGCGCCGGTTCGTCGCCGACGCAAGCCACGAGCTACGCACCCCGCTGACCTCGATCCGCGGATTCGCCGAGCTGTTCCGGCAGGGCGCTGTCGCCGAACCTGATGACGTCGGTCGGTTGATATTGCGGATCGAGGACGAATCCAAGCGTATGGGCCTCCTCGTCGAGGACCTGCTGCTCCTGGCCCGCCTCGATCAGGAACGGCCGCTCGCCCGGGCACCGGTCGACATTCTTGCACTCGCGCGTGACGCGGTGCACGATGCGCAAGCCCGGGACCACGATCGCGTGATCGCGCTCGAGGTCGGTTCGACCGAGCCGCCGCCGATCGTGCTGGGCGACGAAGCCCGGCTTCGGCAGGTCCTGGCGAATCTGGTCACAAACGCGGTAAAGCACACCGCGACCGGTACACCGGTGAGCGTCCGGGTAGATACCTGCGGCGAGCAGCGCGGTGGCGAGCCCACGGTCGCCGTCTCGGTTGCTGACGAGGGCCACGGAATGACGCAGGAAGCTGCCGCGCGGGTTTTCGAGCGCTTCTACCGGGCCGATGCGGCGCGGACCCGTAGCGATGACAACACCGGTCTCGGTCTCGCGATCGTCGCGGCACTCGTTGCAGGGCACGGTGGAACCGTCGACTTGGAGACCTCCCCCGGCGAGGGCGCCTGCTTCCGCGTCACGCTTCCGCTGGCCGCCATTCCGGCGGCCCTGCCCTGAGCGCGAGAGGGTTCACAGGTAACAGGCAGCTTGGCGGCAGCGGGATACAAGGTTGGACCACCACAAAGGACTCATGAACTCGACGGATCCAGCGGCGCTGGCCGACCAGCTGTGCGATCGACAACCGCAGATCTCGGTGGTCATTCCGGCCTTCAACGAGGAAGTCGGCATCGCAGCCTGCCTCGCCTCGCTGATCGGGCAGGACTTCGCCGGACGAGTCGAATTGATCGTGGTCGACAACGCCAGCACCGACGCCACCGCCGCGATTGCCCGCGCCTACGGCGCTAGGGTGATCCACGAACCCGTCCGGGGTGTGTGTCACGCCAGGCAGCGCGGCACTGCGGCAGCGACCGGCGAGGTCGTCGTCTCAACCGACGCCGACACGACATTTCCGTCGACATGGCTGTCCCAGATTGACGCGACACTCCGCGCTCAGCCGAAATTGGTTGCGACCTGCGGGCCGTGTTGGTTCGTCGAGGGCCCCTGGTGGAGTGCCCCCTACACCCGGATTCTGTTCGGTATCACGAGGTGGGTGTACCGACGAACCAACCGGGTCCTCTACGCCAGCGCCACCAACATCGCGTTCCGCCGCTCGGCCTGGAGCGGCTACGACACCAGGCTCACCCAGGGCGGCGACGAGCTCGGGCTCCTGCGCAGCCTGCGCCGCAGCGGGCCCGTGCATTTCGATGCGGACAGAGTGTCACTCACATCGTCGCGCAGGTTGCGACGCGGGCTGACATACAACATCTTCGTCACCTGCCTGTACTTCTATTTTTGCGCCTACTACGTGAACCGTCTAGCGCGCCGACCGTTGCTCGGGTCGGCCCCGGCCGTCCGACCCTCGACGCCGAACGGCGTCGTGCGGAGCCGACGGTCAACGGCGGCGCTCGCGATCACTGTCGCAGTGCTGGCATTGAGCTGGCGGCTCTCGCCGGTCGACATCGTATGAACCGCACCGCCACAGCGACAGCAGCGGCCTCGGCCATCGGGGTGGGCACGTACTGGACGGTGATGTCCTCGCAATCGCAGGCTTTCGGCAGCTTTCCGAATCGCGGCGCCCAGTCCGCGCATTCCCCTACCGTCGCACTGACCTTCGACGACGGCCCGAACGAGCCTTTCACCACGCGGCTCGCGCGCATTCTCGAAGCGCGCGACGTGCGCGCCACCTTCTTTCAGGTGGGCCGTGCGGTTGCGCGTTGCCCGGACGCGTCGCGCGCCCTGTTCGCCGCCGGGCATGTCCTCGGGAACCACAGCTACTCGCATGATCTGCACAAGTGTTTCACCGCACGCCACATCGACGACGAGATCCGCCGCGCGCAGGACGTCTTCGGCGAGAAGCTGCAGCTTCGCCCTCGCCTGTACCGGCCGCCCTGGCTGGTGCGCACGCCTGCCACATTCCGACTCCTGCGCAGGCACGGCATGCAGCCGGTATCCGGAACGTTCTGCCACCCGATGGAGGTCGCCCAGCCGAGCGGGCGTCGGATAGCCGTGCGGGCAGTCGCTCGCGCGACGCCCGGCCGGATGCTCATATTTCACGACGGTTACAACGGGCGCAGCGCAGATCGCCGCCCCACGCTCGACGCAGTAGCTCGGACGATCGACACGCTCGCGGACCGCGGCTGGTCGTTCGCGACCGTCGACCAGATCATGGGCGTGACGGCCTACCACGACGTGTTACCCGTGTCGCCGGCGCGCTGAGCGCAGCGTCTCGCCGTGTTGTCGATCTTCGCTGCGCTCGGATCGGCGCTGTTCCTCGCGGTAGCGAGCGTGCTGCAACATCGTGCCGGTAGCAGCGCGAGCGACGCGACACTGCGCCGGGTACTGCAGCATCCCTTCTGGATCATCGGCGCCGCTGCTGGCCTCGCGGGGTTCGGGCTGCACGTGCTGGCCTTGTCCAGTGGCCGGCTCGCGGTCGTGCAGCCGTTGCTGGTCTCAACACTGCTCTTTGCACTACCGCTCAGCCGGGTACTCGACCGGCGCGCTATTCGCCGGGTCGATGTGAGCGCAGCGGCTGCCGTCGTAGGCGGACTGGTGATCTTTCAAACGACCGCTGGACCGGCCGCGGGACACTCGACGGCTAACCTCGTCATCCTCGCCTGGTGCGTCGGCATCGTGCTCGTCGCAGCCGGTGTCGGTGTCGCCGCTGCCGCACGCCGTCCTGATCACCGCGCCGCCTGGTTGGGATTTTGTGCAGGAGCCGCCTACGGGTTGCTGGCCGCGCTCATCAAGTCCAGTGTCGGGACGTTCACCCACGACGGCGTCGACGCGCTCACGACCTGGCCCCTGTACGCGTTCCTGGTGATCGTGGTCGCCGCAATCGTCGTCAACCAGTTGGCATTCAACGCCGGGCCGCTGGCCTCATCGCTTCCGCTGGTAACCATCGTCGACCCCGTCGTCTCCATCGCCGTCGGCGCCGCCGCATTCGGCGAGACGACCGCCACCCGTCCGCTTCCGCTGGCCGGCCAGATCGCCGGTTTCGCCCTGATGAGCGTCGGAGTGGTGATCTTGTCGCGGCGCGCCGAAGCCGTGTGAGTTACACCGATCTGGCTGCTTCATCTTTCCCGTGAGCTCGCCGCACGGGGATCGCTGCGCGCAAACCCGCTGGGCCGCACATTGACCACTCTGGCCGGCGCGGGCGTGATCTTGTTCGTGCTGGGCATGGGACTCGGGCTAGCGCTGATCGGGCGACACGTGGGGTGGGTAGCCAATCGTGCCCTCGCGCCGCTGCTGGCCTACGTCGGTGGTGACGGCCTGGTCTTCCTCATCCGGGCCGTGGTCCACCGCGACCGACCACCGACCGCGAATTCTCCCGCGCCCGGCGCGGTCGCCGGCGTGCACGGGACCAGCTACTCCTTCCCGTCCGGACACTCCGTCGCCGTGACCGCCGTCTTCTTCGCTCTGTTCGGACTCCTGACCCTGACCAGCCGATCCTGCTGGCCGTGGCTGCTCGCATTCGGTCTATCGGCCTCCGTCGCCGACAGCCGTCTCCTGCTCGGCGTGCACTGGTTCAGTTACGTCGGCATCGGCATGGCCGTCGGCATCTACTGAGCCGGTCCGGGGCGACGATGATCGAGCCGTGATCGTTGCGCGATCGACCACGGCTCGCGGTCCGCGAAGCAGCATCTCCGAGACCCGCGATCGCGGGGTCGCGGCACATCACCGTGTCTCGGCGCTGCCGAACGCGGAGGAGGAGTTACCGAAGGATGCCGGTGTGGCCGAGGGAGTAACGACCTGGTACTGGCCATACGCATAGTCCGTGCGGACCGGAACCCACGGGGATCTTGGTGATCAGGTGCCCGCTGACGGCGTTGATGGCGTAGACGACATTGTTGTACCTGCCCGAGAGCCAGAGGATCTTGCCGTCGGCGGAGAGGTTGCCCATGTCTGGGCTACCACCTCCGGGCAACCTCCATTTCGCCTGAGGGCGGCTGGTTGCGAGGTTGATGACGCTGATGGTGCCCTCGTCGCGGTTGGTGACGAACATCCGTCGTGAGTCGCGAGATATGTACAGTCCGTGGGCTCCCTTGCCGGTGGGCTGAAACCGGATGACCTCGAAGGTCTTCGCATCGAGGACGTAGACGCCGTTGGCGGTCATGTCGGCGACGTAGAACAGCGTGCCGTCCGGGGACAGCTTGACGTCTTGGGGCATGCCGTGCGGGGCGGCGGATAACCGAACGGTCTTGATCAGCTTGTGCGTGGCGACGTCTACGATCGCAATCCGGTTCGCGAACTCGCAGCTGACGAGCAGCCTCGTTCCGTCGGCGCTGAAGTCCATGTGGTCGATCCCCAGGCAGGACGGGATCGACAGGACGTCGTGGCGCACCCAGGTGTGCGGGTTGTAGAACGCGAGCCGGGTGTACGCCTCCTGCACAACGATTGCGTACTGCCCGTTCGCGGTGAAATACATGTTGTAGGCGTCGTCGACCGGAATGCGGGCACCCGGCTGGCCGGTTCGCGGGTCGATCGGGGTAAGGCCGCCGGCGCCCGGTTTGTCGGCGGTGACGTAGAGCATCCGCAAGTCATAGGACGGCACGACGTGCTGCGGCTCGTTGCCGCCGGGTACCTTCGTGATCACCCTCATTGTGTGCTGGTCGATCACGTACACGTCGTTGCTGTTGGTGTCGGGCACATAGACGTAGGCGTGGTCGCGCGTGACAGTCGCGCTCAACCGGCCGGGACGATCGGCAGCGTAGACATCGTGGGGGTTGAGCAACGCCGGCATGCCGGCCAGCCCGGCGTGCGGCGGTGACGTGCTTGCCGTGTGGAGGCTCGACGTCGCGCCTGGGGTCACTGACCCGGGTGCGGCGCTCGGACCCCGGTGCGTGCTCGCACTTGCTGTGCAGGCGGCCAGCAGCGCGCACGAGGCCGACAGGGCGGCCCATCCGGCACGTCGCGTCATGGACGGAGTAGACGGCTGGCGGTGACTGCGCGCAGGCCACGCTCGGCCAGATCAGTGAGGATGTGTGGCATCGCCGCGACGGTACCGGGATGGCCGAAATGCATGCTCACGATCGACCCGGGTCTCGTCGCGCCGACGTTGGCCCGCACCGCCGCCGCACCGGGGTCGGTGTAGTCGAGAGAGTCGATGTCATACGACAGGCATACCGGGTATCCGGCCGCGCCGGCCAGCTTGCGTACCTATGGTGTGGCGGTTCGTGCCTGCGACTGACGAAAATGCGCGCCTCCCGAACCCACCAGTGACACGAGGACGTCACGACAGCGCACGATCTCATCGCGCGCCGAAGCGGCGTCGAGGCTGTCGATGTCCAGGTGCCGGTAGGTGTGATTGCCCAGCTCGTGGCCCATCCCCACGATCTCGCGCGCGATTCCGTGGTTGGCGGCCAGCCAGGTGCCTACGCCGAGCACGGTAACCGTCGCTCCGTGCGCGGCGAAAATCGACAGGAGGTCCCGGACGATTGCCGGATCGCCAGCGCCGTGGAAGGTCAGCGCGACCTCCCTGCGGGTGCGCGGACCGTGCGCGTATTCCACCGCAGGCCCGACTCGCGGTCGACTTGATGACGGTGGCGACGGCGGGCTCACTGACGGCGTGACCGGCGGCGCGGACGACGCAGCGGCCGTATCGACAGGCGTCGCGCTGCCTCGACCGCGGGCATCGCGCGACCCGCGGCTGCACCCCGCCGCAGCGGATGCCGCCGCCAGGCCGGCGAGAGCAAGAACCGAGCGTCGGGATGCCGTCACCCTCGAATCGTCGCAGCGCACCGCTGAGAGCTCTCGCAGCGCACGGTGCTGAGCCCAACGACCAGCGCCGTCCAACTCGCTCGCAGGGACTTGAGGGGGACTGTAAATTCAACGGTGTAACTCCTGAGACGTAGGAGGCACTTGTGACTGGAGTGACAGAGCGCAGCGAGACCCGAGATTTCCCTGCCGAGGACGCTTCGTTGGACGCGATCGATGAGCAG